>JBKPHO010000529.1:0-11116 GCA_046729915.1 Actinomycetota bacterium | reverse complement strand
GTGCTCGTGCTCGACTGCGGGGGCCAGTACGCGCAGCTGATCGCGCGGCGGGTGCGGGAGGCGCGGGTCTACTCGGAGCTCGTACCGCACTCGATCTCGGCGGCGGAGGCGCAGGCGCGGCGGCCGCGGGCGCTCGTCCTGTCGGGCGGGCCGGCGTCGGTCTATGCGCCGGGGGCGCCGCGGGTCGACCCTGGGCTCTTCTCGCTCGGGGTACCGACGCTCGGCATCTGCTACGGCATGCAGCTGATGGCGCAGGAGCTCGGCGGAGCCGTCGAGCGCACCGGCGTCTCGGAGTTCGGGAAGACGAATGTGCGGGCTGCGGGCGGCGCGAGCGAGCTGTTCGCCGGCCTTCCCGAGGAGCAGACCGGATGGATGAGCCACCGCGATTCGGTCACCGCGCCGCCTGAGGGCGCCAGCGTCACGGCGGGCTCGCCGGCCGCGGCGATCGCGGCCTTCGAGGATCCGGAGCGGCAGCTCTACGGCGTTCAGTTCCACCCGGAGGTCGTGCACACGCCGCACGGCCAAGAGCTGCTGAAGAACTTCCTCTACTCGGTCGCGGACGCGCCGCCGACCTGGACGGCCGCGGCGGTGATCGAGGAGCAGGTCGAGCGGATCCGGGCGCAGGTGGGCTCGGAGCGGGTGCTGTGCGCCCTGTCCGGCGGCGTCGACTCGGCGGTGGCGGCGCTGCTCGTGCACAAGGCCGTCGGAGACCAGCTCGTCTGCGTGTTCGTCGACCACGGGCTGCTGCGCAAGGACGAGGCGGTGCAGGTGGTCGAGACGTTCGAGGGTCACTTCCACGTGCCGCTCGTGCACGTCTCGGCTGAGCAGCGCTTCCTGTCGCGGCTCGAGGGAGTCGCCGATCCCGAGGCGAAGCGGAAGGCCGTCGGCGAGGAGTTCATCCGCGTCTTCGAAGAAGAGTCCGCGCGAATGCAGGCGGGCGCGCGTGCGAAGCCCGCACGCCCTCGAAACGGCGCCGCCCAGTCGGCGCCTTCGGACCGGGTGCGGTTCCTCGTGCAGGGGACGCTCTACTCGGACGTGATCGAGTCCGGCGGCGACGCGGCGGTCGCGGCGACGATCAAGTCGCACCACAACGTCGGCGGGCTTCCCGATGAGATGGAGATGGAGCTCGTCGAGCCGCTGCGGCTGCTGTTCAAGGACGAGGTGCGGCGGGTTGGCGAGGAGCTCTGGCTGCCGGAGCGGATGGTCTGGCGCCAGCCCTTCCCGGGGCCGGGGCTCGCGATTCGGATCATCGGCGAGGTGACGCGGGAGCGGCTGGAGATCCTGCGGGAGGCCGACGCGATCCTGCAGGAGGAGATCCGGCGGGCGGGGTTGTACCGCGAGCTCTGGCAGTCGTTCGCGGTCTTGCCGGCGATTCGTTCGGTCGGCGTGCAGGGCGACGAGCGGACCTACGGCTACCCGGTCGTCGTGCGGGCGGTCACGAGCGACGACGCGATGACGGCTGACTGGGCGCGGTTGCCGTACGACCTGCTCGAGACGATCTCGTCGCGGATCGTGAACGAGGTGCCTGCGGTGAACCGCGTGGTGCTCGACATCACCTCGAAGCCGCCGTCGACGATCGAGTGGGAGTAACCGCCGGGGCCGAGAGACATCTCCCTTTCGGCCACGTCCGAGTGGCGCCGAGAGCGTGTCGCTTCATCCACAGATGCGCCTGAAAGCGGTTGAATCGCAGCCTGCGCCGCGACCCTAGCCGGCAGAATCGCCGCGGGGGCCGAACGCGGGGTACCGCCGACGCACGTCGTCCACAAACGCGCTCAGGCGCGCAGCGAGCTCAGGGTCCTCGAGCTCGAGCACGTTCTCGGCGTTCTTCTCGCCCGAGTGCGAGAGGTTGAACGACCCCACGAACACGACGTCGTCGGCGACGACCACCTTGGCGTGCATGAAGTTGTGCAAACTGCCGATCTCCCAGGGCTCGGAGCGCTTCCCGCTGAACTCGCCGGCAAGAACCTGCTCCAAGAGCGGAATCTTCCAGGTCACGTTGCCGTCCGCCCGCCACTGGCGGATCACGTCCTCGACCTGCGTCGCGTCGACACAGCCCGCGATGTCGGCGCTCCCGTCCGCGATCCTCTGCGCCAGCGTCCCGAGCACTGGCGCCGAAGTGATGACCGGGGAGCAGATCCGCACGCGTTGCGCCCGGCCGACCTTCTTTGCGATCCGGTGCGTGAGCGCCTCCGCGAAGCCGGGCGTGAACCACGGCCGCACGCGCCGGCCGTCCACCTCGACCGTGCGCGGCTCGACGAAGCCGCTGTGCTCCACGTCACCGTCCTTCCAGAGCTCCTCGAAGTTGAGCGTGAAGGCCCGCCCCAGCTCGGCGGAGGCGACCGTTACCACGACGTTCTCCTGCCGGGACCAGGAATCGTCGGTCCAGTTGGTCGATCCGGTCAGCACCGCCTCCCCGTCGCGGACGACGTACTTGTGGTGCATCAGGTCGGGCACGCCGGCGACGGCGCTCGCCGGCACTCCCAAAGACGCAATCAGTTGCGCGTCCGGCTCGGGCGGCGGAGGGACGGGGATCGGGTTAGCGTGGTCGACGTTGTAGAGGATCCGCACTGCGACGCCGCGGGCCTCAGCTTCCCGGAGGGCGCCGCCGACCACCGCCGCGGTCTCCTCGCCGAGGTGGAAGTCGTACTGCGCGAGTTCGAGGGTGCTGCGCGCGGCGGCGATGAACTCCGCGACCTCGCGCGCGACCTCCAGCGCCGGCTGGCCGCCGTCCGTCAGAGTCCGGATGCGGATGGAAGAGCTCATCGAGCGGCTTGCGCGCGCCGAGATCGGCGCGACGTTCAACTTCTATCGTGACGGGGACGGCGCCGCGACGCGCCGCGAGCGGCTCCTCGGCTACCTGAACGCTCGCCGCGACGCGCCGCTGCTCCTCGTCGGCGAGGCTCCGGGCTATCGCGGCGCACGCGTCTCGGGGATTCCGTTCACGTCGGAGCACCAGATCTCCCGCGCCGGGCCTGCCGAGGCCACCGCGACGATCGTGCACCGCGTTCTCGCCGCGCTCGACATCGAGGAGGACGTGCTGCTCTGGAACGTCGTCCCCACGCACCCGGGAACCGAGCAGTCGAACAGGCGTCCAACGAGGGTCGAGATCGAGGCCGGACTTCCTTACCTGCAGGAGCTCACCCGCGGCCGCGTGGCCATCCCCGTCGGACGGCTGGCGCACGCCGTTCTCGGAGGCTCGTACGTCCGCCACCCGTCACACGGCGGCGCGATTGCATTCGCCGAGGGCCTCCGGCACTGCCTCAGCGCCACGTCGAACGCGGGGACCGGGTCTGTTCCGGCCCGTTCGCGTGCTGCCGCTTCACCAGCTCAGCGGTCTACGGATCGCTGCTTCGACGGTGTGGATCCGCCAACTCCTAACGGCCGCGCGAGGTGACGAGGGTTACGAGCAAGAAGGAGGCTATGGCGATCAGCAGGTAGAGCATCCCACGTGCTGTGGAGACCAGGACGCGGGGGTGCACCGTACGCGGTGGCGACTGGGCGAGGATCTCCTGCACCAGTTTGATGGCATCACGATCACGGCCTGCGTAGAGCTCGAGGAGTTGGTCGACGAATGTGGCGCAGTCGCGACACAACTCCGCGACAACGAGTTGGGCGGCACGGTCGCTTGCCCAGACGAGCCGGTGTCGCTCGTCTGGAGTACGCGGATATCCGCACACATCGCACGCGAGGCGATTGGATGTCGGCCGATGGTTGGCGCCGACCTCCACTCCGGGGCGAGCCGAACGAACGTGTTCCTTGGGAGGGAGAGCCGCCGAAGCGGCTCTCCCCGATCTCTCTGCCACAAGAGGCAGATCCAACCGCATCTCGCTCTTACGGATCGATCGTGCCGAAGCTGAACGTCAGCACGTCTGTCCCCGGCGGCTGCTGGATGTGCAGCACGACGTTGGTGTACGTGAGCGAGGTGAGCCGCACCGACCAGTTGCCGTTCGGACACGTGGCCGCTGGGCTCGGTGTCGCCGGCGGCGGGATGTTGGGCGAGAAGACGATCTGCCCGTTGCGCGGCGTGATGTTCTGGGTCGGGCCGGTCACGGCCTGCGTCACGACCGGCTGGCCGGGCGCGACGTTGCCACCCTTGTTGACGCACTCGTACGTCGCCGTGACCGAGCTCGCGGTCAGGAACGCCGCTGTCGGACCGTTGCCGAGGCCGGCGGCCTTTCCGCTGCAGGTGAGCCCGCTTGTGAGCGATTTCGTGCACGTCGGCGTGCCGATGAAGTGCGGGCTCTCGGCGAACGCCACTGTCGAGATGGCCGCGATCGCACCTACGAGTGCGGCAACCACCACATAGCGTTTCTTCAGACGCATCAGTTGCAACCCTCCTTGGGTCGAACTCACCCTTCGCTGGGTGAACGTCGTCTACAGAAACAAGTCAGCGCCTCGAGGCGCCAGTAGAATCAGCCAGGTACCACCTCCCTCCGCGTCTCTTGCAGAGCGTCGGGGCAAAGGAGGTCGGTGCGAACGCCCCATCCCACGCTCACCCGTGGGGTGGGGCTTCCTGTACGTCGACGTGCTTTGACCATGTGGGTCCCCCTCCCGAGGACACCACCCGCAGTTACCCGCGATGCTACTCGGCCCTGCCGCGCGGAACAGCTGACATTTTCGACCTGAAAAGAGCGACAGGTGCCGGCTAGGCCGCAGTCTCGTGCCCGACCAAGCGGGCCCGCTGCAGCTGGCGATGCGCTTCGACGTCGGCGTCGGAGGCGAGGCTCAGTAGGTCGCGCACGGGCTCGTTCTCGACCGTGGGATCGCGAAGGGGCAGGCTCGGGTTGATCTCATAGGCGTTCTGCCGGCCGACCTTCCGGCGTCGGACGTAGCCGGCTTGCTGGAGGTCGGCGAGGATCCGATACGCCGAGCGTTCCGTGATCTCGGCCGCGGCCGCGAGCTTCGAAACGGTGGCGGTGGGTTCACGCGCGAGTGCGAGCAGGACCTGCGCGTGGCTCGTGATGAACGTCCAGGAGCGTAACGAGCGCAGATCAGTCGGATGTGCGTCCGCCACCGCAGCACCTCCTAGCAATTTGGCGAGAGGTCAACTTCAGTACGAGATCAGTCTGGCACCCGCAACCAGGGTGTCAAGCCGGCCGCCGGTTTCGGCGGTACGGCTGCTACGATTCCGCTCCGGCGGACGCCCAGTCCGCCGTTTCAATGAATCCGGTGCCTGACTTCAGTCTGGCACCGGCGAACACAGAAAATGAAGACTTGGACTGCAAAGCCGGGCGAGGTCGAGCGCCGCTGGTACCTCGTCGACGCGGAAGGAAAGACGCTGGGGCGTCTCGCTACGCAGATCGCGGACACGCTGCGCGGCAAGGGCAAGCCCCAGTACACGCCGCACGTCGACACCGGCGACTTCGTCGTCGTCGTCAACGCCGAGAAGATCGCGGTCACGGGCAAGAAGCTCGACGACAAGCTCTACTTCCGCCACTCCGGATACCCCGGCGGGCTCAAGAGCCGGCCCCTGCGGGACGAGCTCGAGCGCCGGCCGACCGAGGTGCTGCGCAAGGCGGTCAAGGGGATGCTCCCGCGCAACCGGCTCGCACGCGCCCAGATACGCAAGCTGAAGATCTACGCCGGGCCGGAGCACCCGCACGAGGCCCAGGCGCCGCAGGACCTGGAGGTGAAGGCGTGACCGAGCTCGCCCAATACCACGGCACCGGCAAGCGCAAGACCTCGGTCGCGCGCGTGATCCTGCGGCCCGGCGACGGGACGACATGGTTCAACGGCCGCACGGTCGAGCAGTACTTCCCGCGCGCGACGCATCGCGAGCTGGCGCTCTCGCCGCTGAAGGTCGCAGGGGTCGAGGGGACGTTCGACCTCCGCGTGCGCGTGCACGGCGGCGGCCCGAGCGGCCAGGCAGGCGCGGTCCGCCACGGCATTGCCCGAGCGCTGGTCGAGGCCGACCCGGAGCTGCGCGTCGCGCTCAAGCGCGCCGGCTTCCTGACGCGCGACGCGAGGATCGTCGAGCGCAAGAAGGCCGGCCTCCACAAGGCCCGCAAGGCGCCACAGTTCAGTAAGCGCTAAAGCTCCGCTTTAGCGCTTGACGAGGTTGCCCCGCGCTGAGCGAGCGGGTGGAACGCGCGCGGAGAGCGCGGTCTCCGCGCGCTCCTGGATAGGCTCCGCCGCCGTGGCCAGGAGGTATTTCGGAACCGACGGGGTCCGGGGGGTCGTCGGACACGACCTGACGCCGGAGCTCGTCGAGCGGCTCGGCCGCGCTGCGACGCTCTGGTCGAAAGGCGGGCGCGTCTTCGTCGGGCGCGACACCCGCGCCTCGGGCGTGGAGCTCGAGGAGGCGTTCGCCCGCGGCGTCGTCTCGGCCGGCGGCAACGCCGTTCTCGCGGGCGTGCTGCCGACCCCGGCCGTCGCCCTGCTCGCCCTCGACCTCGGCGCGGTCATCTCGGCCTCGCACAACCCCCCCGAGTACAACGGGGTCAAGCTGTTCGACCGCGAGGGCCAGAAGCTCTCCGACGCCGCCGAGGAGGAGATCGAGGCGCTCTTCGACGCGGCTTACGAGGGGCCGACGGGCGAAGTCGACCACGTCGGCGTCGCCACCGACAGCTACCTCGACCACATCCTCGAGCGCTTCGGCTCAGACCTCTCCGGCCTCGAGCTGGTGGTCGACTGCGCGAACGGCGCCTACTCCGGAATCGCGCCCACGGCCTTCGAGCGCCTCGGCGCCCGCGTCGAGACGATCGGCTCGGATCCCGACGGCACGAACATCAACGTCGGCTGCGGCGCCACCGATCTCCGGACTTTGCAACAGGCTGTTACTAGCTCCGGCGCCGACCTGGGCATCGCGTTCGACGGTGACGGCGACCGGATGCTCGCGGTCGACGCGCGCGGACAGGTCGTGGACGGTGACCAGATCGTGGCGATCCTGATGCTGCACCTCGAGGTCGAGCTGATCGCTGTCACGGTGATGGCGAACCTCGGCCTCCACCGCCTCGCCGAGCAGCACGGGGTCCGGGTCGTCACGACCGACGTCGGCGACCGCTACGTGCTCGAGGCGCTGCGGCGCGAGGGCGGGCTCCTCGGTGGCGAGCAGTCGGGCCACATCATCTACCTGCGCGACCACGTCACCGGCGACGGCCTGGCCGCGGCGCTGCTGCTCTGCGCGGCGCTCGAGGGGCGGTCGCTGGAGGAGGCCGCTGCGGTAATGCCGCGCTTCCCGCAGGCTAAGGAGAACATCCGCGTAGCCGCCAAGAGCTTGCCGCAGGCGCTGCTCCGGGAAGTGGAGCGCCTGAACACCCGCCTCGACGGCCGCGGGCGCGTGCTCGTCCGTCCATCCGGAACCGAGCCCGTCATCCGAGTTTTAGCCGAGGCTGAAAATCGGTTGGAAGCCGAACAGGCCTGTGCTACGATCAGCGCTCTCGTGAGACGAGAGCTCGGCTGACCGACCCGACGACGGGCCGGAGAGCAGCCGGGCCTTTCGCGTCTAAATGGAGGTTTCGGCGTGTGCGGCATCATCGGATACGTCGGCCACAGGGCCTGTAAGGACCTCTTGCTCGGAGGCCTCGAGCGGCTCGAGTACCGCGGCTACGACTCCGCCGGGATCGCGCTCCGCGAGGACGGCGGGCTCGACTACGTCCGCGCCGTCGGCAACCTCCAGGTCCTGAAGCAGGAGGCGGGCTCGAACGGCTCGCAGGCCACGACCGGCCTCGGCCACACCCGCTGGGCGACCCACGGCGCCGTCACCGAGCAGAACGCGCACCCGCTCACCGGCTGCGACGCCGGCAAGCTCGCCATCGTTCTGAACGGCATTGTGGAGAACTACCGCGAGCTCAAGGGCTCGCTCGAAGCCGAGGGCCACACCTTCGACACCGAGACGGACGCCGAAGTCGTCGTCCACCTGATCGAGCGCCACTACCAGGGCGACCTGCTCGAGGCGACCCGCGCCGCCTACCGCGAGCTCGAGGGCCACTTCGCGTTCGTCGTCATCCACCACGACCATCCCGCGGAGCTCGTCGGCGCGCGGCTCCAGTGCCCGCTGCTCGTGGGCGTGGGCAGCGGCGAGATGTTCCTCGCCTCCATGGCCGCCGCGTTCATCTGTGAGACGCGCTCGATCCAGCTGATCGAAGACGGCGAGATCGTCTCGATCACGCCCGAGGGATCTCGCTTCGTCTCGGTCGAGGACGGCGAGCTCGAGCGCGAGGTCGTGGAGGTCGACTGGGACCTCGACGCGGCCGAGAAGAGCGGCTACGAGACGTTCATGCTCAAGGAGATCTACGACCAGCCGGTCGCGGTGGGGGAGACGCTCGGCGACCGCGTCAGGCACGGGACGCTCGTGCTCGAGAGCCTCGGAATGACCGAGGAGCAGCTCCGCAACCTCCGGCGAATCGTGATCGTGGCGGCGGGCACGTCGTACCACGCCGGAGTCGTCGGCCGGTACATGATCGAGGAGTGGGCGCGGCTCCCGGTCGAGCCCGACATCGCGAGCGAGTGGATCTACCGCAACCCCGTCCTCTCGAAGGACACCCTCGTGATCGGGATCTCGCAGTCGGGCGAGTCGCGCGACACGATCAACGCCGTCAAGCTTGCCGGGGAGCTCGGCGCGCGCACGCTCGCGATCACCAACCTGATGGGCTCACAGATCACGCGCGAGGCCGACTCCGTGCTCTACACCCGCTGCGGCCTGGAGATCGGGGTCGCAGCCTCGAAGACGTTCACCGCGCAGGTCGCCCTGCTCGCGCTGATCGGGCTGAAGCTCGCGCAGGTCCGCGGGACGATGCCGGCGGAGGAGCTCGAGTTCATCCTCGACCAGCTCTACACGCTGCCCGACAAGATCGAGCGGTTCCTCGACGGCGACCATCCGGTCGAGGAGATCGCCCAGCGCTTCTACGACAAGCAGTTCTTCCTCTATCTCGGCCGCCACATCGGGCTGCCAGTGGCGCTGGAGGGCGCCCTCAAGCTGAAGGAGATCTCGTACATCCCGACCGACGCGTACTCGGCGGGGGAGATGAAGCACGGCCCGATCGCGCTGCTCGACGAGGGCACTCCGGTTGTCTGCGTCGCGACCGACCAGAAGGTGATCTACGACAAGGTCGTCTCCAACATCCAGGAGACCCGCGCGCGCGGCGCGCATGTGATCGCGATCGCGACCGACGGCAACGAGGACATCCAGCACCACGCGGACGACGTGATCTACATCCCGCGCTCGCCCGCCTTCCTGCAGGCCGTGCTCGCCGTCGTGCCCCTCCAGCTGCTGGCCTATCGCATCGCCCGTCTGCGCGGCCTGAACGTCGACCAGCCGCGCAACCTGGCCAAGACCGTCACGGTCGAGTAGCGTCGGGGAACCGCACGGTCTCGTGCGGTGTACGACCTGCAAAGCCATGAAGAGGTTGGCCGCCGTTCTGATCGCGGTGGCGTTCTCAGCAGGCGTCGCCGTCGCCGGTCTCGGCCCCCGCAAGGGGCTGGAACGGCCTCTCGTACTGCGTGCCGCCGCTCCGGCCTCGCCGTTGCTGGGAATCCAGTACGGACGGAGTCAGGCCAGGCTCGTTCGACTGGACCCGAAGACGTTGATGATCCGTCCGGGTCGCAAGCTCGGTCTCGTTGGCTATTCGGTCGTCGGCTGGAGCTACTCGCCGGACCGACACCTGCTCGCGGTCGGCAACCAGGACACGGGCGAGCTCACTTTCACACCGGCACAGATCCGGATCGCCAACGCTCGGACGCTTCGCAGCGTGCGAGACGTGACGTTCGGATTCTACGGCGAGGTCCTGTCGATGCACTGGCTCGCTTCCGATCGCCTGCTGGCCGTCATACGGAGCGCGCAGCGGGGGGAGAACGACGCAACGGTCGTCGTGGACCGGATCGCCGTCATCGATCCCTCGACCGGCGACGTCCTCGCGCAGCGCGAGCTGGAGGGAAGGGTGATCGCGCTCGCGAGGGCGAAGGATGCGCTCGTGCTCGTGCTCGAAGGCCAGCGCTGGGGGCCGGTCCAGCTCGTAGTCGCGACGGCGGAGGGCACGTTCCGCTCGATCACGCTCGAACGAATCGAGGCGGGAGCCCGACAGACGGGCGACGGCGTGCCGCGCAGCGATGGAGCCGGCGTGGCCGTCGATCGAGAAGGCGGCCGGGCTTACGCGGTGGCGGCGGGTTGCCCGGTTGCCGAGGTCGACCTGGGCACGCTGGCCGTTGCGTACCACACGACGACGCAACCGGTCTCACTGCTCGGCCGGCTACACGACTGGCTCGAGCCGGCGGCCGAAGCGAAGGGCCCGTTGGCGGGGAGCTGGCGCTATGCCCTCTGGCTTGGCGATGGACGGCTGGCCGTGTTCGGCCGCGATGCGTCTCCGTACCAGTTGGGAAGCGGCCTCGCCGGGCGAGAGCGGCCGAGCGGGCTCACCGTGATCGACACCAGGACCTGGCAGGCCCAGCTGGTCGATCCGCGTTCCTCCGCACTCGTCGTTGCGAGGCACGCCCTCCTCTCGTGGGGATGGGGCTGGGATAGTGGCACCCAGCGGGCGATCGCAACGGGGGTGAGCATCTACGACCGAACCGGGGTCCGGCGGTTCCACGTCCTCCCTGGCCGCGCGATCTACGACGTGCAGGTCGTTGGGCCGCGCGCGTTCATTGCGCATCCGCCCAACAGCCGTTACTCGATCGTCAACTTGAGCACCGGCAGACAGGTGCGGACGATCCGCCGTGAGATGCCGCAGGTGCTGAGCGGCGAAGGAGCCGCCTTCCCCGGCTGAACCAGGCCTGCTGCCCGTCGCTATCGTCGCGGCGGGATGGACGTCCTCGGCGCGATCGGCGACGGGCTCTGGAACGCCTTCCGGATGGCGTGGGAGGTCTGGTGGGCGCTCGTGCTCGGCTTCCTGCTCTCCGGGATCGTCCAGGCCTGGGTCCCCCGGCGGCGGCTCGAGCAGGCGCTTGGCGGCCGCGGGCCCGGGACGCTCGCGCTGGCCACCGGACTCGGCGCGGCGTCGTCGTCCTGCAGCTACGCCGCGGTCGCGATCGCCAAATCGCTCTTCCAGAAGGGCGCAAGCTTCGCCTCGGCGATGGTCTTCCAGTTCGCCTCGACCAACCTCGTCTTCGAGATCGGCATCGTCCTGTGGATCTTCCTCGGCTGGCACTTCACGCTGGCGGAGTTCGTCGGCGGCTTCTT
>JBKPHO010000528.1:0-1038 GCA_046729915.1 Actinomycetota bacterium | reverse complement strand
CGCTACGGCGATGCGTTCCGCTGGCACTTCATCGGCCACCTCCAGAGCCGCAAGGCGAAGGCCATCAACGAGCTCTGCGAGCTCTGCCATTCGCTCGCCAGCCAATCGGCCGCGAAGCGGCTGACGATCCCTGCCCTTGTCGAGGTCAACCTCTCCGGCGAGGCGACGAAGTCGGGCATCCAGGAGGCCGACCTGGAGGACTTCCTGGGTCTCTACGGGAAGGTGGTCGGCTTGATGACGATGCCACCGGCGGCGAGCGACCCCGAGGACTCCAGGCCGTATTTCCGGCGCCTGCGCGAGCTCGGAGAGCGCCACGGCCTGCACGAGCTCTCGATGGGCACGAGCCAGGACTACCGCGTCGCCGCCGACGAGGGCGCGACGATGGTGCGGCTGGGGTCCGTGCTGTATCAGCGTTAACATCCGCGAACCATGGGATTTGCAGACGTTTGGAACCGGACGCTCGTCTACTTCGGGATCGCCGAGGAAGAGGACGAGTGGGACGAGGACGGGTACCTCACCGAGGAGGACCTCGAGCGCACCTACAGCGAGCGCCCGAACGTGCGGCGGCTCACACCGCGGGGCCGCCAGCAGGAGTTCGACGACTGGACCGACCCGGACCCCGCCGAGGAGGCACCGAGGACGGCCGCGCGGCCGCGCGGGAACCGCCGCCCGCCCGACGCGGCGGTTGCGATGCCGATGCGGGCCGTGCCGTCGGTGCAGGTGCACCTCGTCGTGCCGCGGAGCTTCAACGACGCCCAGCAGATCGCGGACAAGTTCAAGGACGCGATCCCCGTGATCCTCAATCTCCAGGGCGCCGACCAGGAGCTCTCGAAGCGCCTGATCGACTTCACGAGCGGCCTGACCTACGCGCTCGACGGCGGCATGCAGCGCGTGGCAGACAAGGTCTTCCTGCTCACGCCGAGAAACGTCCAGGTCTCGGCGGAGGAGCGGGCGCGGCTGCTCGAGCACGGCTTCTTCAACCAGGCCTAGCCCAGGAATCCCACATGACGAGCCGAACTCACGCCTGATGGCCACGCT
>JBKPHO010000527.1:0-2082 GCA_046729915.1 Actinomycetota bacterium | reverse complement strand
CCGGGCGACGTGCTCTCGCGGGTCTTCGGCGTGCTCGAGGGCCTCTCGATGGCCGGGCTCGCGATCGGTTCCCTGCTGACGCCGGCGCTCGTCGGCCTCGCCGGGGCACGCTGGGCCGTCCTCGGCGTCGGCGTGCTGCTGCCGCTCACTGTGCTAGTCGTGGGGCGCCGTCTCGCCGAGATCGACCGCCGCGCGCCGGTGCCCGTGGTCGAGATCGCGCTCCTGCGCTCGCTGCCGTTGTTCGCGCCGCTCGGCGCACCCGAGCTGGAAGGGCTGGCGCACGGGCTCGTCGAGGTGCGCGTGCCGGCCGGGACGGCGGTCGTGAGCGAGGGAGAGCCCGGCGACCGCTTCTACGTCGTTGCCGAGGGCGAGCTCGAGGTCACGGCCGGCGGCCGCGAGCTGGGGCGGGCCGGCCGCGGCGAGGGCTTCGGCGAGCTCGCCCTGCTTCGCGACGTGCCGCGGACCGCGACCGTCACCGCCGGCACGGACGCTCGCCTCTACGCCCTCGACAAGGCGCGCTTCCTGGCGAGCGTCGCCTCCCACCCGTCCGCGGCCGTCGAGGCCGAGCGGCTCGTCCACGAGCGCCTTTCCGTGGAGCACGCGACAATCGCCCCGTGATCGACCCGCTCGAGCGCTGGCGTCAGTACGGCGAGAAGCCCGACTACGCCGGACTGCTCACCTACGGCGGCGCGCCCTACACGCAGGATCCCGCCGAGCTCGCGGGCTTCGACGTCGCGATCGTCGGCGCGCCCACCGACGATCTCGTCTCCGACCGGCCGGGCGCGCGGTTCGCACCCCGGGCGATCCGTGCCGCCTCGTGCCCGGCCGGGCCGCACCTGGAGTCGAAGGTCGACGCCTTCGAGGAGCTGAGGATCGTCGACTTCGGCGACGCGGCGGTGCTGCCCGCCGACGCACCAGGCTCGCACGAGGCGATCTTCGAGCTCGTCGGCCAGGTGCTCGACGCAGGCGTCCTGCCGATCGTGCTCGGCGGCGACCACTCGATCGCGGAGCCAGACATCCGCGCCGTCGCCGCCCGGCACGGGCCGGTCGGGCTTGTCCACTTCGACACGCACACCGACACCGGCCGCGAGGTCTTCGGCGTCGAGGTCTCGCACGGAACGCCGATGTTCCGGCTCGTTGAGGACGGCAAGGTCGCCCCGCGCCGCTACGTGCAGATCGGCCTGCGCGGCTACTGGCCCGGCGAGCCCGAGTTCGCGTGGCAGGCCGACCAGGGGATCGCGAGCTTCTTCATGCACGACGTGCGCGAGCTCGGGATCGAGCAGGTAGTCGAGCGGACTGTGGCGCTCGTCGGCGAGGGCCCGGTCTACCTCAGCGTCGACGTCGACGTGCTCGATCCCGCCTTCGCGCCCGGCACGGGGACGCCCGAGCCCGGTGGGATGACGAGCGGCGAGCTGCTCGGAGCCTGCCGCGAGGTCGCCTCGCGGCTCGACGTCGTCGGCGCCGAGGTGGTCGAGGTGATCCCGACCGCGCCCGGCTCGAGCGACATCACCGCGCTCGTGGCCGACCGGATCGTGCGCGAGATCCTCAACGGGATCGCGCTGCGCCGCCGCTAGCCTCAGCGGCGGAGGAGCGGCACCCCGAACCAGAACCAGGCGAACCCTCCGGCGACGAGAGCGGCCGTCAGCGCCGCCCACCACCCTTTGAAGAGGATGTCCCCGATCAGGAAGACGGCCGCCGTCATCCCCAGCGCGAGGAAGCCGGTCCCGGCGATCGCCAGCTGGTTCGCCGTGCGCAGGATCTGCTCCTTGTCGCCCTCACGCCAGCGCAGGCGGTGGTGGACCGAAGGCGCGATCAGCAGGATCGACGAGGCCGCGGTGGCGACGAAGGCGACGAAGAAGACGTCGCGCTGGAGGTCGGTCACGCGCTGCCAGCCGTTCGCGAACGGGACCGCAAGCAGGAACGCGAACAGCACCTGCACGCCCGGGAGCGCGACCCGCAGCTCGTTCAGGAGCTCGATCAGCTCGCGATCGAGGTCGTGCTCCTCCCCGCTGGGCGATGCGTCCGCCAAGGCGGGCGGACGATAGCGTCAGCGGCGGTGCGTGAGCGTCTCGCCGACCGCGA
>JBKPHO010000526.1:0-21743 GCA_046729915.1 Actinomycetota bacterium | reverse complement strand
CCCCGCAGGAGCGCGACCGGCCTGCCCGGCGGCTGCGAGAGCGGCGCGGCCGCGGGCGCCTCGGGCCTCGCGCCGTCGCTGCCGGCGGCGGTGACGACGATCCGGCCGTCCTCCAGCGACGCCGCGGCCCGGTTGCCGATCCCGGCGCGCTCGAGGAACTCCTCCGGCAGCCGCAGCCAGCCGCCGCGGCCGACGACGATCAGGCCCTCGTCCACGGCGCCGCGCACCGTCTCTTCGCTCACGCGCCCGTCGCGAATGTGCACGAAGCGGTCGGCGATCTCGGTCGAAGCCGGGTCGTGGCTGACGATCACGACGGTGCAACCTTCCGCGGCTGCGAGCTCCGCGATCGCGCCGTACACGAGCCGCGCGCTTGCCTCGTCGAGCTCCCCCGTCGGCTCGTCCGCGAGCAGCAGCCGCGGCCGGTGGGCGAGCGCGGCGCAGAGCGCGACCCGCTGCTGCTCTCCACCCGAGAGCTGGGCCGGTAGTGCGTCGGCCTTCCCGGCGAGCCCCACCCGCTTCAGCATCTCGTCGGCACGCGCCTCGCGAGGCGCACGCTCCACGCCGTCGGCGCGGAGCCGGAGCGCGACGAGCTCGCGCGCCGTCAGCTCCGGCGCCAACGCGCGGTCGTAGTGCTGGTCGAGGTAGCCGAGACTCGAGCGATACCGGCCACGCGCGCCACGCGGGAGGCTGCGCAGGTCGGTTCCGAAGACACGCAGCGTCCCGGCCGAGGGAAGATCGAGCCCGGCGACGATGCGCAGGAACGACGTCTTGCCGGCGCCGCTCGGCCCGAGCACGGTGAGGATCTCGCCCTCGGCGACGGTCAGCGTCAGGCCCTGCAGCGCAGCCGCGTCGCCCTCCGCCGTCGCGTGCACGCGGAAGAGATCGTGGGCCTCGACGCCAGCGCTCACGTCACGCCCAGCCTTGCGCAGGCTCGGCCCCCTGCGTGGGATAGGGACGAGAAAGAGTGAAGCCGAACGCGTAGCGTTTCATGCGGACTCCCCGTATCGGGCGGGGACGGCGCCGCGAAAGGCGCGGCGCGTGGCGAGCGCGACCAGCGCCGCCGCGACCAGCGCCGCCGCGAGCGCCGCGAGGCCGATCGCGAGCCAGTCGACCGAAAGCTCGAGCGGCGGCTCGGGCGCGGTCGCGTTCGCCGTCAGCTCGACAAAGCGAACGACCAGGAGCGAGAGCGCGAGGCCGGTGAGCAGGCCTCCGACCGCACCCGCGGCCCCGGCCAGCGACGCGCGTAGGCGCAGCTGCCGCCGCAGGCTGGCCGGCGCGACCCCCTGGGCTTCGAGATCGAAGAGCTCCGCCGCCTCGTCGCGGCGCTCGGAGACCGCACCCAGAACCAGGCCGAGCAGCGCGAGCACGACCGCCGTGACTGACGCCGCCTCGAGCATCGCCAGCGCACCGCGGGCCACCGGCTCGCTGCGCAGCGACCGCTCCAGGCCCGAGCGCGAAGAGATCGAGAGCGCGGGGAAGGGCGGCTTCCTGAGGCGCGCTTCGACCGCGGCCAGCCGGGACCCCGGCACATCGAGCCAGAGCTCGGTCGGGAAGCCGGACCCAGGCGAGGAGGCATTCAGCGCCGTCTCCAGCGCGGCCCGGTCGGCGACCACGAAGTCCGAGGTCTCGCTCTCCGGGATCCCCGGAAAGCGCCGCGCGACGGCGGCCACGCGGAAGACGATCGGCTCGCTGTTCGTGACCACTCCGAGGAGCCGGTCCGGCCCGGCGAGCTGCGCCATCCGCGGGGAGACGACCGCAGGGATGCGGAGGCCGTCCGTCGGCTGGCGCGGCCGCACGTAGGTGTCGACCTCGTTCGTCAGCGTGAGGCCGAAGCGGAGCCCGTAGTGCCGCGAGAGACCCGCGACGCCGACGGTGCTGATCCAGTCGCCGTAGTCGGTCAGCGGCTTGCCGTCGACCAGCGGCCGGCCGAGCCTGACCGAGCCCACGGCCGGCGCACCCGAGTCGGCGCCGCGCTCTTCGAGCTTCGGCGGGGGCTCGAAGCGGAAGGCGACGAGCGTGCCGCCGCGGGCCGCCGCGGGCAAGGCCTCTCCGAGCCGCTGCGGCAGCGGGCCCTCGCTGCGGCCGAGCCGCATGGGGATGAACGAGCCGTCGGCCGCGTGCACGTAGGCGACGACGCCGATTTCGGTCCCCCGCACGGTGACCGGGAGCTCGAGCCGGCGTGCGTTCGCCGGCAGGCGCGGTCCACGCATCGCGACCGGGCGCTGCGGGTCGAGGCGGGCGGCGAGCTCGCCCGTGCTCTCGGCGGCGAAGTCGGAGCGCCAGCCTCCGATCCGGGCCATCGAGCTCCTGGGCAGGCCGAGCACAGTGATCCCGGTCACGTCGGAGGCCCCGACGATGCTTCCTGCAAACCTCGCGACCCGATTCACTCGTACGCCTGGCCCGAGCGAGCGCTCGACCTCCCGCGTCACCACCGACCGCACCGGAACGAGCTGCGAGAGGTCCTCCCGCACGATCTCGTCGGCAGGAACGGCGAACGCGGCCTGCTCGCGCTGGCCGGAGACGAGCGTCGAACGGTACGAGGCGGCGAAGAGCGCGAGGCCGATCGAGACGGCCACGAACGCGACCGCGACGACCGCGTAGCCGGGCCGGCGCGCGAGCCCGAGCGCGGCCAGGCGCAGCGCCAGCGTGTCCTTAGGCACCGCCCGCTCGAGCAGGCGTAGGCCGAACGGGAGCAGCCGCGCGACGGCGACGGCGGCCACGAACCCGACCAGCGCAGGCAGGAGCAGCAGGACGAGGCCGGTCCCGTTCGTGGCGACGAGCTCCGAGGCGTCGGCGGACCCCCGCACCAGCGCGACTACGACCGCGAGCGCGGCCCCGAGCGCCGCGACGTCGAGCGGCGAAAGTGAGAGGCCGCCGAGCCTCACCGGCCGAATCGCCAGCGCGGCGGCGAGCACGAGCCCGGCGGCGGCGCCGACCACCAGAGCGATCGCGATCCCGTGCCCCGAGAGCACGGAGTGCCGGAGCAGCGCACCCACCGGCTCTCCACTCCTCCCGGCGATCCCGGCGGCGACCGCGGAGCCGACGATCCAGCCGAGCACGGTCGCGGCGATGGCCGCGGCAAGCGACTCGAGCACGACCACGAGCCCTGTCTGCCAGCCGCGCACGCCGGCGGCTCGCAGCCGCCCGCGCGTCGCGTTGATATCGCGCCGCAGCCGCGCGCCGACGAGAACCGCGAACGCGAGCAGCAGCGCAACTGCCTCCCCGCCCAACAGCAGCAGCCGCCGCCCGGCGACCTTGGCGTCGCTCGCCGCTGCACGCAGCTCGTCGGTCGGAGCGCTCAGCTCGAAGCCGAAGCCGGACGCCTCGAAGGCCGTGCGCGCTTGATCGATCCGCGTCGCGAGCGCGTCCGCCGACCAGGAGCGAACCGAGGCGCGCTGCAACGGCGCGACCCAGCCGTAGCTCCGGTAAGAGTCGTGCAGGCGCGGCGACCGGTCGAGCGCGGCGACGCCGTTGGCCAGCACGAGGGGCGGCGGCGCGGGGCGGTGGTAGCGGCTGATCCTCTGCACGAACGTCGACTGGTCGAGGCCCTCCGCAGGAACCGCGTCGCCGAACAGCGCGGCCGTGCGCAGGTCGCCCTCCCCGACCGCGACGAGCCGCAGGCCGGCCACATTCGGAATCTTCCCGCCCGGCCGGATTACGAGCACCTCGCACCGCTCGGGCCGGCACACATGCGGCAAGCGCCCAGAGCGGAGCCGCACCCAGCTGCCGAGGTCGTCGACGGCGCCGAGGCCGAGCAGGTTGCCGCCGAGCTGGCGCTCGCGGTAGAGCGAGGTGCCGGTCACGCGCTCGTCGAACACTCGGTGCAGCCGCCGGCGCACGTTCGCGTCGAGGGTCGCGTAGGGCGCCGCCTGGCCGCCGACGCTGAACCAGTTCACGCGGACTGCCCGCACTTTCGCCGGAAGCTCGGCCACCTGGCGGCCGACCTCTCGGTCCTGCGCCGCGACCGTGCCGGCGAGCACCGCGGCCAGCATCGCAGTTGCCGCCGCAAGGCCCAACACAACGAGAGCGAGCCGCCCGCCGCGCCGGCCGAGCCGGACGCGGGCAAGCCAGAGCGGAAACACGAGCCGCCGGAGCGCCGTCACGGAGACACGGTGCCAGCTAGCGACGGCCCGCACCATCACGAGTTCGTTGCCGTATCGTTAAGCAGAGCTGATGCTTGACGTCCGGCGATTGCGAACCCTGCGGGAGGTTGCCCTCCACGGCACGATCCGGGCCGCCTCCGAGGCGCTTTCGTTCACGCCGTCCGCGGTCTCGCAGCAGCTGAGCGCCCTCGAGCGCGAGCTCGGCTACGAGCTGCTGGAGCGCCGCGGCCGCAACGTGCGCCTCACGCCGGCGGGAAGAGTGCTCGTCGAGCGCGCGGAGACGATCCTCGCCCAGCTCGCCGATGCCGAGTCGGAGGCGAAGGTGGTCGCAGGGGCCTCCGAGCCGCCGGTCCGAGTCGCCTCGTTCGCGAGCGCCGCCGCGACGATCGTCGCCGAGGCCGTCCGCGACAACGGCCTGGACGCGCACATCCTCGAGGCCGACCCGCGCATCGGCCTGGCGCGCCTCCGCGCGGGCGAGGTCGACGTCGCGATCCTCTGGGAGTACGACTTCGTGCCGCTCCGCGTCTCGGGTGCGATCGAGCTCGTGCAGCTCTTCGACGACCCGATCCACGTCGTGCTGCCGCGCTCGCACCCGGCGGCGGCCTCGCCGGCGCTCGAGCTGGCGGACCTCGCCGACGAGCCCTGGGTCGACTCGACCAGCGTCTCCTCGTGCCACCCGTTCCTTACCCGGGCCTGCCTAGCGGCCGGGTTCGAGCCGCGCGTCGCCGCCGAGACGATCGACCACCGGACCCTCCACCACCTCGTTGCCTCGGGCGTCGGGCTCGCCCTCGTGCCGCTGCTCTCGCAGCTGGATCTGCCGTCATCGCTCGTCGCGCGGCCGATCAGGACGGCCCCTCCCAAGCGGCGTATCCATGCCGCGTACCGCAGCGCGTCGGCCGGAGATCCGCGGGTGCGCCTCGTGCTGGAACGCCTCGAGCAGGCGGCGGCGAGCAGGCCCGCGGTGCTGACGCTCGTTCACACCGGCGGCTGAGGCGATCGCACAATGACGCGCTACGCCGTGACGACCATAGACGCGCTCCCTTCGATCGACGACGAGGGCGTCGACTGGCGGCCGATCCAGCACTACTTCCAGCTCACAGCCTTCGGGATCAACGTCTACCGCGCGACCGCGCCCGGAACGCAGGTGATCGGCGACCACGACGAGGTCTCAGGCGACCACGAGGAGGTCTACCTCGTGCTCGAGGGAACGGTCAGGTTCACCGTGGACGACGAGTCGTTCACCCTCGGACGCGGCGCCGTGGTCGCGATCCCGGATCCGGCCGTGCGCCGTGCGGCGGTCGCAGAGACGGCCGGAGCGAGCGTCCTCGCCGTCGGGAACCGGCGCGCGGAGCGCTTCGAGTCGACCTGGCGACAGGACCACTTCGCCGGCGTGCCCACGTATGACCAGCGCCGCGGATGAGCCCCTTGCCGCATTGACAGCCGCGGCCTGCGGTCGCCAGGCTACGGGCCGTGAGCCACACGCAGATTCTCCTCTGGTGCATCGCGCTGATCGTGCTCGAGCTGAACCACCTGAAGTGGATCTGGTGGACCTACTGGGAGTGCGGCAAGTGCGGGCGCAAGCACAAGGACTGCGGCTGCGGCTCCAAGTGGATCATGTTCCTCTAGGACATGTCACGGCTCGACGTCGACGCCGAGGGCCGGCTCTTCGGTCTGCGTTAGGCCGCGTTCGTCGTGACGTGCTCGAGGATCACCTCGAGCAGCCGACACGAGTGCAGGACGTGCTCATGGGCCAGCGCCCGCGCGCCTGACGCGCTGCGCGCCTCGATCGCGCCCAGGATCGCTCGGTGCTGTCGTGCGTTCTGCTCGTACAGGTCGTCGATCTCAGGACCGCCGGGACGCCACCGGCTGAGGAACGTGCGCCGCGCGCTCTTCGCCACCGACTCCACGAACGGCACCGCGGCGGCCTCGTAGATCACGTCGTGGAAGCGGTAGTTCGCGCGCACCCACTCGGAGGTGAGCCGGTTCCGCTCCTCCGCGTCGCGCCCGCGGTCGAGCAGCTCGCCGGTCAGCTCCGCGAAGCGCTCCTCCGCCTCGGCGAGGCGGCGAAGGCCCGCCCGGGTCATCCGCGGGGTCGCGAGCTCGGTCGCGAGGGCCTCCAGCTCGGCGCGGACGAGGAACGCCTCGCGCAGCTCCTCGCGGGAAATCGTCCGAACGCGCACACCGCGGTTGGGCACGAAGGAGACGAGCCCCGTCGCGGCTAGTCGGCGGAGGGCCTCGCGAATCGGGGTGCGGCTGACGCCGAAGCGCTCGGAGAGCTGCTCCTGCCGCAGGACGGTTCCGGGCGCGAGCTCGCCCGAGATGACGGCGTCCTCGAGCGCGAGGGCGATCTCGTCGGCTTTCGTCCCCCCGCCGCTCTCGCCGGCTACGGTCAGCTCCGAAACTGCGCCGCCTCCGTCGAGCCGTCGAGGGCCAGCGTCGAGCTCGTCCCGCCGCTCACCGCCTGCATGACCGCGTCGAAGTAGCCCGCCCCCGCCTCGCGCTGATGCCGCGTGGCCGTGTAGCCGTCGGGCTCGAGCTCGAACTCGCGCTCCTGGAGCCGCACGTAGGCGCTCATGCCCTCCTCCGCGTAGCCGCGGGCAAGCTCGAACATCGCGGCGTTCAGCGAGTGGAAGCCGGCGAGCGTCACGAACTGGAAGCGGTAGCCCATCCCCGCGAGCTCCCGCTGGAAGCCGGCGATCCGGCGATCGTCGAGGTGCGCGCGCCAGTTGAACGACGGCGAGCAGTTGTACGCCAGGAGCTTCCCCGGGAAGCGCTCGTGGATCGCCTCCGCGAAGTCGCGTGCCTCGTCCAGGTCGGGTGTCGAGGTCTCGAACCAGACGAGATCGGCGTAGGGCGCGGCCGCGAGGCCGCGTGCGATCGCGGGCCCGAGCCCGTCGCGGACGCGGAAGAACCCCTCCGGCGTGCGCTCCCCCGTCAAGAAGGGCTCGTCCGCCGGGTCGGAATCGCTGGTCAGCAGCGTGGCGCTGAGCGCATCGGTGCGCGCGACGATCACGGTCGGCACGCCGCAGACGTCAGCGGCGAGGCGAGCGGCGACGAGCATCCGGACGAAGTGTCCGGTCGGCACGAGCACCTTTCCGCCGAGGTGGCCGCACTTCTTCTCCGACGAGAGCTGGTCTTCGAAGTGCACCCCTGCGGCGCCCGCCTCGATCATCGCCTTCATCAGCTCGAAGGCGTTCAGTGGCCCGCCGAAACCGGCTTCGGCGTCGGCGACGATCGGCGCGAGCCAGTAGGTGTCCGTGTCGCCCTCGACCGCGTGGATCTGGTCGGCGCGCAGGAGCGCGTTGTTCAGGCGCCGCACGAGGGCAGGGCCGCTGTTGGACGGGTAGAGGCTCTGGTCCGGATAGGTGTGCCCGGCCAGGTTCGCGTCGGCGGCGACCTGCCAGCCGCTCAGGTAGATCGCCTTCAGGCCGGCCTTGACCATCTGCACCGCCTGGCCGCCGGTGAGCGCGCCCAGCGCAGGCACGTACTCCTCGCTCCGGAGCAGCTCCCGGAGCCGCTCCGCGCCGAGCCGCGCCAGCGTGTGCTCGACCCGCACCGTCCCCCGTAGGCGCTCCACGTCCTCGACGGTGTACGGGCGCTCGATGGTCCTCCTGCCGTTGCCGTTACTCCCCATCGTCGCCCCTCGCCAGGTAGTCGTAGGCGGGCAAGGTCAGGAACTCCACGAAACGCTCGCCGAGCGCCACCTGCTCGAAGATCTTCCGCGCCGCCTCGTCACCCTCGGCCTCGCGGGTCAGGCGCCGGACGTGCTCGCGCTCGAAGCGGCCGTGCCGGACCCATTGCCACACCTGCGAGCGAGCGATCTCGGCCGTGGCGGCGTCTTCCATCAGGTTGTGGATGGCCACCGCGCCGCTGCCGCGTAGCCAGGCCGAGAGGTACTGGATCCCAACGTCGACGTCGTTGCGCAGCCCCTCCCCGGTGATCTCGCCAGGTGTGGCGGCGACGTCGAGCAGGTCCGCCGCCGAGACCTCGACGTCGTCCCGGCGACGATCGAGCTGGTTCGGCCGCTCGCCGAGCGCGCGGTCGAACTCCTCGTTTGCGACCGGGACGAGGTCCGGGTGCGCAACCCAGGTGCCGTCGAAGCCGTCGGCGGCCTCGCGCCGCTTGTCCTCGCGCACCTTCGCCAGCGCCGTCTCGTTCAGCTCGGGGTCTCGCCGGCTCGGGATGAACGCGGCCATCCCGCCCATCGCGTGCGCGCCTCGGCGGTGGCAGGTCTGGACGAGCAGCTCGGTGTACGCGCGCATGAACGGCGCCGTCATCGTCACCGTGTTGCGATCGGGGAGCACGAACTCGGGCCGGTCGCGGAAGGTCTTGATCACGCTGAACATGTAGTCCCAGCGCCCCGCGTTGAGCCCGGCCGCGTGCCCGCGCAGCTCCCAGAGGATCTCGTGCATCTCGAGGGCGGCGAGCACATGCTCGATCAACACCGTCGCGCGGATCGCGCCGCGCGGCAGCTCCAGCGCGTTCTCGGCGTGCGCGAAGACGTCGTTCCAGAGCCGCGCCTCGAGGTGGCTCTGGAGCTTCGGCAGGTACAGCCACGGGCCGGCGCCGCGCTCGAGCAGCCGGCCCGCGTTGTGGAAGAGGTACAGGCCGGCGTCGAACAGGCTCGCCGAGACGGCAGCGCCGTCGACCAGGAGGTGCCGCTCGAGGAGGTGCCAGCCGCGCGGGCGGACGAGCAATGTCGCCGTCTCGGCGTTCAGGCGGTAGGCCTTCTCCGGCGTCTCGAAGTCGATCGTGCGCTCGATCGCGTCGGTGAGGTTCGCCTGCCCCTCGACCATGTTCGCCCAGGTCGGCGAGTTCGCGTCCTCGAAGTCGGCCATGAACATCCGGGCGCCAGAGTTGAGGGCGTTGATCACCATCTTGCGGTCGGTCGGGCCCGTGATCTCGACCCGGCGATCGAGGAGCCCGACCGGTACCGGGTCGATCGTCCAGTCGCCCTCGCGGATCTCCCGCGTCTCCGGCAGGAAGTCGGGCAGCTCGCCCGTGTTGATCCGTGCCTGCCGCTCCGCCCGCGCCTCGAGCAGCTCCCGGCGCCTGCGGCCGAAGCGCCGCTCGAGCTCGGTCACGAAGGCGACCGCCTCCGGCGTCAGCACCTCCTCGGCGCGCGGTGCGGAGGTGCGCGCGAGCTCGGCTGCCGGGGCCACCGTCATTCGTTCTCGTGGTCCCGCTCGCAGAACTCCGGACATGTGCACTGCGCGGTTTCGGCGGCGGTGAGCACGTAGCCGCGGCGGGAGCGCGGGCGACGATCACGGCCGACGATCCGGACGTGGCTTGCGCCGTCGCCGTTCGTTCCCTCGTTCTTCTCTGCGTGTCGGAGCTTCGAGAGCAAGCGGTTCATGGTCGTCCATCCTTCCATATTTCGGATCCGAAGTCCACTATCGATACCAGGTTTCTATACTTTTGTGAAGCAGACAGCTCAACTCTGGATCCAATAGCGAGGCAGGCGTCCACATGAGATAGTCCGCGCCTAACCGTGCTGGACCCCGATCTCGCCGCCGTCCTGCTGGCCTTTGCGTTCGCCGGGGCGCTGGCGATGCCCGGGCTGCGCAGGGCCCTCCGCCGCGGCGAGCGGTACTGCGTCAAGTGCGGTCGCAGGATTCTGCTCGGCCAGCGAACGTGCGACTGCGACTGAGACTGAAGTTCGATCGGCCCGATCGCCGCGATCTGATCGTCTTCGGCGGCTACTGCCTCGCGGCCGCGCTCTACATCACGATCGGCGTCACCTACGTCGACTTCCTGCTCTCGTTCTGGGTCGGCCTCGGCTACCTGCTGCTCGTCGCGTGGCTGCTGCCGGTGACTGTCAGGCGCCTCTTGTGAGCTGGTCCGCGCACGACCTCGAGCCGTATGCCATCCAGCGGCATACGAAGCTGAAGCTCGCCTTCGTGCCGCTGCTGATCGGCTCGTACTCGCCGGACATGATGACCAAGTGGTTCGTCTACGGGATCCGGGTCGGGCCCTGGGAGCTGAAGGCGTCCGATCCCGCGCAGTTCCACCGCGGCTGGCCCGGGTTCGGCTTCACGCATTCGTTCATCTACGGCATTGCGATCGCGCTGATCTTCTGGAAGGTCTTCGGCAGCAAGCTCTGGGCCGTCAGCTTCCTCGTCGGCCAGGCCGCGCACGCGATCACGGACACCGGCGACACGGTCGGCACGATGCTCCTCTTTCCGTGGACGTTCCACTTTCACGTGGATGCCTGGGCGTACGCGGGGCAAACGGGGCGAATGACCGACGCGGCCGCCTACTTCAGCGGCCTCGGCTCGATGTGGGACCTCGTCTGGATCGTGTACGGCCTCTTCAGCTGGCGCGTGCTGACGAGCCGCTACTTCGACGACTACATCTACCGCGCCGACGCATTCTGGCCGTGGATGAACCGCGCCATCCCGCGTGGCGCCCTGCTCACGCTCTACCGCGCTGCGTTCTTCTACGGCACCTCGCGCTGGATCGCGTGGACGATCTGGGCGCACGTCGTTCACCACTACCCGTACGACCTGAGCTGGGGCGGGCCCCACTGGGTGCCGGCGGCGCACCCGTGACTACGCGCCACCCAGGACTGCCCGGCCCACGAGCGCAGCCAGGAACAGCGCCACGAGCGCGGCGGCCACCGAGGCGCCCGCGGCCGTGTTCGCGTAGTACGAGAGGTAGAGCCCGACCACGGCTCCGGCCACGGCAATGCCGGCGGCAAGCGCCATCATCGGGGTCATCCGCCGCACCAGCAACCGCGCGGTCGCCGCAGGTCCGATCACGATTGCCAGCACGAGCAGGTTCCCGAGGGCCTGCACGCCGACGAGTAGCGCGGCGGCGACGAGCAGCAGGAGCGCTGCGTCGGCGAACGCGGCTCTGGCTCCAAACGCAGCGGCGTTGACGCGGTCGAAGCCGACCACAAGGAGGCTTCGGTGTGCGACCCCGACGGCTGCAAGCGATACCACCGCGACGACAGCCGTCGTGACGAGGTCCCCGCGGGTCACGCCGAGCGGATCCCCGAAGAGCAGCCCCGAAAGCCCGGGCGGCGAGCTCGGCGAGAGCGCGAGCAGCACCCCGAGCCCGAACAGCGTGGTCGTCACGATCGCCACGGACGCATCGCGCCCGACCCCCGGCACCTGGGAGGCGAGGGCGATTCCCAGGGCCGCACCCGCGAGGCCCGCGGCCGCTCCGGCCAGAAGCGGCAGGCCGAGCAGGGCGGCGCCCACGAGGCCCGGCAGAAGCGCGTGCGCCAGCGATTCGGCGCTGTAGGAGAAGCCGTGGAAGACGACCCAACATCCGAGCGCGCCTCCGACGACACCGACGAGTGCGAGCTCGAGGAATGCCCGCTGCACCAGCCCTTGACGCCACGGCTCCAGCAGCGCGTGCATCAGTGGTGGTGGGCGGGCAGGATCGCCGCCTGGTCGCCGTCTCCGTTCGCGACCGTGACGATCGCCTCGCCGTACGTCTCCTCGAGCACGGCCCTCGTCAGCGTTGCCGCCGGAGGCCCGAAGGCCACCTGGCGGGTGTTGAGGCAGAGGACGCGATCGCAGCCGCGCGCCTGCTCGATGTCGTGCGTCGAGACGAGGATGCCGCGCCCCTCTTCTGCAAGCTGACCGATCAGCCGCTCGAGTAGCTCCGCGCTCGGCCGGTCGACGCCGATGAACGGCTCGTCGAGCAGCAGCACCGGCGCCTCCTGCACGAGCGCGCGGGCGAGCAGCACGCGCTGACGCTGGCCGCCCGACAGTGCCCCGAACGAGCGGTCCGCGAGCTCACGTAGGCCGACCCGTTCGAGCGCCAGCCTGGCGCGCCCTCGTTCCGAGCGGCCGAGCGGTCGCCACCAGGGGACGCGCGAGAGTGTCCCCATCAGTGCGACGTCGAGCGCGGTCACCGGGTAGTCGAGGCGTGACCGCTCGGTCTGTGGGAGAAAGCCGCAGCGGCCCTCGACGCGGAACCGACCCGCGGCCGGCGGGAGCAAGCCGAGCAGCACCCGGAAGAGCGTCGACTTGCCGCCGCCGTTCGGGCCGAGCACGCCGATGCGCTCCCCGCGGTGCAGCGCAAAGGCGACCTTCTCCAGCACCGTGCGAGAGCCGTACGCGGCCGCGAGCCCGTCGGCCTCCAGCAACGTCAGATCCTGCACGCGACCTTTCCTCCGCTGAAACCTTCGACCATTCGCTCCGCGTTCGCGGCCTCCATGCCGGCGTAGGTCGCACCGGGTGAGTCGGCTGGGCCGAGGGTGTCGCCGTACAGCACGAGGTCGGAGCGCGCGCCCGTCTCGCGAGCGACCGCCTGCGCCAGCCTCCTGCTCAGCGAGCTCTCCGGGAAGACCGCGTGCACATGCTCGCGTCGGATGAGCGCGATCAGCCGCGCCGTGTCGCCGGCCGAGGGCTGGGCCTGGCTCGTCTGGGAGGGGATGATCGCGCCGACCACGCGGATGCCGTAGCGGGCGGCGAAGTAGTTGAACGCGTCGTGGTCGGTGACGAGCTCGCGCTCCGGCTGCTGCACTCGTGCGAAGCAAGCCGCAATGCGCCGGTCGAGCCTGCGCAGGCGTCTGACATACGCATCCGCCCGGCGGGCGAAGGCGGCGCGCGCAGGGGGCCTCGCCGCGGACATTGCCGCCTCGATTTTCCGCACCGCAGCAACCGCGTTGCGGGGGTCGTGCCACCAGTGGGGATCGAAGCGCGAGGCCTCCGGCCCGGAGCGCTCGCCGGCGACCCGGACGGGAACGGAAGCTCCCAGGTCGATGACCATCGGGTGGCCCCCGGAGCCCGAAACCACCTTGTCCATCCAGCTGTCGAGCCCGTCGCCGTTCTCGAGGAGGACCTTGGCCCGCGCCGTAGCCTCCACGTCGGCGGGCCGAGGCTCGTACTCGTGGGGATCCGTGTTCGGCTGCAGAAGCTGGTGCACCGTGACGTCCGGGCCGCCGACGATCCGAGCCCAATCGCCGATCTGCGTCGTGGTCGCGACGACGTCGAGGCCGTGCGAGCTTCTCGAGCCGCCGCTGCAGGCCGCGAGGGCAAGGGCAGCGAGCGCGAGCGCCACTGCACGCCGGGCCACGGCCACCCGCGCAGCCGCCACGAGCGCGAACAGGCCGCCGGCGAGGACCGCGATCGCCGCGCCCGGCGGCACGTTCGCCTTCACAGAGAGCCAGAGCCCTCCCACGCCCTCGACCGCCGCAAGAGCGACAGCCCCGAGCTGGAGCGTCGCCACCCGGCGCGTCACGAGCCGCACCGTCGCTGCGGGGACCACGAACAGTGCGGCCACGAGCAGCGCTCCGGTCGCGGCGAGCGCGGCTACGACCGACAGCGCGACCAGCCCGAGCAGCATGAGCTCCGGCAGGCGGGAGCGGAGCCCGAGGGCTCGTGCGTCCTGCGGCTCGAATCCGGTGGCGAGCCAAGGACGGGCGAGCGGGACGGCGAGGACGAGCACCAGCAGGCTCGTGACGGCCGCGACGGCCTGGTCGCCTCGGCCGATCGCGAGCAGGCTCCCGAACAGGAGCGCCTCGACCGACGAGGCGGAGTGGAAGACATCGCTGGCGAGGATCACACCGAGAGCGAGCGCTCCCGTCAGGACGAGCCCGGAGAGGCTGTCCTCTCCCGTGTCGCGGGCTCGGCCGAGCCGCTCGACGCTGAGCGCGAAGACGACCGCTGCCCCGAACGCGCCCGCGAGAGCCGGTGCGCCGAGGCCGTCGGCGAGCACGAGCCCCGGAAACGAGGCGGCCGCCACGGCGTGGGAATAGAAGGACAGGCCGCGCAAGACGATCCACGCTCCGAGCAGTCCGGCCGCAGGCGCGAGCAGCAACACCTCGACAAGGCCGTCTTGGACGAAGGGGTAGCGGAATGGCTCGAGCACGTGAGTTCAAATGGTAATGAGAATCGCTATTATTATCAGCCGTGACCTGGGCAGAGCACGCACATCGCATCCTCGGTGCGGCCGGCCATCGCCGCGGTGGTGCTCGTCATGCGGTGGTCGAGCTCCTCTCGCAAGAGGAGTGCTGCCTCACCGCGCAGGAGCTCCACGATCGCCTGCGCGAGTCCGGCCGGACAGTGGGCGTCGCGAGCATCTACCGCGTGCTCGACCTCCTGGTGGAGAACGGGCTCGTCGAGCGCATCGACACCGGCCCCGGCAGCGCCCGCTACGAGGCGCGCCACGAGAGCGGCGAGCACCACCATCACCTCGTCTGCGACGACTGCGGCAAGGTCGAGGCCTTCGCCGACGAAGCGCTCGAGCGGGCGATTCACGAGGTGCAGGAGCGGGCCGGGGCGCGGGCCCACCACATCCTTCTGCGCGGTGCCTGCGCGGACTGCCGACCCGCCTGACGCGGGTCGGGCGCGGCTGTGCAACGATCTTCGGGTGAATCGGCGTGCTCCGTTCGCGGCGCTGGCCGTCGCTCTCGCGCTCGCGGCCGTGCCCTCGGCCCTAGCGGGCGGCATCGCGGAGGTGCGCGACGCGCACGGGCATCTCGCCGCAGCGGCCGGCGCGGGCGGCGCTTACGCGAGCCTGCAGGACGGGGGCTGGGCTCTCCGCTTCGACTCGGCCTCGCGAAGCGCACGCGGGGTCTCGCTGAGCGGCGTCTCGCTTGCGGGCGGCGCCGTGTACGCCGAGCGCGTCTTCGTCCCGGCCCACGGGCTACGCGGCGCGCGCGTCCTCGGCCTGACGGTCAACGGCAAGGCTGTCGCAGCGAGGCCGAACACGCTCGTGCCGCTCGGGCCGGCGAGCTACCTCGTCGTGCTTCAGGAGGCGGTCGTCCCCGGAGAGGGGAGCGGCATCGTCGGCCTGCGCCTGGTCGCAGGCGATTCGTCGCTCGGGCTCGATCCGGGCTCGCAGCTGCTCGTCGGCCTGGCCCGCGCGGCACAGCCGACGGTCCACCCCCACCATGCATCGAGGCTCTCGTGGCTCGCCCTCGGCGTCACCGGCCACGGCGCCGACACCGGCAACGACGACCTCGTGCTGCCCGACTCGCAGCTGCTCGGGATCGACGTGCCCTCGGGCGGCTCTGTCGGCGCGAAAGCGGTGCGGATCGCGCTGCAGTACCTCGGCGTGCCCTACCGTTGGGGCGGCGCCGACCCGATCACGGGGTTCGACTGCTCCGGGCTGACGATGCACGTCTACGCGCAGCTCGGGATCAACCTCACCCACTACACGGGGTCGCAGTTCTACGAAGGCGCCCGCGTGCCGCCCTGGGCGCTCGAGCCCGGCGACCTTCTCTTCTTCGAACCGAGCGCGCGCGGCCCGCAGCACGAGGGGATGTACATCGGCGGCGGACGCTTCATCCAGGCGCCGCACACCGGCGACGTGGTGAAGATCTCGTCGCTCGCCGAGCCCGGCTACGCCTTCGGCTTCGTAGGCGCCGTCCGGCCCTTCCGCGGCTAAAGGGGGCGGGAGCCAGGCCTTCGCCTGGCTCGCCGCTGCGCCGAATGTTCTCTTGAGGGGGAGAGCATTTTGGCGCACCGCCGATCGTACCTTCCGCTGCTCCGGCAATGACGAGCAGAAAGCTGCGATTTGCGGCAGTTTTTCCGCAGACGCTCATGCTCTGTCACGATGACGCGATGAGGACGCGGACCGTCTGGCTGCTCACGCTCCCGTTTCTGCTCCTGAGCGAGACGTTCGGCCACACGCTCGTGGCCCGCATGCTGGATCCGGGCGCATCGCGGCACCGCCTCGTTCTCCATGCTTCGGGCGACTACCTCGAGTACGCGCCCGCCGCGGTTGCCGCATTGCTCGTGCTCGTCGGGGCGATCCTCGTCCGGCGGGCACTCGCGTCCTTCCGGACCGAAGGGCCGCTGCCGCTTCCAGCCTGGACGCTCGCAGCGCTCCCGTCGCTCGTCTTTCTGCTCCAGGAGCAGGTCGAGCGGCTCGTGCAGGGCGGCGGCGTCGACTGGGTCACGTCCGTCGAGCCGGTGGTCCTCGCCGGCTTGGCGCCGCAACTGCTGTGCGGACTGTTCGCGCTCTGGCTCGTTCGCACCCTGCTCCAAGCCGCCGACGAGCTCGGTTGCGTCCTGGCCCGCCGCTCCAGCCGAACCGGGCGCAGGCGGCCGGGCAGCCTCCTCCCCCGCCCCACCCCGGCGTCTTTACTCCGCCATGCCGTCCTTGCGTCGCGGCACGCCGGCCGCGCGCCACCGGCCCTCGCCTGACCGGGCGGCCACGGCGTCGTGGCCGTGCAAAGGCGGTGTCTTCAAGGAGGGCTTCTTCGTGCAGCAAGAGAGTGGTATCCAGAGCTCCTCGCATACGGATTTCGACGCCCTGGCCGCGGCGCTGGCCGAGCGGCTCGACCTGGCGAACGGCTCGCCGTGGATGAACACGGCCGAGGCCGCCGACTACATGCGCGTCTCGGTTCGCTGGCTCCGCCAGCACCTACGGCAGGTGCCGCACAGCAAGGTCGAGGGCCGGCTGTTCTTCAGCCGTAAGGAGCTCGACGCCTGGCTGTCGCGGCACCGCAGGAGCTAGCGGAGGTTCAGCCCTCCGAGCCAGTGCCCACGAGGAGCTCGCGAAAGGCGGGGTACTGGCCCGCCTTGCCGACGGTCACGAGCGTGTCGCCGCGCTGGATCACATCGTCCGGCCGGGCGCCGGTGACCGGCTCGGGCTCGCGCAGGATCGCGATGATCGTGACGCCGGTCTTCGCGCGAAACCCGCTCTCGGCGAGGCTCTTGCCGATCCACGGGCTCGTGTCGGGAACCGGCTCCCACTCGATCAGCAGCTCGCCCAGCGCCATCTCGAGCTCCTCGACGATCTTGGGCCGCTCGAACGCGCCGCCGATCACGGCCCCGAGCTGCCGCGCCTCGTCGTCGTCCAATGCGATCACGGCACGCGGCTCCTCCTCGCCCGCGCGGCGGAAGAAGTAGAGCTCACGCTTCCCGTCGTTGTGGACGATGACCGCGAGGCGGCCGCCGCTCGCGAGCCCGAGGGTGAACTTTGTCCCGATGCCCGGCAGCCGCGTCTCACGCAGGTCGAGGGCCATCTCGTCTCCAGTCTACGAACAGCCGTCGGCCGATCGCCTTCGACTCCTTCATCAGCACCACGCCGAGCGTTGCCGTGGCGAGCACGTAGAGCCCGGCGAAGGCCGCGAGCTTGACGTGCGTCGCATCCGAGATTCGCGGGTTCTGCTCGGCGATCTGGGCGAGGATGATCGTGAACTCGCCGTGCGCGACGAGCGCCACGCCGACGTTCAGGCTCTGGCGCTCGGCAAAGCCACCCGCGAGCCCCGCCGCGAAGCCGCTGCCGACCTTCCCGACCACGCTCACCACCACGGCCAGCGCGAGCAGCCACGCGACGCTCCCGAGCTTGCCCACGTCGATGGAGAGCCCGAAGACGAAGAAGAAAAGCGCTGCGAAGACGTCGCGGAAGCTGAAGAAGCGCTCCTCGATCTCCTCGCGCACGGACGTCTCCGAGAGCACGACGCCGGCCATCAGGGCGCCGACGGCCTCCGAGACGCCGATCTCTTTCGCAAGCGCCGCCGCTCCGACGAGAAAGGCGAACGTGGCGAGGAGGAAGAATTCACGCGGGAGGCTGTCGAGGAAGCGGTCGATCGGCCCGGTCAGCCACTTCGAGATCGCGAGGGCCGTCGCGATGAACGCGATCGCCTTGGCAACGATCGCGAGCGTGTCGGCTTCGGCGCCGCCACCGCCCGAGGCGAACGCGAGCACGAGCCCGATGACCAGGTCTTCGGCGACCAGAATGGCGAGCACGAGGTCGGTCTCGTCGTCCGCGAGGCGGCGGAAGTCGATCAACCCCTTGACCGTTACCGCGCTCGAGGAGACGTAGATCGCCGCACCGAGGATGAGCCCGGCGAGGCTGAAGCCGAACGCCGCCAGGCCGACGAGCAGGCCGAGCGCGCCGTTCACGACGAGGTCGATCGCGCCGCCGAAGAGCGCAAGCCAGCGGCTGCGTGCGATCCGTCCGATCGTGAATTCCAGCCCGAGGAAGAAGAGCAGGAACACGAGCCCGATCTCCGCGACGAAGTCGGTCACCTCGGACGGCCGTACGATGCTGAGCGCCTTCGGCTCGTGCGGTCCCAGCAGCAATCCAGCGAGCAGATAGGCGGGGATCGCCGAGAGCCCGACCCGGCTGGCCACGAGACCGAGACCCCCGAGCAGGGCCACCGTGACCGAGAGCTGCGCGAGCGTCACCCGCGCCGATCGTACCCGCGGCGGTGGAACGACTTGCTTGTGCGGGAGCACGCCGAGGCGAGCAGGGGACCCTAAGATCGCGTTTATCGATGTTCCGCCGATCACGCAGGAGCGCACCGTGCGCTGCAGCGCCGAGCAGGCGTTCGACGTCTACACCAGCCGCATCGACGAGTGGTGGGATCCGCGCTACACGGCGAACCCCGAGACGCTCGAAGCCGTGACGATCGAGCCACACGTGGGCGGCCGCGTCTATGCCACGCACAGCGATCTCGGCAAGAGCGACTGGGGCGAGGTGACAGTGTGGGAGCCCGGAAGGCGGCTCGTGCACACCTTCACGCTCGCGCAGGACCCTGCGCATCCGTCGGAAGTCGCGGTCGAGTTCGCTGAGGCCGACGTAGGCTCGACCGTCAGGCTCGCGCACGGCGGCTGGACCGACGCCAACGCCGGCGTGCGGCAGAAATTCGGCGACTGGGGATTGCTCCTGGACGGCTTCGTCGCTCTCGCCGAGCGGCCTAGCGACGGCTAAGACCCCGGGCCGAGCCAGTCGTCAAGCGGCACGCCCGCGGACAAGACGTCGAAGTTGCCCTCGTCGCGGAGCGAGCCGGCAGCGTCCGCGAGCGCCTTGACGGCAACCCAGGTGAGCGCACCGCCGACGCTCACCCGCTGGGCGCCGGCCTCAGTCACCTCGGCGAATGTGAGCCCGGGCCGCGCGAGCACGTTCACCGGCTTGCCGACCGCCTCGCAGACCGTGCGGATCTCCTCGACCGTTCGCAGGCCCGGCGCGTAGAGCACATCGGCACCCGCGGCCTCGAAGGCCTGCAGGCGCGCAATCGTGTCGTCGAGGTCGGGGTTGCCGCGGATGTGGTTCTCGGCACGCGCGGTGAGCACGAACGGGAAGCCGAACGAGCCCGCCGCCCCGACCGCCGCGGCGATGCGCTCGACGGCGTGCTCGCGGTCGTAGATCGTCCCGTCCGGGTCGTAGTCCTCGATCGAGCCGCCCACCGCACCCGCCTCCGCGGCAGCCGTGATCGCGCGCGCCGCATTCTCGGGCGCCGGCCCGTAGCCGTTCTCGAGGTCGACAGAGACGGGCAGCGAGGTTGCCGCGTCGAGCGCAGCGACGTGCGCCGTCACGTCCTCGAGCGTGGCGCCCCCATCGGGGCGCCCGAGGGTGAAGGCGAAGCCCGAGCTCGTGGTCGCCAGTGCGCGGAAGCCGAGCGCCTCGAGCACCCGTGCCGAGCCCGCGTCCCACGGGTTCGGGATGAGGAAGGGCTCAGCCTCGTGCAGCGCCGCGAAGGCCGCCGCCCTCTGTTGCTGCCTGCTCGCCTCCATCAAGCGCAACCTTGCCATGCGGACGGAAGAGCAGGAGGTAGAAGACGACCGCAACCGCGATCATCGCCGCCCAGGCGGCCGAGGCGGAAGGCTGGAGCACGTCCGGGATCTGCCACGCCGTCCAGCCCCGCTTCACGACCTGCTCGGTCCAGAGGTCGTTCGCCATGTTCGTGAGCGCGTAGACGAGCATCAGCGAGAGGTACGCGGCCGTGGCGGCGCGGAGGCCCGGGCGGCGGATCGTCCCGGTCAGCCGCGAGAGGAGCAGGACGCTGACTGCAAGCAGGAACCCGTCGAGGCCGTGATGGTGTCCGTGGTGCACCGCCGCGTGGAGGTTTCCCGTTCCCGGTTCCGGCTTGATCACGCCGGTCTGGAAGATCCAGCCGAGGAGCGGCACCCCGTCGAGGAAGAAGCCGAGCTCGGCCGCGATGTACGGCGCGGCCGCGAAGAGGAGCACCCCGGCCGCGACCAAGCGCGCCAGGTCGCCGGCACGGCTCGTCCGCGCAGGCTCCGCCCGCCCGCGCCGGACCGCCCACACGGTGAGCGCGACACTCAGAAGGACGCCGAGGACGGCCGGGAGGTTCGCCCACTTCGCGTCGAGGTCGTCGGGGGTCTGAACCCCCGGGATCGCCACGGTCGCGCAGAGCAGGAACACGACGACGCCGACGACCGATACGCGCCGGTCGTCGAGGCGGTCGACGACGATCGCCAGCACCGGCGGCGCGGCCACGGCGGCGGAGAAGCTGAGGAAGACGACCGCACGCCCCGCGCCTCCGCCGAAGCCGGAGCCCGTCACCTTCCAGAGCTCGCTCGGCGGCAGCCGCCAGTACGTCTCGAAGACCGCGACGGCCGCGAGGCCGAAGAGCAGCCAGACGAACTCGACCTCCCACAGACGCGTCCACGCTCTTGCCCTCAACGGCTCGTACCGTCGAGAAGGACGCCCGGCGTCATGCCAGGGCCGCGGGGCCGAGCTCGGCATCGCGCGCCGCGAGCGCGGCGTAGCGCCCACCGGCGACTATCAGGTCCTCGTGCCGGCCCGACTCGACGACGCGCCCGTGGTCGAGCACGATGATCTGGTCGGCGTCGCGCACGGTCGAGAGGCGGTGCGCGATCGCGATCGTCGTCCGGCCCTCCGAGAGGCGGTCGAGCGCCTCCTGCACGAGCCGCTCGGTCTCGGTGTCGAGCGCACTGGTCGCCTCGTCGAGGACGAGGATGGGAGGGTTCCGCAGGATCGTGCGGGCGATGGCGATCCGCTGCTTTTCGCCGCCTGAGAACCGGTACCCGCGCTCGCCGACGACCGTGTCGTAGCCGTCGGGAAGCGCCGCGATCACGTGATGGATGCGCGCCGCTTCCGCCGCGAGCTCGACCTCTTCGTCCGTCGCGTCCGGCTTCGCGAAGCGCAGGTTCTCCCGTACGGACTCGTGGAAGAGGTAGGTCTCCTGCGAGACGACACCGACGAGGTCGCTCAGCGCCCGCAGGCTCAGGTCGCGGATGTCGATGCCCCCGATTGTGACGCGCCCCCGCGTGACGTCGTACAGCCGCGCCGTGAGGTAGCCGAGGGTCGTCTTGCCCGAGCCGGTCTCCCCCACCAGCGCGGTCGTGGAGCCGGCCGCGACGGTGAACGAGACGTCCTGAAGCGTCCAGTCGTCGCCGTAGCGGAACCACACGTGGTCGAAGACGACGTCGCCCGCCTCTCCCACCGTGATCGCGTCAGCGCGCTCCTGGATGTCGATGGGCTGGTCGAGGTACTCGAAGATCCGGTCGAAGAGGGCGAGCGAGGTCTGCACGTCGAGGCCGACGCCGAGCAGGGACCCGACCGGGAAGAAGAGCCGCGTCTGGAGCGTGGTGAACGCCACCAGCACGGGGATCGAGATCGCATGCGATCCATGCGCCAGCGCGAGGCCGCCGAACCAGTAGACGGCCGCGGGCATGATCGCGAAGCTCGTCTGGATCGAGGCCATCACCCAGCGCCCGGCCATCCGCTGGCGCACCTCGAGGTCGGCCAGACGCAGCGACTCGCTCTCGAAACGGTCGGCCAGCTCGTTCCCGCGGCCCATCGTCTTGCCGAGCAGGATCCCGGAGACCGAGAGCGACTCCTGCACGAGGCTCGAGATGTCGGCGAGCGTCTCCTGGGTCGTCTTCGCGATGCGCCGGCGCTCGTTCCCGACCCGGCGGGTCAGGACGGCGAAGAGCGGGATCAGCGCGAATGCGA
>JBKPHO010000525.1:0-17317 GCA_046729915.1 Actinomycetota bacterium | reverse complement strand
TCGCTCTTCCGGTTTCTCGGCGGCCAGGAGGCCCGGACGCTCCCGGTGCCGATGCTGAACGTGATCAACGGCGGCGCGCACGCCCAAAACTCGATCGACCTGCAGGAGTTCATGGTCGTCCCCGCCGGCGTGGAGACCTTTGCGGAGGCGCTGCGTGTGGGTGCGGAGGTCTTTCACGCGTTGCGGGCGTTGCTGCACGAGCGCGGGCTGGCGACGGCAGCGGGCGACGAGGGCGGGTTTGCGCCGGATCTCGCCTCCAGCGAGGACGCGATCGACGCCGTGCTCGAGGCGGCCTCACGGGCGGGCCACGGTGAACGGGTTGCGATCGCGCTCGACCCGGCCGCGACCGAGCTCTACCGCGACGGCCGCTATTTCTTCGAGGGCCGCGAGGAGGACGGCGACGGGATGATCTCTTTCTGGGAGGAGCTCGCCTCACGCCACCCGATCGTCTCGATCGAGGACGGCCTCGCCGAGGACGACTGGGGAACGTGGCGGGCGCTGACCGAGCGGCTCGGCGGGCGGCTGCAGCTCGTCGGCGACGACCTCTTCGTCACGAGCGCGGGGCGTCTACGCCGCGGGATCATGGAAAACGTCGCCAACGCGATCTTGATCAAGGTGAACCAGATCGGGACGCTCACCGAGACGCTCGACGCGATGGCACTCGCCCGCGAGGCGGGCTACGCCTGCGTCATGTCGCACCGCTCCGGTGAAACCGAGGACACGACGATCGCCGACCTCGCCGTCGCCACCGGCTGCGGCCAGATCAAGACGGGTGCCCCGTCCCGTAGCGATCGCGTCGCGAAGTACAACCAGCTGCTGCGGATCGAGGAGGAGCTCGGTGATCGAGCCGTCTACCCCGGCTGGGACGCCTTCCCGCGCTTCACGCGGCGCGATTCCTAGAGCGTTCACCCCGGGGGTCAGGTCTTGCATTGCAACATCCGGCATCGGACTGCGCTTGCCGGGAGTGACGAGAGTGTCAACTTCTATCCACCGCTCACGCGGGCGGGGGGATCGGATGTTCCGGATTTGTCACCGCTTTGTGGCAGTGCAAGATCTGACCCCAGAGGGGAGCACGGCCCGGATGTGGAGAAAGAGCGGGTACCGCGACCAGCGCGGATGGTCCGGGTCGGCGACCTCCCGAACCGCCTCCACGCGCAATCCGGTTCCGATGATCGCCTCGAAGTAGTCCTGGAAGGTCCAGTGGCGGCTCTCGAACGTCATTCGCAGCCCGTCACGCTCGATGACGTCGGCGTAGCGGCGCCGATCGAAGTAGTCGCGGACGAGCACGAGATTGTCCTCGGGATGCTCGCGGTCGAGCTCGTGAGCCGAGTTGATCGGATGGACGACGGCGAGCGCGAGCCGCCCTCCGGGCTCGAGCACGCGCGCCAGCTCGCGCACGCCGCCGGGCATGTCGTCGACGTCCATCAGCGACATGAAGGCCACGACGAGGTCGGCATGCCCGTCGGGAAACGGAAGGGCCGCGGCGTTCCCCACGACGTATTCGCCGTCGAGGTCGGCCTCGCGCGCGGCCGCGACCATCGTCTTGGAGGCGTCCACGCCGATCACGCGGTGGCCGAGCTGCCTAAGGTCGCGCGACACGCGCCCCTCGCCGCAGCCGACGTCGAGCGTGAGCCGGCCCGGGCGCGGAACGAGGCCGAGGAACGGCTCGCGGTGAAAGCGCCAGTAGCTGTCGTGACCGGGCTCCCGCGCCCAGCGGATCCAGTCGGCGGCGTGGCGCTCCCAGCTGTCGCGCAGGTTCATGCAGAGAGTGTGCCGCGGCAACGGCGTTCGTGGCAGTAGCTACGCTGGGCACATGGCGACCACGCAGCGCCGTACGAAGATCGTCGCCACGATCGGGCCGGCGTGCTCGAGCCCGGAGATGCTGGGGCGGGTCGTGCAGGCGGGGGTCGACGCAGCCCGGCTCAACCTCTCGCACGGGACTCAGGACCAGCACCGCGAGTGGGCGCGCATGGTGCGCGAGACCGAGGAGCACCTCGGCCGGCCGATCGCCCTGATCGCCGACCTCCAGGGCCCCAAGCTCCGGATCGGCGACCTCGCCGAGCCGGTGTCGCTGCGGAGAGGCGAGGACGTGATCGTCGCGCCTGCGAACGGCTCCTCGAACGGCGTGCTGCCCGTCAGCCCGTCGGTGATCAGCGAGGTGCTCCAGCCCGGCCACGACGTGCTGATCGACGACGGCCTCGTGCGGCTGCGCGTCGAGTCCGTCGAGGCGGGCCGGGCGCGCTGCGCGGTCGTCGAGGGCGGAGTGGTCTCGTCGCACAAGGGAGTGAACCTCCCGGGCGTCCCGGTCCCGATCCCGTCGCTGACCCGCAAGGACCTCGACGACCTCGAGCTCGCGCTGGAGCTCGGGGTCGACTTCGTCGCGCTCTCGTTCGTGCGCTCGGCGGCGGACGTGCGCGACCTCCGTGCGCTGATCGAGCAGGCCGGCTCGCACGCGCACGTGATCGCGAAGATCGAGAAGTCCGAGGCCGTGGACGCGCTCGAGGAGATCCTTGCCGAGACCGACGCGGTGATGGTCGCGCGCGGCGACCTCGGCGTCGAGATCGGCGTCGCCCTGGTGCCGCTGCTCCAAAAGCGGATCATCACCGCGGCACTCGAGCGCGGCAAGCCCGTGATCACCGCGACCCAGATGCTCGAGTCGATGGTGCACCAGGCCGAGCCGACGCGGGCCGAGGCCAGCGACGTCGCCAACGCCATCCTCGACGGAACCTCGGCGCTGATGCTCTCCGGCGAGACGGCGGTCGGAGAGCACCCGGTCGAGTCCGTCGCGTACATGGACCGCATCGCGCGGGCGGTCGAGCCCAGCCTCGGCTACCGGCACCAGCTGCCCGAGGTCGCCGACGAGCCGACCGTCGGGCAGGCGATGTCGAACGCCGCCTGCGATCTTGCCGAGTCGCTGCGGGCGAAGGCGATCCTCGTGCCCACCTACACAGGCCGTACGGCCTCGGTGGTGGCGCGACTTCGGCCCCGGCGGCCGATTCTCGGGCTCACCCACCACGACTACGCGCTGCGCCAGATGGCCGTCGAGTGGGGCGTGACTCCGCTGCTGATCCCGGAGTGCGACCACGTGGACGCGCTCCTCGACCGCTCGTGCCGGGCGGCGCGCGAGAGCGGCCTCGTGGAGGAGGGGGGCCGCGTGGTGATCACGGCCGGCACCGCGGTGAACCTCCCGGGTACGACCGACCTGATCAAGGTCGCCGTCGTCTAAGGAGGGCTTGGCGTCGCGGCGGCGAACCGCGCCGCCGTGGCCACTCGTTCCCGCAAGCCTCGGCGCTCGCGCCACGCCATGCGCTGGGTCGCCGTCGCCGCGATCGTGCTCGTCGGGCTGCTCTACGCGCGGCCGCTGCGGAGCTACTTCGAGACCAAGCACGACCTCGCCAGGCGGGCGGCCGAGGTTCGTGCGCTGAAGGCCGACAGGCGCGCCCTGCAGCACCGGCTGGCCGAGGAGAGCACGGGCGAGGCGCTGACCAGGCAGGCGCGGCGGCTCGGTCTCGTGCGCCCGGGCGAGAAGCTCTTCATCGTCAAAGGCATCTCGGCGTGGCTGAACAGCAAAGCTAGGATCGCCGGCTAACCGCGAAACGTGCTCGCACTTTTCGCCGGGACTGGTTTGTCGCATCACGTCGCTCGCGAGAGATTGGACGACCGAAGGATCATCGAGCAGCAGCTGGGCCGGCCGCCTCGGGCGTTCCGGCGGGTGGTCGTGCGATGCCCGTTCGGCCGCCCAGCCGTCACCGAGCAGGCACCGCTCGATGAGTCCGGCGAGCCGTTCCCGACGACCTACTGGGTGACGTGCCGCCACCTCGTGGCGTCGATCGCGCGGATCGAGGCCGAGGGCGGCGTCGAGCGCTGGACCCGCCTCGCGGCAGAGGACCCGCGCCTGCAGGAGAGCCTCGAGCGCGGCCACGAGGAGCAGCGGCGGCTGCGGCCCGAGCTTCCCGGCGGGATCGGCGGCCAGACCCGCGCCGGCGGGCTCAAGTGTCTTCACGCTCACGCCGCCTTTGCGCTCGCGCGACCGGGCTACGAGCTGGGCGAGCGGATCCTCGCGGAGGTCGAGCCGCTGTGGCCCGCGCGCTGCTGCTTCGACAACGACTAGCGCTGCTCTACCATCGAGCGCCGATGGCGAGCACGCTGGAGGCCACCCGCCACGAGTGGGAGGAGGGCAACCGCCGGCTTCAGGCGGCCGCCTCCGACCAGGAGCTCTACGAGCGGCTGCTCGCCGAGGTCGACCTCGTGCTCGAGCAGCTGCGCCGACGGGTCGGGCAGACGTTCACGCTCGACGAGCTCGCCTCCGCCTACGCGGACGCCGACCGCTGGGTGCAGGAGGCTCTCGACGAAGACGCCTCGGCCGGCTGGCCGGCGCGATCGACGACCGTGCAGGACGCCGCCTTCCACGTCTACTCCCGCGGCGCGGTCGATTACCGGCCGTGAGCCCATGAGTACGGTTCGAGGCCGTCGTCGCCGCAAGAGCTCGACCCGGCGCCGCCTCGTCTGGGCGCTCGCCCTGGTGCTCGTCTTCGCCGTCGGCGTCGCTCTCGGCCAGGCGCTCGAGGACAACCCGCGCCCCGCCTCGACGATCACGCAGGACCGAACCTTCACGCTGCCGCCGGAATCGAACACGGTGACGGTGACGACGCCGTGAGCTCGCCGTGTTAGGAAACTGAAGTTTTGGGTAGATTTGGCGGCCGGAATGGCACGCGAGGAACTCCCGGCCGCCTCGAGCGAGCCCGAGTGGTTCACGCTGGGCCAGGCAGCGCGCTACCTCGGGGTCGCCCAGAGCACGATCCGCAAGTGGTCCGACGACGGCCGCGTCCGCGCCTTCTACACGCCCGGCGGCCACCGCCGCTACCGGCGCGGCGACCTCGACGCGTTCCTCGAGCGCTCCAGCCCCGGCGGCGGCACGGGCCCGGTCGTCCTGATCGTCGACGACGACGAAAGGCTGCGCGAGTACGTCCGCGACAGGCTCGGCGCCGAGGGCTACGCGGTGCGCGAGGCCGGCAGCGCCGAGGAAGGCCTCCAGATGCTCGAGGAGGCGACGCCGGACCTGGTGCTCCTCGACGTGATGATGCCGAAGGTCGATGGCTGGGAGATGCTGCGGCGGGTGCAGGAACGCCACGGCGTCGGCACGATCCCGGTCGTCATGTTCAGCGGCAAGGTCGACACCGCGGCGGACGAGGCGGCTTCGCGCGGGGCGCACGGCTTCATCGGCAAGCCGTTCGACCCGCAGGAGCTGGTCGACCAGACGAAGCAGCTCCTGCCGACCTGATCTCGCTCGACCGCCACCTCGAGCGCTGGGTGGTCCATCACCGCGTCGGGTGGCTGAACTGGCTGTTCGTCGACCTCTCCCGGATCGGGACGTACGGGCTCGTCTTTCTCGTGGCCGGCGTCGTGCTCGCCCTGCTCTGGCGTAGGCCGTGGTTCCTCGTCGTCCTCCTCGCGGCTGACCTGACGGCCGTCTGGCTGTCGCTCGCGCTGCGGCAGCTGATCGGCCGCGACCGCCCGCCGCTCGTCTACCCCGAGCCGAAGCCGCTCGTGAGCGTCCCGCATTCCGGCGCGTTTCCTTCGGGCCACGCCGCCTCGGCCTTCGCGTGCGCGACGGTGATCGCATGGGCCTCGCCGCGCCTCGCCGCGCCGTCGTTCGTGCTCGCGGCCGCGATCGCGTGGTCGCGCGTGTACGTCGGCGTCCACTGGCCGCTGGACGTGCTCGGCGGCGCCGCTCTCGGGGTCTTGATAGCTACAGCTCTTCTGAGGCTCGCAGCAATCCCGCGACGATTACTCCGAGCGCCGCGAGCAGGCTGATCCAGATGCCGATCCCGCGGCCGGCCGGGGGAGGGATCGAGTCCGGGATCGAGATCAAGCGAATCAGGACGAAGATCGTCGCGACGGAGCCGAGCGCGATCACGACCAGGCTCTCGGGCACCGCCGGCGGGAGCTCGAAGCCGACCTCACGCAGGGCCGCGAGCGCGAGCAGAGCCAACCCGACGAAGAAGACGAGCTTGCCCAGCACGCCCGTGTGCCAGGCGATCACCGAGAGCGTCGGGCCGGTGGTGCTGGGGCCCGCGTACCAGTCGGTGAACGACGAAAGCGCGAGCACGAGGCCAGCAACCCAGGCGAGCCGTCCCCCGAGCGTCCAGAACCCGGTCGCGGGCCGGACGAAGGCCTCCTCGTCGGCTTGGTAGTACGGCTCGTCGCGTTCTTCGAGCGGTGGGGGCTCAGGCGATTGCACGGGCCAAGTATGCGCGGTCAGAGGCCGAAGAGCTGCTGGACCTGGTTCCAGATCAGGACCGCGAGGGCGACGCTCGTCGCGACGACGGCGGTGAGGACGAGCCAGAAGCGCAGACGCGCCAGGCTCCGCTCGCGCGCCCGGTCTTCGCGGACGCGGCGCTTGATCCGCTGCCTGCGGTAGTTCCGGTGAATCGCGGTCGGGTCGAGCAGCTCCTCCTCGACGCGCTGTCGCTCGGGCAGGGCCACGCGGGGAGTTTAGAGGGCCTGGTGGCGGGCCTGCCGCCATACTTGGACGGGGCAAGGATGGCGGTCACCAGAGAACCAGCCGGCGTCGCGGCCCTCGACGAGGCGCTGACGGCAATCGTGGCGCGGGCCGCCGAGGTCGCGCGGGCCGACGTCGTCGTCGCGCGGCTCGCGGACGACTCGGGCGGGGTGACGGCGCGGGCGGTGCACGCGGCGTCCGCCGCGCTGCGGGCGGAGCTGGAGGGATCGCGGCTCGGGGTCGGGGCGGTTCCTGCCGACGAGCGCAACGAGCTGCCGCAGCTTCCGCGGCCGCTACGGCACCTGGCGGAGCGGCTGGGCGCGGCAGGCGTCCTGCAGCTTCCGGTCCGCGACGGGCCGGCCGTCGTCGGCTCGCTCGAGCTGCTGCGGCGCGGGGGCGAGTTCGACGAGCGCGAGCGCCGGCTCGCGGCGGCCGCGGCGGACGAGATCGCGCTCGCCCGGCGCGCATTCGGCGACGGGGACGCCTCCGCGGTCGCGGCACCCGATCTGCTCGGCCTCGCGGGCGACGCGCTTGCCGCCGGCTCCGACGAGACGCGTGCCGCGGACCAGGTCGCCACGCTCGCGGCCGAGGCGACCGGCGCGAAGGCCTGCCTGATCTGGCGGTACGAGCCGCAGGGCGCCGTGCTCGCGGCGCTCTCGGGTGCGTCGCTGCCGACAGCGCCGGCGTTCGCGCTCGAGGCCGTCCAGCGGGCCCAGGGGTCGCCGGGCTCGTCCGTCGAGCGGATCGACACCGCGGACACGGGTGAGGGCGCGCTCGTGACGCTGCAGCTCGCCGAGCCGCCGCAGGGGGCGCTTCAGCTGCTGCTGGCGGAGGAGCCCGGCCCTGATGACCCGCTGCTGGACCGCCTCGGGACCTTCGCCGTCCGCGCCGCACACGCGCTGCGGGCCGGCGAGCGCCGACACACGCTTGCCGTCGAGCTCGCCCGGACGCGCGCCCTGCTGACGATCGTCGGGCAGGCGATTGCGCAGCTCTCGCTCGCGCATACCCTGGCCACCGCAATCGAGCACGTCTCGGAGCTTCTCGGCGCGGAGCGGCTCGCGGTCTACCTCGCGGACGAGTCGGAGCGGCGGCTGGAGCCGGCGGCCGAGCGCGAGCTCACGGGGCCCCATGCGCGCGTCGCCGAGCGGCTGCTGGAGCTTCTGCAAGGGCCGGCCCGAGGGCGAGGCCTGCTCACGGTGCCTTACGCGGCGACCGACCCGCGTCTTGCGGGCGTGCTCGACGTGCTCGAGGAGATCGGCATCGAGGCGGCGGTGGCGGTGCCGCTGAGGGTGCGGGAGGACCTGATCGGCCTGCTCGCCGTCTATCCGGACGGCGGGCGGGAGCTCAGCGAGAACGAGGAATCGCTCCTGCTCGCGCTTGCCGCCCAGCTCGCCGTGGCGGTGCAGAACGCGAGGCTCCATGAAGAGACGAAGCTCGCCGACGAGGAACGGAAGCAGGCGCTCGAGGCCGAGCGCGAGGCGTCGCGTCGCCTGCAGGCGCTCTACGAGATCTCGCGCTCGTTCTCAGAGAGCCTCTCGCTCGCGCGCACGCTGGACGCGGTGACGCGCACCATCGTCGACCAGCTGGAGCTCGACGCCGCGGCGCTGCGGATGCCCGACGCGCGAGGCACTGCGCTGGTGCCGGTCGCCCTGCACGTGCGCGACGAGCGAATGACCGATGCCATGAAGGCGATCCTGTCCGTGCCGCAGCCGCTGAGACCGGTGCGGCCGAGCGTCTTCCGCAGCGGCCGGGCGGTCGTGCTCGACGCCGAGACCGCGGCGTCACTCGGCCCGTCGCACCAGCCGCTGATCCCGTTCCTCGAACGAGGCTCGTCGGCGGCGGTGATCCCGCTCGCGACGCAGGCGGAGATCCTCGGGACGCTGACGCTCGTCTCGCTCGACCCGGACCGGCCGGTTGCGGGCGAGACGCTCGACGCCGCCGCGTCGATTGCCGGTCAGGCCGCGCTGGCACTCGACAACGCTCGCCTCTACCAGCAGCAGAAGGAGTTCGCCGACTCGATGCAGCGCGCGCTCATGCCGCGCAGGCAGCCGCAGGCGCCGGGGCTGGACGTGGGCGCGGTCTATGCCTCATCCGCGCGCGTCGAGGTGGGCGGCGACGTGTACGACTTCCTCGAGCTCGGCCACGGTCGGCTCGCGGTCGTGCTCGGCGACGTCACCGGCCACGGCGTCGACGCCGCGGCCGACATGGCGATGGCCAAGTTCGTCTTCCGTTCGCTTGCCCGTGAGCACCCGGAGCCCGGCGATTTCCTCGCGGCTGCGAACGAGATCGTCCTCGAGGAGACCGGTGAGGGGAAGTTCATCACGATGCTGTACCTGACCGCCGACGGACGGAAGGGGGAGCTCGCCTGCGCGAGCGCCGGGCACCCGGCACCGCGGGTCGTTCGCGCCGGGCGGTCGCCGGTGCCGCTCGGCGTTCGGGGGCTCGCGCTCGGGATCGCAGAGGAGCAGTCGTACGAGGCCGAGCACTTCGAGCTGGAGCCTGGTGACGCCGTGGTGCTCTACACCGACGGCCTGCTCGAGGCGCGCCGTGACGGAGAGCTGTACGGCGAGGCGAGGCTCGACGCCGCGCTGGTGGCGCACGCGAGGCTTCCGGCCGAGCAGTTGGCCGAGGCGCTGGTCGAGGACTGCCGTGCGTTCGCAGGCGAGCTCGCGGACGACTGCGCCGTGGTCGTCGTCAAGCGCGCGTGATCGAGCTGCGGCGGCGCGAGGACCGGCCGCTGCGGATCGGGCACCGCGGTGCGGCGGCGCTGGCGCCGGAGAACACGCTCGAGTCGATCGCACTCGCGGTCGACCTCGGCTGCGACCTGGTCGAGTTCGACGTGCACGCGGTGGACGGGTCGCTCGTGCTCGCGCACGACCGGCCGCGGGCGGCCGGTGGCCTGGCGAGCCTGGACGACGTCCTCTCGTTCCTCGCGTCGACCCGCGCCGGCGTGCACCTCGACCTCAAAGCGCGAGGGGCGGAGCGAGCCGTTGCCGACGCGCTGCGGCGACACGACCTCGTCGAACGGACGCTCGTGAGCTCGTTCCGGCGCACGACGTTGCGGGCGCTGCACGCGGTCGAGCCCGCGGTGCGCCTGGGCCGGACGTACCCGCAGGACCGCACGGGCCTGACGAAACGCCCGTTCTTCCATCCGCCGGCACGCGCGATCGTACGCGGACTGCGAAGGGCCCTGCCGCGGTTGATCGGGGCGCTGCTCGCGGGCTCGCAGGCGACCGCCGCGGTGCTCTACTGGGAGGTCGTCAGCGAGGCGGTCGTGTCGCGCTGCCGCGCACTCGGCGTGCCGGTGCTCGTCTGGACCGTCGACGACCCGGGCCAGCTGCCGAGGCTGGACGCCCTCGGAGTGGACGGCGTGATCACGAACGATCCCCGCATTTTCGGCGGCTAGACTTGCGTGCGGATGCGGAAAGCGGGTCTCGCGCTCCTGTTCGTGCTCGGTTTCGCGGCCGCCGGCGGCCTGTCGGCGGGCGTGGTCGCCGCGACCACGACGACGAGCACGACCGGCACGACGGGCACGACCACGACCCCACGGACGATCGCGCCCGGCGTGACCGTCTCGGGCGTCGACGTCGGCGGCCTCACCTCCGACGAGGCATTCCAGACCCTGACCGGGTCGTTCGCGCGCCCGCTCGTCCTGCTGGTGCCGCGACACCGTCTCGCGGTCACGCCTGCGCGCCTCGGCGCGATGGCCGCCGTTCGGGCCGCCGTCGCCCGCGCGCTGACGGCCGCTCCGGACACCCAGCTGAAGCTCCGCGTCATCCTCAACCGCAAGCGCACCTCGTCGTACCTGGCGCGCGTCGCCAAGCGCTTCGACCGCAAGCCGGTCGACTCGCAGCTGCTGCTGCGCGGCCTGCGCCCGTGGGTGACCGCGCCGCAGGCGGGCCGGGGACTGGTGCGCGTGCGGGCGATGGACGCGATGTTCACGGCGCTCGTGAAGAACACCCGTCCGGCGCTGCGGCTTCCGTTCAGTCCGCTGAAGCCGAGGGTGACCAGGGCCTCGATCGGCCCGGTGATCGTCATTCGTCGCGGCTCGAACCGGCTCTACCTGTACAGCGGCATGCGCTTCTGGCGCGTCTTCGGCGCCGCGACCGGCCAGTCGCAGTATCCGACGCCGGTGGGGCGCTGGCACATCGTCGTGAAGTGGCGCAACCCGTGGTGGTATCCGCCGAGCTCGTCCTGGGCGAAGGGCGCAAGGCCGATTCCGCCCGGCCCCGGGAACCCGCTCGGCACGCGCTGGATGGGCCTCTCGGCCTCGGGCGTCGGCATTCACGGGACGCCTGACGACGCCTCGATCGGCTACTCGGCCTCGCACGGCTGCATCCGCATGCACATCCCCGACGCGGAGTGGCTCTTCAACCACGTGAGCATCGGGACGACCGTCTTCATCGTCTCCGCTTGATGACATGACAGCGCGGCTGAAGCTCGGCGCGCAGGCCCTCGCGGTCGGGCTCGTGGCTCTGTTGCTCGCGCTGCTGATCTGGAAGGTCGCGCACGGAAGCGGGAAGAAGGCGGCGCCGGGGAAGCCTGCCCCCGACTTCACGCTGAACCGCATCGACCGGCCGGGGAAGCTCCAACTCGAATCACTCCGCGGCAAGGTCGTCGTGCTGAACTTCTGGGCGTCGTGGTGCTACCCGTGTAAGGAGGAGGCTCCCGCCTTGGCGGCTGCCGCGAAGCGCTGGCCCGGCCGCGTGGTCGTGCTCGGGGTCGATGTGAACGACTTCGCCGGGGACGCCCGCCGGTTCGCGCGCAAGTACGGCCTCGACTATCCCCTCGTCCATGACAACCACAACGTCACCTCGCCCAGCTACGGCCTGACCGGCCTCCCGGAGACCTTCTTCATCGACCGGCGCGGCAAGGTGGTCGTCCACGTGCCCGGCCAGGTGAAGGCGTCCGAGATCCAGGACGGGGTGCAGCAGGCGCTCCGCTCATGAGGTTGCTCGTCGTGGTGCTGGCCGCGCTTGCGCTCACCGCGCCGGCACTGGCGAGCGAGCAGCACCCAACGCTGAGCGAGCTCGAAGGGCAGCTGATGTGCCCGATCTGCGCGGGCGAGACGCTCGCGCAATCGGACGAGCCCGCGGCGCTGCGGATCAAGGCGTACATCCAGGAGCGGATCGCTGCCGGCGACACGCGCAGCGAGATCAAGAGGAAGCTCGTCGACCAGTGGGGGACGCGGATCCTGGCCGCTCCACCGCGGCACGGGTTCGACCTGCTCGCGTGGGCTTTGCCGCTCGCGGGCCTCGTCGTGGGAGGCGCGGTCATCGGCCTGCTCGCCTGGCGCTGGACGCGCGTTCGAGAGCCGGAGCCGGCGCCACAGCGCTGGTCGCTGAACGGGCATCCGCTCGACCCGGACGAGGAGCGCCGGCTCGACGAGGAGCTCACGCGCTTCGATGGTTGAGCGCACGGGCGCGGCATTCCTCGCCGGGCTGGTCTCGATCGCCTTCCCGTGTGTGCTTCCGCTGGTGCCCGGCTACCTGTCCGCGATCTCGTCGGTCGAGGTCGATCGGCTCGGGGAGCGGGGGGTGGCGAAGCGGGTCGTTGCGGCGAGCGTGCCTTTCGCGTTGGGTTTCACGGTCGTCTTCGTCGTGCTCGGCGCTGGAGCGGCCGCCCTTGGCGGCTGGGTCGACCAGGAGACGCGGACGAAGCTGGCGGGCTTGGTGCTCGTCGTGCTCGGGCTTGCGTTCGCGGGGCTGCTGCCGTGGCCCGAGCGGATGCTCGCGCCCGGTGCGGTTTCCCGTGCGCGGGAGAGCGGCTCACGGGCGCTCCTGGGCGCGGCGTTCGCCGTCTGCGCCGCGCCGTGCGTGGGCGTCGTCCTGGGCGCGATCCTGGCGCTCGCCGCCGATTCCCGCACGGTCGTCCGGGGGTGCGTGCTGCTGGCGGCGTACTCGCTCGGCATCACTGTCGCCTTCGTCGCGATCGGGATCGCGTTCACGCGCGCGATGGCCGCGTTCCGCTGGGTGCGCGACCACTACGACTGGATCCGCGTCGGGAGCGGGGCGATCCTCGTCGCACTGGGCCTCCTCCTGTTCTTCAACCGCGACTGGTGGCTCCGGGTGTTCTTGAACCGCGCCCTCGAGGCAATCGGCCTGGGCCAGATCTAGACAGCCGCCAGCGCCGGGCCCAACCCGGGGTCAGGTCTTGCAGTGCCACATTTCAGCGCCGGTTTTGGACCAACCTCTCCCCAGACCACGCACCTGGTCGTCGAAATTCACGATCTCGCCACACGGCTTTGCCCAAATCTGCGGCTCGATGTTGCAGTGCAAGACCTGACCCCAGGTGTGACGGCTGTCAGAGGCGCGGCGCCGGGAGCGCCAGCGAGCCCGCTTCGACAACCGCTCTCGCCTGCTCGACTTGCCGCAGCACCGAGTCGAGATCCACCCCGCGATGCTCCGGCCTGAAGCTCTCGAGCCGCCGCGCGGCCTTCTCCAGCTGGCGCTCGCAGCCGACCCGGTTGCCGCGGCCGGCCTGGTACCACGCGACCGTGAAGTGGACGAGCCCCTGGTAGAAGTCGCGCTCCTCCGCGGCTGCCGCGCGCCAGGCGTCTTCGAGCTCCTCGTGCGCGGCGAAATACTCGCCGCGGCGGATCAGATCGAGGCCGGTTTCAAGCTTGTTCACGCCGTTGGAGACTAGGCGCAGGGGTGCTACGTTGCGCACGTGGCCACGATCCTGCTCGTGGGGGTCGACCTGTTCTTCCGAGGGAAGCTGGAGGGCCTGTTGGCCGGGCACCATCTGACCACTGTTGACAACGTCGACCAGCCCGACTGCGTGATCGCGGACATCGCCCGGGTCGATCCGGACGAGGTCGCCGACGCCTACCCGGAGGTGCCGATCCTCGGCTTCACGAACCATACGGACACCGAAGGCCTGCGCCGCGCCCACGCCGCCGGCTTCGACCAGGTGGTCGCAAAATCGGCTCTCGACGAGCACGCGAAAGAGCTCGTCGAGGAGCTGACTACCTAAGTTCGAGTCTCAGTACACTGGCCGTCAGTGACGTACATCATCGCCGAGCCCTGCATCGACATCAAAGACCTCTCATGCGTCGACGTCTGCCCGGTCGACTGCATCCACGAGTTCGAGCGGATCCTGATCATCGACCCCGAGGAGTGCATCGACTGCGGTGCGTGCGAACCGGAGTGCCCGGTCGAGGCGATCTTCCCCGAGGACGCCCTGCCGCAGAAGTGGGAGCCGTTCGTGAAGATCAACTACGCGTACGGTGACGGCGCGGACGTGATCAACAAGCTCGTCGACGAGTACGCCGAAGAGCACAACGTGCAGAACGAGCCGCTCGAATAAAAATCGCGCTTCTGGGCACCCGGTCCTCGAGCAACCGAGGAGGGATCGAATGCCTCAGAGAGCCTGGAGCAACAAGCGCGAGCGGCAGTACGAGCACATCAAGGAGAGCGAGCAGAAGCAGGGCCGTTCCACGAAACGCGCCAAGGAGATCGCTGCGCGCACGGTCAACAAGGAGCGCGCCCGGAGCGGTGAGGCGCAGGAGTCCTCGCGCGCCTCGCGGCGCGACATCTCCTCGTATCGCCGCGGCGGACAGCGGTCGGGCACGAACCGGCCGCGAGGCCGCACCAAGGAGCAGCTGTACAACGAGGCCAAGAAGATGAACATCCGCGGGCGGTCTCGGATGAACAAGCAGCAGCTCCAGCGCGCGGTCGACAGCAGGAAGTAGGCCATGGCTATGCTCCGGCGATGACGCCGGAGACGCTCGACCACGTCGCGCTTTGGGTCGCGGATCGCGATCGAATTGCCGACTTCGTGACCGCACGAGTCGGCATGCACGTCGTGGACAGGACCGACGCGTTCACGCTCGTCGGCTCGGACGCACGGCGCGGCAAGCTGACGTTGTTCGCGGCCGAGGGGCCGCGCGAGCCGGGCCCGCTGAAGTACGTCGCCCTTAGGGTCTCGAGCCTGGGTGACGCGCTTGCGGGGCTCGACGGCGTGGCCGCCGATCGGCCGCGCGACGGTGAGGCCTATGTCGACGTCTCCGAGGGGCTGCGATTGGGCCTCGTCGAGGCGCCGACCGAGGTCGACTACGACCTCGACCACGTCGCGCTGTGGTCGAGCTCCCCGGAGGAGACGGCACGCGTGTACGAGAGCCTCGGCTTCGCTCCGGCCGCACCCGGGCCTTCGGGTGCGCCGCGTGTCGAAGTGGGCGGCGCGTTCGTCGAGTTCCACGAGGGCGACCCCGGCGATCCCGAGCGGCCGCTGCTGAACCACCTCGCCGTGAAGGTCGAGTCGGCCGACGAGCACATCGAGGCCGCCCGCGAGCGCGGGATCGAGATCGCCGACATCGTTGACGCGGCGAACACGTACGCCGTCTTCGTCTGGGGCCCGGAGCGCGTCAAGATCGAGTACGTCGAGCACAAGCCCACGTTCTCGCTGACGTAGACCGGATCGCGATGAGTGCAATCCGTTCGACCGGCCATTTCAGACGGACGCACGAGCAGACCTCGCCCGTCCTGAAGTCGGCATCGCAAGCGACGCCTTAGTGGTCATAGCCGGGGCGGGCATGGCCGGCCTGTGCGCCGCCGCGCGCGCCCGGGAGCTGGGGGGCTCGCCGGTCGTGTGCGAGAAGGGCTCGCGGGCGGGCGGGTCGATGCTGCTCTCGAGTTGCGTCATCTGGCGCTACCGGGAGTTCGAGGAGTTCAGGGCGCAGTGCCCGGGTGGCGACGAGCGGTTGCAGCGACTCGTGTTCGAGGGGCTCGACGAGGGTCTCGAGTGGCTCGAGTCGCTCGGCGCGCCGGTGGTGGCGCGCGAGACCGGCAATCCGCTGACGACCGGCGTCCGCTTCGATCCCGCCGGCCTGACCGAAGCATTGGTGCGCGCAGCCGGCCATGTCCGTTTCGGACATGGCCTAGGGACTGTCCCTGGGACATGGCCGGAAGAGACGGTGGTGCTCGCGACCGGCGGCTTCCAGGGCGACCGCGAGCTTGTCGAGCGCTTCGTCCGGCCCGCCGCGCCGCTGCGGCTGCGCGCGAACCCGTGGAGCACCGGCGACGGGCTGCGGCTCGGGCTCGAGCGCGGGGCGGGCCTCTCGAACGGCCTCGACGAGTTCTACGGCCGCAACATGGCGGACGTGGACTTCGGGGAGCCCGAGTTCGTGCCGCTCGCGCAGGTGTACGGCCGCTTCGCGCGGATCTACAACGAGCGCGGGGACGAGTTCTTCGACCACGACCAGGTCTCGTGGTCGGAGCTCGACCTCGTCCAGGCGACTGCGCACCAGCCCGGCGCGAGGGCGTGGTACCTCCTCGACGAGGAGGCGCTCGACGAGCGGATGCGCGACCGCAGCGTCAGCGACGTCGTAGCTCAGGCGCCCACGCGGACCGATCCCGCCGACCTGCCCTTCCCTGCCTCGAGCGACGCGGTGGTCGCGGTTCGCGTCGCCGCCGCGATCACGCACACCATCGGGGGCCTCCGGATCGACGACCGCGCGCGTGTCCTGATGGAGGACGGCAAGCCGATCGACGGCCTGTTCGCGGCCGGCGCGGACGTCGGCGGCGTGTCGACCGGCGGCTACGCGAGTGGGCTCGCGACAGCCCTCGTCCTCGGCCGGATGGCCGGAGAATCCAGGGCTACGTAAGCGGCTGCAGGTAGGCGCAGCGCCGTCCGTCGCCGGGCAGCGGCGACGGCGCGACCTTCGTCACGCGGAGGCGACCATCGCCTTCCTCGACCTCTTCGCCGACCCCGGGCGGGTCGCCCTCGCGCTCGCGCAGCTCGTAGCCGTTCGGCGTCCACACGAACCGCAGATGCGTCGGCCGTTGCCCGTTCTCCATACCCCGATCCTAGAGCCGTTCCTTCAATGGGCGCAAATGCCTCGACCGGTCATTTCAGACGTCCGCGCGAGCAAAGCCCGCACGGACTGGAGGCGGCACCGCACGCGGCGCCTCAGCGCTGGGCGACGTACGACGGCAGCACGACGCGAACCGAGGTGCCGCCGTCCGAGCCAGCCTCCACGTCCAGCCGCCCGCTCAGCGTCCGCGCCCGCTCCTCGATGTCGACGAAGCTCGCGCGGCGCCGCTCGCCGGCGCCGTCGTCCGCGATCACCGCCTCGACGGTCCCGTCGTCGCGCTCGCCGACGCTGATCGAGATCCGGGACGGCGGCCCGCGCCGCACCGCGAGGTTCACCACGTCTCGGATGATCTGGTAGATCGCAACTCGCACGTTCTCGGCCAGCCCATCGGCGGCATCGATGTCGAGATCGACTTGGATCCGGTTCGAGAGCCCGACCTGCTCCGCGAACGCACGCACGGCCGGCCCGAAGCCCTGGTCGCGTAGCACCACCGGCTCGATGTTGAACGAGAGGTCGCGCAGCGAACGGATCGTGTCGCGGTGCCGCTCGAGCGCCGAGGCCAGCACGCCGGTCGCCTCCTCGAGCCGGTTCGCCTGGAGCGAGTCGATCACGGCATCGAGCATCAGGCTGATCCCGGCGAGCGACTGCACCGGGCCGTCGTGGAGGAACAGCGCGAGGCGTCGCCGCTCTTCCTGCTCGGCGATGATCAGCTGGTCTGAGAGCCGCGCCCGCTCGGCCTCGCGCACCTTCGCCTCCGCGAGCAGGCGCGCGTTCTCGACGGCCCGGCACGCGAAGTCCGCAAGCAGCGTCGCGCGCGCCAGCTCCTCGCGGTCGAAGGCCCGAGCGCGCACCAGCTGGAGCGAACCGAGCTCCTCGTCGCGGATCCGCAGCGGCAGCACGACCGCCCCTGCCGCGCCGGTCTCGCCCGGCCGGAGCAGCGAGGCCTCGGCCTCGAACAAGCGCTTCGCCTCGCGGCGGGCCTGCTCCAGCAGCTCGTCGGG
>JBKPHO010000524.1:0-2184 GCA_046729915.1 Actinomycetota bacterium | reverse complement strand
CAACCGCCAGCTCGGCTACACGCCGATCGGCCTGATCGACGACGACCCGCGCAAGAAGAACCTCCGCATCCACGGCGTCCGCGTGCTCGGCACCACCGAGGAGCTCGGCCACATCCTGGGGGACAACCGCCCGGACGAGGTGCTGATCGCGCTGCCCTCGGCATCGGGCGAGCTGCGCCAGCGGATCGTGAACGTGACGCGCGAGGGCAACGTGCCCGTCAAGACTCTGCCGGGGCTCTACGAGCTGATCGCCGGAGACAGCGACCTCGCCACACAGATCCGCCCGGTGCAGGTCGAGGACGTGCTCGGGCGCGAGCCGGTCGAGGTCGACCTTGAGTCGAGCGCGGCGTACCTGAAGGGCGAGACGGTTCTCATCACGGGCGCCGGCGGCTCGATCGGCTCGGAGCTCTGCCGCCAGATCGCCCGCGTCGGCCCGCAGCGCCTGATCCTCGTCGAACAGGGGGAGACCCCGCTCTTCGAGATCGAGCGCGAGCTCGTCGACGAGCGCGGCTTCGCGGCGAGCATCCCGGTCCTGGCCGACTGCACCAACCGGACGAAGATGCACCAGGTGCTCGACCGCTACCGGCCGGGCGTCGTCTTCCACGCGGCGGCCTACAAGCACGTGCCGCTGATGGAGGCGAACCCGCTCGAGTCCGTGCGCAACAACGCGCTCGCGACGCGCGTGCTCGCCGAGGTGGCGGTCGAGTTAGGGACGAAGCGCTTCGTGCTCGTCTCGACCGACAAGGCGGTCAACGCGAAGACGGTGATGGGCCAGTCGAAGGCGCTCTGCGAGTGGATCGTCGAGGCCTACGGCGCGCGTGAGGACATTGCGACGCGCTTCGTCGCGGTGCGGTTCGGCAACGTGCTCGGCTCGTCGGGCAGCGTGATCCCGATCTTCCGCCGCCAGATCGCGAAGGGCGGCCCGGTGACGGTCACGCACCCGGACATGACGCGTTACTTCATGACCATTCCCGAGGCGGCCTCGCTCGTGGTGCAGGCAGGCGCGATCGGCGGGCAAGGCGACGTCTTCGTGCTCGACATGGGCGAGCCGGTGCGGATCCTCGACCTCGCGATGCAGATGATCCGTCTCTCGGGCAAGGATCCCGAGCACGACATCGTCATCGAGATGGTCGGCACCCGACCGGGCGAGAAGCTGCACGAGGAGCTCTGGGGCGCGGGTGAGACCGCGGTCCCGACCGGCCACCCGAAGATCATGCGCGTCAGCGGCCCGGTCGTCGACGCCGCATGGCTGCAGGAGGAGCTCACCGAGCTCGAGCGGCTGGTCGACGACGGCGAGACGCTCGAGGTCGTCTCGCGGCTGGCGACAATGATGCGCGCACCGCGGCTCGCCTCCCGCCCGCCGGCCGCGGTCGACGAAGACACACTCTCCGGCCAGAAGCTCTAGCGCGACTTCACCGAATTGCGCCCGGCCCGGCGAGCGGTTACCCCGGGGTCAGGTCTTGCAGCGCCACATTCCGGTAACGATGGAGTGACAACGTATCCCCACCTCCAGGGTGGACGAGAAGTCGCAACCTCGTTGCGAAAGCTGAGCTAGAACCGTCCACCCTCGTGGCTAGGGTGGCCGGGTGGACGAGCGGGGCATCCTCGACGGTCTGAACCCCGAGCAGCGGCGTGCAGCCGAGGCGGTGCGCGGGCCGGTCTGCATCCTCGCCGGCGCGGGCTCCGGCAAGACGACGACGATCACGAGGCGCATCGCTTGGCAGGTCGCGAGCGGCGCGAGGCGCTCGGACGAGATCCTCGCCGTCACCTTCACCGACAAGGCGGCCGGCGAGATGCGGGCGCGGCTACAGCGGCTCGGCGTCGACGGCGTAGAGGCACGCACCTTCCACTCGGCGGCCCTGGCGCAGCTGCGGCGCGCGAAGGGCGAGACGCCCGGGCGGATACTCGCGACAAAGGCGCTGCTCCTCCGCCACATCGGGAACACGCTGCCGCCGCCGTACCGCTTCCGGCCGGCCGGCGACCTCGCGACCGAGGTCGAGTGGGCCAAGAACCGGCGGCTGACTCCGCAGAGCTACCGCAACCGGCTCAACGGGCACGAACCGCCGATCCCGGCCGACCTGATGGTGACGGTCTTCCGCGAGTACGAGCGTCGCAAGGAGGCCTCCGGCCTGATCGACTTCGAAGACCTGCTCGAGCTCGCCGTGCGGATGTACGAGGAGGACG
>JBKPHO010000523.1:0-5505 GCA_046729915.1 Actinomycetota bacterium | reverse complement strand
CGACCCGGCCACCAGAGCCGCGAGGTCGAGCGTGTAGATCTGCTTACCCTTCAGCAGCTCCGGCACCTGGTTCGAGGCGATCCGCGCAGCGAGACCCTCCACGACCGCGGTCTTGCCGACGCCCGGCTCGCCGATCAGCACAGGGTTGTTCTTCGTGCGCCGCGAAAGGATCTGCATCACGCGTTCGATCTCGGTCTGGCGGCCGACGACCGGGTCGAGCTTGCCCTCGGTGGACTGCTTCGTCAGGTTCCGGCCGAACAGGTCGAGCAGCTTCGAGCTCTTCGACTTCTCGCCCGGCGAGCCGCCCGCCCCCTGCTGCCGCCGGCCGGGGCCGGAGAGCATGCGGATGATCTCGTTGCGGATCTTCTCGGCGTCGGCGTCGAAGTCGAGCAGGATGCGCGCCGCGACGCCCTCGTTCTCGCGCACGAGGCCGAGCAAGATGTGCTCGGTGCCGATGTAGTTGTGGCCCAGCGAGAGCGCCTCGCGCAGCGCGAGCTCCAGCACCTTCTTCGCGCGCGGGGTGAACGGGATCTGGCCGGTGGTGACCTCGTCGCCCTGGCCGACGATGCGGGCGACCTGCGCGCGCACCTCCTCGACCGTGATGTCGAGCGACTCGAGGACCCGCGCGGCGAGGCCTTCCTCCTCGCGCAGCAGGCCCAGCAGGATGTGCTCGGTGCCGATGTAGTTGTGCTTCAGGGCGCGGGCCTCGTCCTGGGCGAGGACGACGACCTGACGGGCTCTTTCTGTGAAGCGTTCGAACAACTCGCTTCGTCCTTCCCCCGCGGCTCCCGCGGAATGGCTGAGGCGCCATCGTAGCTAACTGATCGGGGGGTGTGGCATCCCCGGGCAGCGTTCGATCCGTACTTGTCTTTGCCTCCAAAACGCCTTCAATTCGGATTGGGAGGATGGGTCGAAGGGCTCTGTCACTGGTCCTGTTCGTGGCCGGCTACGTTGCGTTGGCGGCGCTCGAGCCGCTGGTCGCAGTCGGGCCTGCGTTGACCGGCTTCGTGGCGGCGACCCTTCTGCTCGCACGAGAGCCGGAGCCTGTTGGTTAGGAGAGACGCGCGCCCCGGGCGGCGGGGCGGCGTCTCGTGGTTCTCACGGCACGGATCGGGCGGCGACCGCGCTCCTGCTCGCATCGTGAATCGGCCCGCGGCGGCCGACGCTTGCGCACAATCACTCCGCCGAGCCACCGCGTTCGAGGGATAGGCTCGCCGCATGGCGCTGAGCTTGCTCGTGATCTTCAGGCGGCCGGACGGTGCGGCTGCGTCAAGCGCCGGCGGTACGCTGCCCGCGTGAGCGGCACGGCGGGCAAGGCACTCGTCACCGGGGGCGCAGGCTTCATCGGCTCGCACCTGAGCGAGCGGCTCCTGGACGCGGGCTGGGAGGTCTATGCCCTCGACGATCTCTCCACGAGCACGCTCGAGAACATCGAGCACTTGCGGGAGAGGCGGGAGTTCCACCTGGTCGTCGACTCGGTGCTCTCGCCCTCGGTCGTCAACGAGCTCGTCCACAAGTGCGACGTCGTCTACCACCTGGCAGCGGCCGTGGGCGTGCGGCTGATCGTCGAGCACCCCGTGCGGACGATGGTCACGAACGTGCAGGGAACAGAGAACGTGCTGAACCAGGCGAGCCGCTTCGGCAAACGCGTCCTCGTCGCCTCGAGCTCGGAGGTCTACGGCGATCATCGCGAGGAGCGCCCGCTGCACGAGAACGACAGGCGGATCTACGGGCCGACGACCGCCCGGCGGTGGCTGTACGCCGACTCGAAGGCGATGGACGAGCATCTCGCGCTCGCGCACCACCGTGAGCGCGGCCTCGACTGCGTGATCGTGCGGCTGTTCAACACCGTCGGCCCCCGTCAGAGCGGTGAGTACGGGATGGTGATCCCGAGGTTCGTCGAGCGCGCCGTCGCAAGTGATCCCCTCGAGGTGCACGGCGACGGCACCCAGACGCGCTGTTTCTGCCACGTGCGGGACACCGTGCGAGCGCTCACGGGCCTGATGGACGACCGCACGATCTCGGGCGAGATCTTCAACGTCGGCTCGTCAGAGCGGATCCGGATCCTCGACCTCGCAGAGCGCGTGATCGCGCTGACGGCCTCCCGCTCGGAGATCGCGTTCATTCCGTACGACGAGGTCTACGGCCAGGGGATCGAGGACATGCTCCACCGCGCGCCGGCGATCGAGAAGGTGCAGGGCGCGATCGGCTGGAGCCCCCAGCACGACCTCGACCGGATCCTCGCGGACGTTGTCAAGCATCTGCGGCCGGCGCGGACGCCCGAGCCCGCGTGACCGAGGAAGACCTTCAAGTCCGCCTGGCTTCCCAGCGATCGAGCGTCTCGGCCGCCGAGCCGGCCCAGCCGCCGCGCTCGCCTATCGAGGCGAGCAGGCGCCGGTAGAGCCGGTCGAAGCCGTTCGAGAGCCGCGGGTGGTGCTGCGGGGGGTGCCAGAGGATCGCCACCGCGCCGCCGTGCTCGGCGACCGGCTCGAGGGCTGCGATCGCCGCGTCGAAGGCCGCCTCCGGGCCGAGCGCGAGGTAGCGCTCCTCCGAGAGGGTCGCGTCCATCACGGCGAGCGGCAGCTCCCACGCGCCGGGCTCGCGCCGCTCGGGGTCCCAGAGCCGGTACGGGTAGGGCGTGCCGGCGCGGAGACCGGGCAGCGAGGGCCAGCCGATGCTCGAGTCGTAGCGCAGGCCCGCGCCCCGGAGCTCCGCCGCCAGCCGCGACGGGTCGCTGCGCAGGTAGTGGTGGCGGAGGCCTTGCGGCGAGTCGAGCGTCTGCGCCTCCTCCGCGATCGCGCCCGGGCGCTCGCGGGCGCCGTACGAGGCGTGCAGCGCGATCTCGAGCCCCGCGGCCCTCGTGCGTTCGAGCGCAGCCGCGAGCGCGGGCTGGTAGCGCTCCGGGTTTCCGTCCTGCGGGTCTCGTTGCCGCGCGAGGAAGAAGCAGGTCGAGCCGCGCCCGCCCTCGGCGTCGAGCATGGCCTCCAGCGGGTAGGCCGGGTCGCGTCCGCCGAGCGCGTCGAGGGCGAACGACGTCGCCTCGCGCAGGCGCCGCCGCGAGCGATGGACGACCGAGCCGGCCAGCTTCCGGCCGGCCGTCGCCAGCCCTCCACCGCCGAGCAGGTCGACGTCGTGTGTGAGCGCGACAAGGAACCGGTCGCCCCCGGGGTAACCGCGCCTCTCGGCGCCCATCCTCCGGGCGAGCTCCGCGGCGAGCTCCGCGACCCGCGGCCCCGGCGGGTCGGTCGGCGGCAGCGGCCGCCCGTGCGCGTCGAGCTCGGCATTCTGCTCGTGGGCGAGCGTGAGCAGCAAGAACACCTCGTCGAGCTCCTCCCCGGTCGCAGGCGCCGCCTCGTCGAAAGGCAGCCCGAGCGCGTCGAGCAGCGCGTCGAGCGCGTACCGCCGCTCCGGCTCCATCACTCCTTGGGCCGAAGCGCGGGAAAGAGGATCACGTCGCGGATCGCGTCGCTGCCGGTGAGCACCATGGCGAGCCGGTCGATGCCGACGCCGCAGCCACCGGTCGGGGGCATTCCGTAGGAGAGCGCCTCGACGAAGTCGGGGTCGCCCGGCTCCGACTCCTCCGCACCCGCCTCCCGTTCGGCCTCCTGCAGCGCAAAGCGCTGGGCCTGCTCCTCGGCGTCGTTCAGCTCGCTGAAGGCGTTCGCGAACTCCATCCCTCCGACGACCGCCTCGAACCGCTCCACAAGGGTCTCGTCCCCATCCGTCGTCCGCGCGAAGGGTGAGAGCTCGAGCGGCCAGTCGTAGACGATCGTCGGCTGGATCAGCTCTGGCTCGACGAAGTGCGAGTAGGCATGGTCGACGAGCTGCGCCCATGAGCGGTCTCGTTCCGTGTCGACGGCGGCTTGCTCGAGCTTCGCCCGCAGCTCGGCATCGTCCCGCGTCCAGAGGCCCATCTCCTCGAGGGCGTCGACGAATCGCACGCGCTGCCACGGCGGCTCGAGGTCGACCTCGTGGCCTCGGAAGGCGACCTGAGTCGTGCCGACAGCCTCTCGGGCCGCCCGCAGGACGAGCGCCTCGGTGCGCTCCATCGTGTCGCGGTAATCGGCATAGGCCTCGTACCACTCGACCTGCGTGAACTCCGGCGCGTGCTTGTACGAGATGCTCTCGTTGCGGAAGTCCTTCGAGAGCTCGTAGACCTTCTCGAGCCCGCCGACGATCAACCGCTTGAGGTAGAGCTCGTCCGCGATCCGGAGGTAGAGGTCGGCGTCGAGCTCGTTCGAGTGCGTTACGAACGGCTCGGCGAACCCGCCGCCGTAGCGCGGCTGCAGGATCGGAGTCTCGACCTCGATGAAGCCCTCGCCGTCGAGGTAGGCGCGGACGGCCTGGACGAGGCGCGTCCGGGTGACCGCGAGCTTTCGTGACTCCTCGTTCATGAGCAGGTCGAGGTAGCGCTGGCGGTAGCGCGTCTCGGTGTCGGTGACGCCGTGGAAGGTGTCCGGCAGCGGACGGCGGATCTTGGCGAGGAGCTGGATCTCGGAGGTCACGAGCGACGGCTCGCCGCGCTTCGAGCGTCCGGGGCGACCGCCGGCGCCGACGATGTCGCCGAGGTCGAGGTCGACGTCCTGCTCCACGATCAGCTGAATCCGGCCCGAGCGGTCGGCGAGGTCGAGGAAGCTGAGCTTCCCCATCTCGCGCCGGCCCATGACGCGGCCTGCGATGCGGTGCTGCTGCTCGAGGGTCTCCCCCGCCTCGGCCTGCTCCGCCTCGACCCGGACCGCGGCGATCTCCTCCCGGTCTGGAAACCGCTTCGGCAGCATCCGGGCGAGTCTAGTGGGCGTCAGCCCCAGATCAGCCAGCCGATGAGGATCCCGATCCCGAGCGAGACGCCGAACAGTACCCAGCCGGCGAAAAGGAGCGAGACCCCTCCAGCGCCGTAGCTGGAGAATCCACGCGACACGCGAGCCGCCTTGCGCATCGACTCCTCGTATCCCGGCGGCACATCCGTTCCGAGCATGCCCAGCACTGCCGAGCGGACCTTCTCGGTGTCCGCGTCGAAGTTCAGGAGAATTCTCGCCGCGACTCCCTCGGTCTCGCGCACGATCCCGAGGAGCAGATGCTCGGTGCCGATGTGTCGTGCCCCAGGGAGAGCGCCTCGCGAAGCGACAGTTCCAGCACCTTCTTCGCGCGCGGCGTGAACGGGATCTGTCCGGTAGTCGCCTCTTCGCCCTGACCCACGATGCGGCCGACCTGGGCACGGACATCCTCCAGCTTGACGTCGAGCGACTCGAGCGCGAGCGCGCCCAACCCCTCCCGCTCTCGCAAGAGGCCGAGCAGGATGTGCTCGGTGCCGATGTAGTTGTGTCGAAGCGCCCGAGCCTCGTCCTGTGCGAGGACGACTACCTGTCGCGCCGGCTCGGTGAAGCGCTCGAACACCGAGCGGCCAGCGTACGCGTTTTACGCCGCCTTGATCTCCAAGATCTTGAACTTCATGGCCCCTCGCGGGGCGGCGACCTCGACGGTCTCGCCCTTCTTCTTGCCGATGAT
>JBKPHO010000522.1:0-4346 GCA_046729915.1 Actinomycetota bacterium | reverse complement strand
CACGAGTTTCGAGCCCGACGCCTGGAAAAGGCGCCACTATGCCCACGGCTATGCCCCGAGTGAGCACGACGGCATCGTCGGCAGCCTCGCGACCGCTCGCGACCGCAGCACGGTCGGCGCATCCTGGGCCTGGGCCGCCGGAGCGATCGTTTCCACCGCGTCCGATCTCTCGCGTTTCCTCGGTGCCGTTCTCCAAGGGCGGTTGCTTCCGCCGCGCCTGCTCGAGCTGATGCGCCCACCTCCCGGGTCGCGGTACGGGCTGGGGCTCGCCGCGTTCCAGACACCCTGTGGTACGGCGATCGGCCACACCGGCGCCGTGCTCGGTACCGTCTCCGCCGCCTGGAGCAGTGGTGATGGCCGTCGCCGCGTCGTCGCGATGAGCAACAGTCTTCCGCTGTCGCCGTCGGCCGGGGCCGCGCTGAGGCGGCTGCTGGACGCATCCTTCTGTGGTTAGAGCCGGCGCGTAAGCGATGACAGGGCCTGCACAATCGGGTCGCGCCTGGCGGACGCGCACTGGCAGCGCCGCGGGTGAAATCTTGCGCGGGTTCAACTCCCGCCGCCTCCATACGCCAACCGAGGTACGTGCCGCTTCGCTGGAAGCGGACGGCTAGGGCGGAAGCGCCTCTCGGAGGATCCTGAGCCAGTTCCCGCTCATGATCGCCTCGAGCCGCCGGCCGTCGTAGCCTCGCCCTCGGAGCGCCGTGACCAACGATGGAAAGTTCTCCGGCCCTTTGAAGCCATCGAGCGCGAACCGCGTCTTGGCGAGCTGGCGCATCTCAGACTGCGGTACCTCGTCGAGGCTAAGCCCCTGTTCGGTCGGCCTGACCTGGTCGACGAAGTCGGCTCCGAGGCCAACGTGTTCGATTCCCATCACCCCGACCGCGTGGTCGAAGTGGTCGAGCCAGCGTGAGAGCGTCGGGGCGTCAGGATCGACGACGAACGAGAGCGCCATCATCCCGAGTACGCCCCCGCGTTCTGCGAGCCCCTTCAGTTGCCAATCGGCGAGATTCCGCGGATGGTCACGGACTGCGCGACAGCCCGCGTGCGTCACTGAGAAGGGGGTCCCTTCTTCGAGGACGTCGTGCCAGGTCTGCTCGGATGCGTGCGCAAGATCGAGGACGACGCCGAGTTCGCCGAACCGGCAGACGAGCGCTCGGCCCCGGTCGGTCAATCCCTGCGTCGGCGTGTCGATCCCTCCGGCGAACTCGTTCGCGTGGTTCCAGGTCAGACTCGCCGTACGCACGCCACGTCCGTACCACTCTTCGAACGCGCCGGCATCGCCTTCGAGCGGCTCGACGCCCTCCATCGAGAGCACGAGCCGCAAGCGTGGGTCGTGGAGCTCGGCGCTCGTGTGGACCTGGCACACCCGCTCGGCGTTCTCTTCGACGACGCGTCTGAACTCCGCCTCTTGGGAGAGCGTGCGTTCACGCGCGTCGCTACGGCGTGCGCCCTCGCCGTACAGAGGGCATATCTGGACGCCAACGCCGCCTGCTGCAAGCCTCGGCAGCCAGTAGCGCTTAAAGACGCCCGCCTCTCCTCGACGCAGGACGAGCTCGAAGGACGGCTCTGCCCCGTCGCGAACGACGAGCTCGAGCAACACGTCGGTGTGCGCGTCGACGATCATGGCCGCCCAGTCAACGGTTTCGACGAATGGGCCGAACCACCGTAGTCCATGACATTCACAACGACCCGCCAAGCCCGGTTGAAATCTTTGCGCGGGTTCGATTCCCGCCGCCTCCACCTCGTCGAGCGAAGTCCAGGCCGGATGCTCGGGCCTATGACTTCGACCTCACCTGCGGGCTCGAGGCCGGCGGAGTCGTCTGCAACGGGCTTCCCTCGGTCATAGCGCTCCTCTCGTCAGGCCGTTGGTCTCGCTCGCCGGGACGCTCGAGACGTTTGCCCTAGCGCAATCCAAGCTGCGAGCGCCGGCAGCTTCTGGTCCTGCGCCCAGGGCGGCCCGACCTCTCGCCGAAGCTGGTCGATCCAGACCCGCAGCTCGTCCCGGGCGACGCCGAGCGCCGACTCGCCCTGCTCCCAGATCTACCGCTTCGCGACGGCGACGGCGTCCAGTCCGCACGCCGTGGCGCCCTGCAGCAGCGCACCCTGGTAAAGCCGACCCTCCGCAGCATGCGAGAGGACGTGTGATGCCAGGATCGACTCTAGCCGCGCTCTCTATCGGGGAACGTTCCCACGATGACTGCACACGAACGCATGGTGGCGCCCTCGTGCCTTGCCTCGCGCACTGTTCGCTCGAGAGCGGCGGCAGCTCGTTCGGCGGCGATCCGCTCGGCCGCTTCGACCAGAACGGCCGCCGCAGCGGGGTCGAGCGCTCGGGACGCCTGGTAGACGTTCCTCCTGACACGTCCTGTCGGGTCGCCGAGCTCCGCACGGCCACGGAACAGAACATCGGGCCGCGCGACTCCTCCTGCGACCACGACCAGCGCGGCCCATCCGGTGTGGGCGCGACAGCCGAGCGCAGCGGTCCGCGCTACGGGATGGACACCTTCGCCGTGTAGAGGTCGAACTGGTGCAGGGTCCCGTCCGGGTTGTCGCCGGTGCTGTTCGAGTTGTCCGACCAGGCCGGCCAGAACGCGCCTGACACGAATGCTGCGTGCGTGTAGTCGCCAGTGTCGAAGAAGCTGTCTGCATCGACCGCGTTCGAGGTTCCCTGGCTCACCTGGAGGTTCGGCGCGAACGTCGTCCCGCCGTTCGTGGAATCGGTGGCCCAGATCTGGAAGTCGTCGTTCGGGACGCCGTCCGTGTCCCCGCTGCCGCCGGTTCCGAGGTCGTTCCGCGTGTCGTACCAGGAGACGGCCACAGCGCCGCTCGACTGGTCGAGGGCGATCGCTGGGTTGTACTGGCTGTTGGCGGTGTTGTCGTCGTTCAACTTGACCGACGGCGACCAGGTCGCTCCGTTGTTGTCGGAACGCTGGAGCATGATGTCCGTGTTGTCGCTCTCGTTCGGCGTCTCCTGCGTCCAGATGAGGTAGACGCGGCCGGCGTGCGCACCGCCGCTCCGGTCCCAGGCGAGGTTCGCCTCGGCATCGACCGAGCGGTTCGGCTGCGCCGCGATGAAGTCGAACCCTCCGACATGGCTGTGTGCGACCACCGCTGGCTTGCCGAACCCGGCCAGGCCCAGGCCGTCCGGGTCAACGGCCGTGTAGATGTCCGCTCCGCCCTGGCCGTTCACCGCATTCTGGTAGGTCACCATCACCTGGCCGGCCGGCCCTACCGCGGTGTCGCCGTAGTCGCCGTTGCCGGGGCTGGGAACGTTCTCCGGCGTGCTGAAACTTCCGAACTGGCCTAGCCCCGTGACGGGCGCCCCAAATGCCTGGATCTGTTTTCCGGGGGTGCGCGTGTAGCTGACCCAGACGCTGTTCGACCCAACCGCGATCGACGGCTGGTCGCCGTTCGTCACGATGTCGCCGACCTTCGTGAATGTGCTGCCCCCGTCGGTGGAAAGCGCGACGAGGATGTCGCCGCTGGTGTTGACGAGGTACGTCATCCAGAGGTTTCCGAAACGGTCCCAGGCGAGCTGCTGGTCGCAGCAGATCTCCCCGAGCGGGTCGCCGGCCGAGCCGATTACTCGTCGCGTCCACGTTTGGCCGTCGTTGAAGGACACGCCTACGGCGAGCCCAGCGACGACGTCCGGCAGCGTCGACATCGCGACGACGTTCGAAGGGTTGGTCGGATTGACCGCGATCGCGTCCTCCGCCTCGTTGCCGGGCATGGCGGTCACGTTGAGGTTCGAGGGCGGCGCAGCTGCCGCCAGCGTCGCCGTGGCTAACGCAACGGCGAACCCCAGCACGATCGTGGAGGACGTGGACGCGAGAAATCGGCCGCGCATTTTGCTCCCCTCTCTCCTCGACCCGAGAACGGGCGATCGTAGCCCCGTTGGCGGGCGGTAGTCAAACCGCTATTCCCGATCCCTCCTCTGTCAACTATCGGCCTTTGGGACAAACCGGCTGTCTGGGCGGCAGTACGCTGCGGCAGTGAGGGGCATCGGCGTGAAGGCTGTCGCTCTGATTGCCCTAGCGACCGCGGGGTCCCTGGCGATCATCGGCGGTATCGCCTTCCGAAGCGGCCCGGCTCGACCGTCGCCCGACGCAGTCGTCGACGCTGGGAGTCCGGGCGGCCTCGTTCTGGTCGATAACGGTTCCTCGCGACGCGAGGAGACCAGCGGTCTCGCCGTGTTGGAAGGACGCGTACCGCTCCACGCTCGCGATCGCTTTCGCGTGGGCAGCATCACGAAGACCTTCGTCGCGGTCGTCGTGCTCCAACTCGTCGGCGAGCACCGACTAGCGCTCGGGGACACGGTCGAACGTTGGTTGCCCGGCCTCGTCCCG
>JBKPHO010000521.1:0-1275 GCA_046729915.1 Actinomycetota bacterium | reverse complement strand
GTGAGCTCGTCGTGGTTGCGCAGGAAGAGCCCCCACTGGCAGTTGTCCGGCACGGACGGCGTCCGCTCGAGGATCTCGTACATCGGCGTCGCGTCCTCGCGCCGGAGGCTCATGAACATCCGCGGCATGATCGGAAACTGGAAGGCCATGTGGCATTCGTCGCCGCGGCCGAAGTACTCGACCACGTCCTCCGGCCACTGGTTCGCCTCCGCGAGCAGCACGCGGTCCGGGTAGGCGGCGTCGACCTCGGCACGGATCCGCCTCAGGTAGTCGTGCGTCGCCGGGAGGTTCTCGCAGTTCGTCCCCTCGCGCTCGAAGAGATACGGCACAGCGTCCAGCCGGAAGCCGTCGATCCCGAGGTCGAGCCAGAACCGCAGCACGCGCAGCATCTCGTCCTGCACCTCCGGGTTGTCGTAGTTGAGATCGGGCTGGTGCGAGAAGAAGCGGTGCCAGTAGTACTGACCGGCGACAGGGTCCCATGTCCAGTTGGACGGCTCGGTGTCGACGAAGATCACCCGCGCGTCGAGGTAACGGTCGTCGGTGTCCGACCAGACGTACCAGTCGCGCTTCGGCGAGTCGGGTGAGCTGCGCGCCTCCTGGAACCATGGGTGGTCGGAGGAGGTGTGGTTCATGACGAGGTCGGCGATCACGCGCATCTGCCGCTGGTGCGCGGCCTCGACGAACGCGCGGAAGTCCTCGACGGTGCCGTAGTCGGGGTGGATCTCGTAGAAGTCCGCGATGTCGTAGCCGCCGTCGCGCAGCGGCGACGCGTACATCGGCAGGAGCCAGATGCAGTCGATCCCGAGCCACTCGAGGTAGTCGAGCTTCTCCGTCAGCCCGCGCAGGTCGCCCATCCCGTCGCCGTTGCCGTCGAAGAACCCGCGCACGTGGATCTCGTAGAAGACCGCGTGCTTGAACCATTGCGGGTCAGACTCGAACCAATGCCCCGCTTCACTCATGGGGGAAACAGCCGGTTTCCCCCATGGGGCCCCCTTCCCATGAGGATCACGCGCCTTCGCGCGACATTGCTCCGGCCGGCCAAGCCGGCCTCCGCTGAAAGAACCAAGGACCAACTCACCGCTCAACCCTCAAGACGTGGGATTTCCCAGGTTCGAGGCGGACGTAGTTGCGGCCGATGCGCCACGAGTGGTTCTCCTCGGCGAGGAGGTCGCGCACCGTGAAGACCGGCGGCAGGCCGAGCGCGGCCGGAATGACGGTGACGCCCTCGTGCGCAGTGCCCGGGTCGAGGTTGACCACCACGAGCACGTCGTCCTT
>JBKPHO010000520.1:0-9296 GCA_046729915.1 Actinomycetota bacterium | reverse complement strand
CGTCGGCGGCGTGCCCTCGTTGCGGAGCAGCGTGATCGACTCCTCGGCGGCCTGGCGGGCGAGCGCCCTGTTCGCCGTGACCGCCGCATCAGCTGCGGCCGGGTCGACGTACGGATGGTCGAAGAGCCCGAGCTCGAACTTCAGCCTCAGGATCCTGCGCACCGACTGGTCGATGCGATGCATCGAGACGAGCCCGCTCTGCACGTCCTGGATCAGGCCCTCGTTCCAGCCGACGTAGTCGAACGGGGTCATGCTCACGTCGATCCCCGCGTTGACCGCCTTGGCGATCGCGCCGGGGAAGTCGGCCGCGACGTGGTAGGTGTTCTGCAGTGCCGGCACGTCGCCGTAGTCGCTGATCACGACTCCCTTGAAGCCGAGCCGGTGACGCAGCTCCTCCGTGAGCAGGAAGTGCGACGCGGTCGCGGGGATGTTGTTGATCGATCCTGAGTTGACCATCACGGTCGCCGCGCCGGCGTCGATGCCGCCGGCGTAGGACGGCAGGAAGATGTCCTGCAGGTACCGGATCGGCAGCTGCGCCTCGACCCGGTCGTGTCCGTTGATGGATTCCGAGTAGCCGGCGAAGTGCTTCACGGTCGCCGCAACCTGCGGTGACCTGAAGCCGCCGCCCTGAATCCCGCGGATGTTCGCTGCGCCGAGAGCGGCCGCAAGCTGCGGCGCCTCTGCCCACGTCTCGTAGTAGCGGCCCCAGCGGTTGTCGCGAGCCAGATCCTGCACCGGGGCGAAGTTCCAGTTCCCGCCGGTCGCGAGAAGCTGCTGGCGCGTTGCCGCCCCTGCATCCCGCGCAAGGTCGGTGTCCCAGGTCGCTCCCATCCCGATCGACTGCGGGAAGAGCGTGGCCTCGAACGGGTGGCCGAAGCCGTGGACGGCATCGACCCCGTAGATCACCGGGATGTGCAGCCTCGAATGCTCGACGGCGTAGTGCTGGATGGTGTTGTACTGCTCGGCCCAGCCGTGGCCCGTGTTGTCGGCCGGGTTGTCGGTGCCGCCCGACAGGATCGAGCCGGTGTGGTAGTCGATCAGCGTCCGCTGCAGGCACGTCGTCTGCAGCGGGTCGTTGTTGCCGCCGGCGTTGTTGCAGTCGCCGTTTGCCGGCGAGGTCGTGTCGCGGAGCTTGCCGATCACGATCTGGTCCATCTGGCCGACCTTCTCGGCCAACGTCATTCGGTGGAGCAGGTCGTTGACCCGGCTCTCGATGGATGCGTGCCGGTCCAGGTAGCGCGGCTGACCGGCGCCAGGCGCGGTCGCGGTCACGCACAGGGTCGCGATCGCGAGTGCGGCGATCAGCCCGCCGGCCGCCGTCAAGATGCGGCTCATAGGTCCTCCTCTCCGGGTTGTTCGAGGGGGCAAGGGCCGGACGTCGTCCCGCCCGGCTGCCGCAGCAACGATGTGTCCCAAGAAATCCTCAGGACGCGCCTCCTCGTTGCTCCCTCGGTTTCGGCGGCCCACGATTCCCGCCGCCACTACGGGCACGTACCGCTCCTCTCGATTCCTAAACCGGGCGCTTCGAGGCTTGCTAGCCGAACAGGTCGCTCAGCTTGAAACCGCCCTCGATCAGGGGCTTGAGCGGTGCGCGTTCGACAAGGGCGCGCACCGCGGGCGCGAGGAAGCCGGGAATGTCGCCGCGGCGCTCGGCCTCGTCCACCGACCGGAGCAGCCCGGCCCGCAGCGCCACCTCGATCGTGTGCTCGTCCCAGCGGCGGGTCACTCCCACGCCACCGCCGAGCGCGAGGACGAGCTCCTCGCGAGTGGTGTGGAGCCGGCAGGCCGCGCCGTCGAGACCGTCGAGGACGATGCGTTGAATCGTGGCGTCGATGCCGCCGGTGCGGCCGCCTCGTGGCTTGCACGGATCCGCGATCTTGGGCGGCGGCGGGTCGAGAGCACCCTTGCCGAGCTCGACGCCGACGAGCACGGCCCCGCTCACGAGCAGGGCGGCCAGGATTCCGATAACGGGTGTCCTCACCGGACGACCCGGCGGCGGAACAGGGCGGCGACCACCAGTGCGGCCGCGGCGAACGCGGCGCAGACGAAGAAGGCCGAGCGCGAGGCGCGCGTGATCGTCGCCGCGATCGCGCCCGTGAGGCGGTCGCGCGTCGCCGCGAGCGCCGAGTCGTGCTGCGCCCCGTGGGCGTTGAAGGGTTCCGCCAGGTCCGGCGTCTCGCCTTCCTGGGCGCGGGCGAAGGCGCCTCGGAGGTCGAGCGCGACAGGGACCTTCTTGTCGAGGCCGATGGGCGCGTCGAGCAGGACGGCCGTCCCACGCAGCAGGGCCCGGTCGCCGGCCGCCGGGACCTTCGACGCGAGCAGCGGGGCGATCAGCGCCAGCGCCAGCACGAGGCCGACGTGGCGGGCGCCGACCGTGAGGGTCCCGCTGCGCGTCATCCCGGCGCTCGGCTCGAGCGCTGCGTTCGAGAGGACGGGCACCGCGAGGCCGAGGCCGGCGCCGCAGAGGGCGAGCGCCCAGACGGCCATCCAGACGCTCGCGGACGGGAGCAGCGCGAGGGCGACGAGGCCGGCGGCGAGCAACGCGGCGCCGCCGCAGACGGCGATCAGCCCCGGCAGGCGACGCTCGAGCGAACGGGCGGCGACCGCAGCAACCGGGAGCGCGCTGACGATCCCGGCACCCTCGATCGGCGAGTAGTTCCACACGCTGATCACCAGCAGCACCGCGAGGAAGAGCGCTCCGACCAGGGCCCCGAAGAGCAGCCCGAGGCACGTGTTCGCCGGCAGCGTCCTCACGAGCGACGGACGCCAGCCTTCCGCGGTGACGGCCTCGGCGCGGGAGCCGGCGACGGCGAGCAGCCCAAGCGCGGCCACCGGCGCCTGCACCGCGAAGATCGCTCGCCAGTCGAACGCCTGCGTGAGGACGCCGCCGAGCGCAGGCCCGACCGCCAGGCCGAAGGTTCCGGCGAGAGTCCAGACCCGAGCGCCCGCGCCCGCCGAGCCCGTGAGAGCGCCCAGAACCGGGAGCGAGCCGGCCAGGAGGAGCGCCCCGCCCACGCCCTGGACGCTGCGAGCGGCGATCAGAAACCAGAGGCTCCACGCCGACGCGCACGCGATCGATGCAGCGAGGAAGACCGCCAAGCCGATGGCAAGCACAAGGGTCGCCCGGAAACGGTGCACGAGCAGCACCAGCGCGAGCGCCGTCGCGGCGACCGCCAGGTTGTAGGCGGTGACGACCCAGGAGACGCCCTCGATGGTCGTGTGGAAGCGCCCGTAGAGCTCCGGCAGGGCGAGCACGACGATTGAGGAGTCCGCAAACGCGATCGCGACGGCGGCGGCGACCGGCGCGGCTAGCTGTCCGCGCGACAACCGCACGGCCCGGCGGTCTTCACCGCCCCCAGGTCTCGTGCGGCCGGCGGCGGCCGGGCTCGAGGTGCCAGTAGTCGCGCGCCTCGGTGACGAGACCCTCGTCGTCGAAGCGCAGGACGGAACAGCCGGCGATGGTCTGCTCTTCGCCCTCCGGGGAGACCAGCGTCGCCCACCACTCGACGGCGGCGCGGTCGCCCTCCTCGACCGGCTCGCCGAAGCGCACGTCCTCGGCCCGAGCCTCGGGGAAGACCCGCGTCACATACGAGAGCGGAGCCTCGGGCTCGCGAAACGGCGCCGAGCGGAAGACGCAGTCCAGTGCGTAGAGCGCGGCGGCAGCCTCCGCGTCGCCCGCGTCCCAGGCGAGCCTGTAGCCCTCAGCCCAGCGCTTCGCGAAGCTCGTGCCGGCCACCCATCTAGCCTACTGGCGCCTGCCAGGACGCAACCTCGTGACCGTCGTCGTACGCCGTGACCCGTTCGAGCCGAGCGCCGCGTTCGAACGAGGCGAGGAACCCGCCTTCGACGACGGGCAGCGTAGACGACGAACCGTCCTGCAGCTCCACGACAACGCTGTCGGCCGGGACGTAGACGCGCCCCCAGAGCGTGGCCAACGTGGGATGAGGTTCGACCCAGATGACGGCCGGGTCGATCTGCGATCCGGATTCCAAGCGGTCGCAGCCGCCGAAGCCGTACTGCCCGTCCGGGCCGGCCGGGTCGTTTGCGAAGTCGACCCACCAGCACTTGCCGCCCTGGTCGCTCGGGGCAGCCCACAGGTCCTCCGGCCCATCGCTGGTCTGCACTTCGAGCACGCCGTGCGCCTGTGACACGTCAGCGTGGGGGAACCGAGCGCCGAACCTCTTCTTGGTCGCCATGTCGGCAATTGAGTTGTTCGCCTCGAAGCTGGTCGAGACGGCCGGCGGCGCCGGCGTGCCCTGGAACAGATCCGTGATCTCGCCGCGCAGTGCAAGCCCGGTCGGTACGAGCAGGAGCGCGAGAAGGGCGGCTCCCAGCAGCGCATAGCGCCGGCGCGTCCTACGCGCACGCCGTAGGACGTCCGCCCAGCCGCCGGCTCGTGGCTCAAAGGGAACAACGAGCTCGTCGAGCAGATCGTCGATGCGTGCGTCATTCATCGCCTGACCTCCTTGGCGAGAGCCCGCAGTAACGTCGCCCGGGCGGTCGAGAGCGTCGCGCCGACGGTGTTCGACGTGATTCCGAGCGCCTCGGCGATGGTCGAGTAGTCGAGATCCGCGTAGTAGTGGAGGAACAGCACCTCGCGCTGGCGCTCGGTGAGCAGCTCGAGAGGAAGCCCAACCGCATACCCGTTCGACCGCGAGGCTCCCTCGGCTGCCTCGGGCAGGCTCGACTGCCGAACACGGCGCCGGCGAGCGTCCCGCGCGGCATTGACCACGATTCGCCACACCCATGCCTCGAGCGAGCCTCGACCTCGGAACGTGCGGCGCTTACGTACCGCCTTTGCGAATGCCTCCTGAACGGCATCCTCTCCGAGGCCACGGTCGCCGGCGATCGCCGCGGCCGCACGGCAGAAGTCATGGCGGCGGGCGCGGTAGAGCTCCTCGAGGTCAGCGACCATCGGACGTACGACGCGCAAGCTCGCCGGATTCTTTACGACCTCAGTCTGGCTCGAGATCCTCGCGCACCAGGCCGTAGATGATGCCGTCGACCCACTCGCCGTGACGGTGGTAGGCCTTGCGCCGCACGCCCTCGCGGACGAAGCCGGCCCGCTCGGCGTGGCGCTGGGCCCGCTCGTTGAAGCCGTAGATCTCGAGCTGCAGCCGGTGGTAGCCGAGGTCGAAGATCAGGTGCCGCTGGAAGGCCTGGGCCGCGGCATCGGCCAGCCGCCTCCCACGGAACTCGGGATGGACCGCGAGCGAGCCGAGGTTGGCGATCTGGCTGCGGCGGTTGGCGACCTCGAAGCCCATCAGCCCCGCGGGCCGCCCGTCGACCTCGATCACGAAGCGGCCGAACTCCTGCGGCTCGGCCTGCGAGCGCTCGATCTCGGCCAGCAGCCCGTCGCGGTCGCGCGGCCGGATGACGGCCATGTACGGCTCGACCTCCTCGTGCGTCATCAGCTCGAGCAGGAAGTCGACGTCGCCCGGCTCGGCGCGCCGCAGCGTGATGCCGTCGTTCACGGCGAGGGCGCGGCGACCGGCTCGCGGCGCGGAAAGCGGACGGCTCCGGAGCCCAGCGCCACCCCGCCGAGGATCAGCACCATCCCCGCGAGCTCCTGCCACGTCAGCGGCTCGCCGAGCAGCAGCACGCCGTAGAAGAGCGCGGTCACCGGGAGGAGGTACGTCACGAGGCTGACTCGCGCGGCGCCGTCGCTGCGCAGCGCGCGATAGAGAATGATCTGCGCGAGCGCGGTCCCGATCACCGCCAGCGCGAGCACGGAGCCGGTCTCCTTCCAGCCGGGCACCTCCGAGGGCAGCTGCCACAGGCCGAACGGGAGCAGCACGACGAGGCCGCCGATCATCGAGGCCGCCGCAAGCGTGAGGCCGCTCGTGCCGTGCACCAGGCGCTGGCCCCACAGGCTCCCGGCCGCGTAGGAGACCGAGGCCACGACCACGGCCAGCGTTCCGGCCGCGCCCCACCACCCGCCCTCCGGATGGACGCCGGCGAGCACCCCGACGCCGACGAGGCCGATCAGGAACCCGACCAGCCGCTGCCCTCGCACGCGCTCGCTCGGCTTCCAGCGGATCGCGAGGAGCACGACGAAGATCGGCATCGACGCATTCGCGATCGCCGCCACGCCCGAGTCGATGTACTTCTCGCCCCAGGCGATCAGCGTGAAGGGGATCGCTCCGTTGACGACGCCGAGCCCGAACCCCTCCCAGCCGAGGCTTCGCATGTCGCTCACCGTGGCGCGCCACCCGCGCTGTGCTGCCAAAACCACGAGCAGCAGCCCCGCGGCGATCACGAGACGCAGCATGATCATGGTCGTCGGCTCGAACGCGCGGCCCGCGACCTTGATGAACATGTAGGAGGCGCCCCAGAAGGCGGCGAGCAGGCCGATGTAGATCACGTAGGAGCGCGACACCGCTCCGAGGCTACCGTTCCGCCCCGCCCACCTCGACGGCTGGTCCCCTGCCATCCTCGCCTGCGGTAGGAGCGCCGACGTTTGTCTCGGGCGACCGTGGGCCAGCGCCGATTCGGCAACGACGTGGAGTTGGGCATCAGCTCGAGCGACAGCCACGCTGGCCCAGGCGAGTGGGCGCTGCCGCGCGAAAGAGCCGCGCGCGGATGTTCAGCGGCGGGCCTCGACCATGAGGTACACAAGTCGGTAGCGCACAGGGTCGGAAAGCACGTGCGGAGCTCGCCGGATGCCGTCGGCGAGCTCAGCGGGTGGGAGCAGGTGAAGCGTGGAGTAGGCTCCGCTCGCCAGCTTCTCGATCGCCTCATCTCGGCTGAAGACGCGCTCGAGACCCCGCCGCTCAACGTGGACGTCGGGGAAGCCGGCTGCAACGAGCTCGTCGCGGAGACGGCTCTCGCTTGGAAAGCGCGCTGTCTCCATGCCGACGACGGACGGGAACAGTGGAGCCGCCCAGTAGCTGCGGATCGTCTCCGGATCTTGCGTCTTGATCCAGTAGATCCCGCCTTTCCCGAGCACGCGGTGTACCTCGGCGAACGCGGCGGGGCGGTCTAGTAGGTGGACGACGAAGTTCGACAGGACGATGTCGAACGAACCGTCCTCGAAGGGCATATCCTCGGCGGCGCCTTGGACGAGCGTGACGGTCGGGGCTACCTCGCGCGCAGCGGCCAGCATCTCGGACGAGGCGTCGAGCCCCGTCACAACCGCTCCGTGGCGCTCGGCAAGTGCCGCCGCGGCATGTCCGGGGCCGCAGCCGAGGTCGAGCACGCGGGCGCCGTCGAGCGTGTACCTACGAGCGAGCTCGTCGAGCACGGGGTCGTCGCCACCCGTCCGCCAACGCATGTAGTCGGCGACGTTCCACAAACTCATGGAGGTGAGGCTAATCGGCCATGCTGGCTTTGGTGACTTCCTCGGTGCCCGGGCATCGGCCCTTGCCTGTCCGGACTAACTCTCTGCTCCCGAGCGCGGGACGAGGATGACGCGGACGTCCAGGGTCAGCGAGCGTTACCGCCTGGGCACGCCAGTGGGGATTCGCTGGCTCGACCGGCTCGGTACCGAACGTCGCGCCGAACGGGTCGGCGACCGGATCGTCAGATCAGACGGGGACGGCGGTGACCACGATGTTGTCCAGGAAGTGCTTGGTCGTCGAGTCGAATCGGCCGCCGCAGGTGACAAGCACGAGTCTCGGCGGTCCGCGTCGATCGAACACGGTCAGCGGCAAGGCGGTCTTGGGATAGGTCTCCACCGTGACGACGCGATACGTGTGGACGGCGCCGTCGGCGGTGGTGATCTGGATCCGCTCGCCGCGACGCGCGTGTGGGAGCGGGTAGAAGGTGCCGGGCCCCGCTGTGGCGAAGTCGTAGTGCCCCGCGATGAGGATCGCGCCCGATTGCGCCATCGGCGCCATTCCGTCTCGCCACCAGCCCAGGCGCTGGATGTTCGTGGGCATGCCCAGGATGCCCTTCTCGATGTCGATGACCTCAGGCACGATCGCTGCCTTGATGCCTAGCTTCGGGATTCTGAGCCAGACCGGGATCCGACCGCCCCGAGCCATCGAGCGAGCATCCGCCGTCGAGTCGCCTCTCCCGGTCGAGATGTGTGGCGTGCTGAGGGTCGTCTCGGACACGACGCCACACGGCGTTGGTGGGCCGGCGACGGACGCTGGGCCGACAAGGCGCTGCCGGTACGTGTAGAAGCCCGCCTTTGCGACCTGCACTGGCGGTGTCCTGAGCTCGGCGGCCGTTGCATCCATCCGGCTCCGCCAGTACGGAGAGCCTGTGCAGGTTATTGCGCTCCTCGACGGGAACGGCCCGAAGAGCTCGACCTCGACCGAAGCCGTGCTCCCGGCGAGGCCGGCGACGCGGACGCGGTCGAAGATCGTGCCGCCCGCCCTCACGATCTGGCGCGAGACGAGGCTGGTCACGACGGGACGCGCGAGTCGGGACACACGGGCGGAGACCTGCTCGTTGCTCGGCACGGCGAGCCGCTGCCCGTTCGGCGCGGCCATGGCCGTCGAGGGGGCGAAGATCCTGGGTCGGCTGGAAGCGAGCGCCCGGCTGGCAACCCGGAGCTGCACGTGTACGGCCGTCGGCCGGAGGGTGATCACGGCCCGGCCTCGCCCGTCCGTACGCGCCCGCGAGGGCACCGTGGAGCCGCGTGCTGAGACCGAGAGCGTCGCGTGGGGTAGCGCATGACCGGTTGCGGAGCGGACCGAGACCGTCGCCTTCGTCGGGTGGTTCACGATCAGCCTCTTCGGAACACGCGTCTCGACCCTGTAGGGCCCGTGATAGCGGGCCGCGGCCCGAGCAATCGATCGGAAGCGCAGGGCGACCTTGGCGGGCATCACATCCGGGTCGAGCTCTCCTGGACGCGCCGTGCCCATGAGCGAATTGACGTAAAGCATCGTCGCGGCTTGCCGGATCGGGCTCATGCTCCGTCCAAAGGCCCACAGGGCGTAGGCGATCTTCTGCTGCTTCTCACGGCTGATGATCGCCCCGTCGCGGTTACGGAGCACGGTCGAGGAGATCTCGCGATACCGATACGACGGTGAGGCGTACCAGAAGCGGAGATCGATGCAGAAGGCATGTCGTTGACCTTTCACGGCGCCGCGGAAGTCACCGAACCAGCGTGTGCCGTAGCGGGTAACGCGATAGAAGCCGACACCAGCCGTCCCGCATATGTCGCGGCCCGAACGCGCGCATGGATCGTTCGGATTCGGCGGCTTCGCGGCGTGCGGCGCGGCCGACGCGGCGAAAAGGGCGACCAGGCAACCGACGAATACCATTGGCACCGACCACCAGCGCATCAACTCGACTTCGCGGATAGGGACGGATTCCCTCCTGTCTCGACGTCATCCGTTTTCCGT
>JBKPHO010000519.1:0-2745 GCA_046729915.1 Actinomycetota bacterium | reverse complement strand
CACTCCCTCCAGTTCGCAGCGCGCTTGAAGCGCAGATGCGAGCGGCACCGGACGCGAGGCGGGCAAAGGCGGCCTCGGAGCGGACGCGTCCGGGGTGCGACCACGCCACGAGCAGCTGGGCGGCCACGATCGGGCCGACGCCTGGCTCCTCGAGCAGTCGCGGTGCGAGCGCGCCCACCTGGACGAGGATCTCCTGCTCGAGCTCAGCGGCCTCCTGGCTCGCTGTCTCGATCCGGCGGGCGAGCGTGCGCAGCACGCGCCGGGTGGCGAGCTCGTCCGGGCCCATGCTGCCGAGCTGGCGCAGCCGCCGGCAGCGCTCAAGCAGCCTCCCGAGCGGGAGAGCGCGCAGCTCGGCGCGGAGGCACTCGGGCGCGGTCACGAGCACGCTGCGTAGCTGCACGAGCGCCTCGCGACGCACGTCGACGGCGCTGCGCCGGGCGAGCAGCAGCAGGCGGAGCGCCTCGCGGCGCCCTCCGGCACGCGGGCATGCGAGCGGCTCGCTTCCGAGTGCGCTGCGAGCCGCGCGGAGCGCGTCGAGCCGGTCGTCCTTGCCGCGCAGCCGTCGCTCGCTCCGCGGCGAGCGACCCACCTCGAGCACGGTCTCGCCGTGTTTGCTCAGGTACCGGGTAAGGGCGGCCCCATAGTGACCGGCACCCTCGACGGCCCACAGACGCGGGCCGTGCGCTTGCTCCTGCGCGAAGCGGAGCGCCTGCGCGTAGCCGCAGCCGTTGCTCGCCACCCTGCTCTCGGCCAACAGCGCACCGCTTGCCACCTCGACGAGCGCGAGTGTGTGCTCGTCCCGGTGCGTGTCGACGCCAACGACGTAGTCCACCAGCTCTGTAACCATCCCGATCGATCCTCCGGCTTCGTTCGTAGGGTCCGGTGACGCCGGTCTGAGTGCGGAGAAACCGCGGCGGCAGGACTGTGATGAGTCACGCCGAGCAGGCGGACAAGCTCCTGATCAAGCCAGCAGCGGGCGCCAGACCGGCGCCGCCGTGCCTCCCGGACGGATCATTCCCAAGGCACGCGAGGCGGCCAGTCACCCGACGAGTCACGAGCGGCACGGAGACACCAGGCTGGCGACGGCCCCAGACAGTCCGACCTGCCGAGTCTCACAGTCACCCGAGGCAATGTGTTTCGCTGCGCGCCGGGGGAAACTGAGTCCAGGCTGCGCGATTCACGAAGTGAGGGCCGGAGCAGGCTCCCGCCGTCGGTCCAAGAGCTGGCATCCAATCCAGGGGGACTTCTGATGAAGGTCTTCAACTTGCACGGCGATCAATGGGATGAACCAAGGGAACGCGAGGGGTGGCGGATCAAGGAGGCATTTGTCGGCCACCACATCGGCGGCGAGCTGATCGGCGCGAGCATGTCGGAGGTCGAGCCAGGTAACAAGCTCTGGCCGTATCACACGCACTACGCGAACGAGGAGTGGGTGATTGTGCTGGCCGGCGAGCCGACGCTCCGCACGCCCGAGGGCGAACAGGTCTTGAAGGAGGGTGACGTCGTCTGCTTTCCGCGCGGCGAGAAGGGTGCGCACCAGATCATCAATCGCACCGAGTCGCCGATCCGCGTGGTCATGCTGTCGTCGATGGTCGCTCCCGACATCGTGCATTACCCAGATACCGAGAAGGTCTCCGCCTCGAGCGCTGAAGGCGAGCCGATCATGCTCGCGCGGCGTGGGCCAACTCTCGAGTACTGGGAGGGCGAGGAATAGCAGCGCCCCGGCGCTCCACGGCAAGAGCTGTACTCAAGGCTTCTGCGTTAGGCCAGCCTCGGACACCTTCAGGCGAGCGCATCGCCGGCTGGGCCCGCGTGCGGGAATGTCGCTAGAGCGCTCGTCTACGGCAGCTTGTGGATGAGGGGCAGTCGGCCGACATTTCGCTAGTGGACTTCAATGGGATGCACCTGCGCGGCCGTGGGCCTCTTTGGCGTCGCTGTCTTGGCATAGGCGCCGGATTCACCGTGTTCGCGCTCACTCACTCATGGGTTGCCTTGGGCGTTCGGCGTGGCCGCTTCGATGACCGCCGTCCCCATCGCCCGCTGGACGCTGCGGCGGCTTGCCCAATGGAGGCAGCCGCATCCTGGGCAGCCTGCACTCAGCAGATGGCAAGGGCGTCGTGCGCATGGAGGACCGCTTCGACACCGATGTCGACGACGTGTGGTCGGCACTCACCGATCCCCGCCGTCTGGCTCGCTGGATGTGCGAGGTAGAGGGCGACCTACGACTCGGCGGTGAGTTCCGAGCACGCTTCTTTGTCAGCGCATGGGAAGGCACCGGGCGCGTGGAAGCGTGCGAGCCTCCGCGACGGCTGCTGCTTACGATGCGCGATGCCGACCCTCAGCCGGGTCAGCCGGACGAGGGGGACATCGAGGTCACGCTGGCCGCCGACGGCGACCAGACCATCCTGGTCTGGGAGGAACGAGACAAGCCCCTGGAACTGCTCGCCGCCTATGGGGCCGGGATCCAGCTCCATGTCGAAGATCTCGCCGACCACCTCGCCGGGCGTGAGCGCCGCGAGGACGCCAAGGCGCGGTGGGACGAGCTCCACCCTGCCTATCAAGGCCTGGCTGCCAACCTCAGCTGACGACACCAGTGGTCGCAGGGTCGCCTGGGCGAGTGTTCGCGAATGACGCCTGAAGGAATCTACGCCCAGGGCAGACGAGCCCAGTTCGGCGGCCGCTCTCGCCGGAACCGCTCGACCGTCGCGTACGCCTGCCTCCAGTCGGAGGTCTCCTCCGCCACGC
>JBKPHO010000518.1:0-4023 GCA_046729915.1 Actinomycetota bacterium | reverse complement strand
GTCGACATGGAGCCGTTCTGGGGGAAGATCCGCGCCGTCAAGCCGTGGCTCGATCCCGGCTACGACGAGGTCGCCGAGAAGGAGCGCATCGTCTCGCAGCAGCGGATGAACGCGATCCACAAGGAGTCGCTCTGCATCATGTGCGGCTGCTGCGTCTCCGAGTGCAACTCGATGGAATCCGACCCGGAGTTCCTCGGGCCGGCCGCGCTCGCGAAGGGCTTCCGGTTCGTCGGCGACCCGCGCGATCAGGACGACGTCGGCCGGCTGAACACGATGAACGAGGAGCACGGGATCTGGGACTGCACCCGCTGCTACTTCTGCAACGAGCGCTGCCCCAAGGGCGTCGACCCGCGCGACGCGATCGCGAAGCTCGGGGCGGAGTCGATCCGGCTCGACATCGACCATGACATGGGCGCCAAGCACGCGAAGTGGTTCGTCAAGTCGGCGGAGACGACCGGCTGGCTGCGCGAGACGGAGCTCGTGCCGAAGACGCAGGGCGTCGTGTCCGCCGTCAAGCAGATCGGGTTCGCGCTCGATCTGGCGAAGCACGGCAAGGTGCCGCCCCCGTTCCCGCCGCACGTCGCGAAGGACGTGAAGGAGGCACGGGCGCTCCACGACCTCCTGCGCGAGCAGGGTCGCGCGGGCGCCGCGGGGATCGTCCAGGGCGAGAAGGCGCTCGCACAGATCGAGCACGTCCTCGATTCCGATCCGGACCGCGCACCGGCGAGCCGGATCGCTCCCGAAGAGGCCGGCGGCAAGAGCGGTGGTGACTGAGGTGGCCAAGGTCGCCTACTACAAGGGCTGCCTCGCGTCGCTTTCCGCGAAGGAACTGGACATCTCGACCCAGGCGCTCGCGCCGAAGCTCGGGCTGGAGCTGGACGAGCTCGAGTCGGTCACCTGCTGCGGCGCCGGCGACATCCACGAGGCCGAGCCCGACTACTACCTGCACCTGAACGCGCGCATCCTCGCGTACGCGGAGCAGACGGGCAGCGACACGCTGATGACGATCTGCAACGTCTGCACGCTGAACCTGCGGCAGGCGAACTGGCAGCTGCGAAACGACGACGACCTACGGGCCCGCGTCAGCGCAAACCTCGAAGCCGTCGGGGTGCCGCCCTACGACGGCACGGTCGAGGTCAAGCACCTGCTCTGGCTGATCGCGGAGGGCGACGGGTTCGACCGGCTCAAGGAGGTCGCGCACAAGGGCCTGAAGGGCCTGCGCGTCGCGCCGTTCTACGGCTGCCAGATCCTGCGGCCGTCCAAGATCCTCGGCTTCGAGGATCCGGACCGGCCGTGGTCGCTGGAGGCGATCATCGAGGCCTGCGGCGGCGAGCCGATCGACTATCCCGCGAAGATCAAGTGCTGTGGCTTCCCGATCATCCAGGCTCGGGAGGAAGTGGCGCTCGGCGAGCTGCTGCAGCCGATCGAGCAGGCGACGGAGGCCGGCGCGGACGTCATGGTGACGCCGTGTCCGCTCTGCCACCTCTCGCTCGATGCGTGGCAGTCGAAGCTGCGGAAGTCGACCGGAAAGGACTTCCGGATGCCGATCCTGCACCTCTCGCAGCTGATCGGCGTCGCGGCCGGGCTCGAGGAGTCCGAGCTGAAGTTCAAGCGCCACGTGGTCTCGGTCGAGCCGGTCGTCGAAAAACTGGAGGCGTAATCGTTGCGGAGCCTGCGGGTCGGAGCCGCGGCGGCCGCGGCGGGGCTGGCCTGGGGTCACTTCGAGGCGGGGTGGGTGCGGCTCGAGACGCTCGCCTGCCCGCTTCCGGGGCTGCCGCCCGAGCTCGAGGCGCTGCGGATCGCGCACCTCTCGGACTTCCATCTCGGCTTCCCGTCCCGGGGGACGACGGCCGTGGAGCGCGCGGTCGCGTGGGTCGAGGAGCGCCAGCCCGACCTGACGCTGATCAGCGGCGACCTGCTCTCGCGCCGCAGCGGCGAGCCAAGGCTGCGCGCCCTGCTGGCTCGGATGCCGCGCTGCTTCGCGGTGCTCGGCAACCACGACTTCGCAACCACGCGCGACCCGTTCTCGCATCCCGCCGAGGTCGTCGACATCGAGCCGGCGACGCTTCTCTCGGACGAGTCGCGCACGGTCGAGCTTCGCTGCCGGCGCGTGCAGATCGTCGGCGTCGACCCGCGCTCGTACCGCCGGCGGCTGGCAAGGCCGGAGCGGCTCGCCGACCCCGAGGTAGATCTGCGCATCCTGCTCTGCCACTTCCCGAGCGTCATCGACCGGCTGCCCGAGGGTGCCTTCGACCTGGTTCTCTCGGGGCATCTGCACGCGGGCCAGATCTGCTTTCCGTGGCCGGGCGGGCGGCTGCGGCTGGCGCACATCCGCTGGACGTACATCCAGGGCCTGTACCGGCGGCCGGCTGCGACGCTGCACCTCTCCGCGGGCCTCGGCACGACTTTCGTGCCGTTCCGCTTTCTCGCGCGGCCTGAAGCCACGGAACTCCTCCTACAATCGAAGTGATGGAGGGCAGCGCGAGCGTCGCGACGGACGTGCTCGCCAGCTACGCGGCCGACGCGGCCCGGGAGGTCGAAGGCGTGGCCGGGCTGGTCAACGGAAGGCTGCCGCGGCAGGGAGCGGTGCGCGTGACCGAGGAGGGAGGAAGGCTCTCGTTGGAGCTCCATCTCGAGCTGGCCTGGGGAGCTCAGGCGGAGACCGTCGGAGCCGAGGTCCAGCGGCGCGTGGCCGACTACCTCGAGCGCATGGCGGGCGCGCGCCCGCTGACCGTCGACGTGGTGGTGGACGACATCGGAAGGCCCGAACGGTGAGCGTCCGGATCGCGGGCCTGACCGGCGCGACGCTCGAGCACGCGCCGTCGGTCTGCCACGGCTGCGTCTGGTGGCAGTCCCGCACGGGGGGCCGGGACGTCGACAAGCACCGCTGGATCGAGAAGGCCGAGACCGAGTTCGGCGCCTGGGGAACGATCTACTACGACGACGACGGGCGGGCGCTCGGGTCGATGCAGTACGGCGCGGCGCGGCTCTTCCCGCGGGCCGCGGAGCTGCCGGCGGGGCCTCCGTCCGACGACGCGGTGCTCGTCACGTGCGCCTACCTCGTCGACCGCACGAGCCCGTGGGTGCTGCAGTCGCTCTTCCTGGCGGCGATCGGCGAGGCCAAGGACAGGGGAGCCGCGGCGCTCGAGGCGTTCGCGTACCGCTATCCCGAGGGCGAGTCGGACTACGAGCGCTTTCTCGTGCACCGAACGGTCTTCCCGCACGACTTCCTCACCGACTTCGGCTTTCGGGCGGTGCGTTCGGCCGGCCCCGTCGAGCTTGCCCGGCTCGAGCTCGGTGGGCTCGTGCCCGTGCTCGAGGGCAGGCGTGCGAAGGTGCTGCGGGCGCTGAAGGAAGCGTTCCTGCCCGAGCCGGTTCCGGCTCCGCGGCGCCCTTAGGGCCGGTGGTACGCGGTCGCCCAGGCGGCGCGGAGGGCCGACTGCGTCGTCACGAGGAGACGCACTGCGCGGCCGCCGAGCGCCAGCTTCAGGCTGGGTAGCAGCGTCTCGTCCGTGGGGTCCGCGACCGCGACGGAGACGCTGTCGTCGGGGTGCAGGCGCAGCGGGATCGCGCGGAGCCGCTCGGCCTCGTGGCCGGAAAGGAGCTCGACCGCGCGGCGGTCGACCGAGGTTACGCCGATGTCGGCGAACTCGACCTGCGCCTGTGCCGCGAGCACGCGGGCGATGTCGTCCTCGAAACAGATCCGCAGCCGGACAAGCGCCTCGCCGAGCAGCTCGCCTTGCTCCTTCTCCTCGAGCGCCCGGTCGAGCTCGTCGTTCGTGAGCAGGCCTTTGCGTAGGAGCAGAGCCCCGAGGTGGGAGCGAGGCTCGTTCTCGAAAAACTGGTGGTCGAGACGCGCGGGCCGCATGGCCCGCTAGTTATCGGGATTTCGGGGCCGGTTCTTGAGAAAGCAGCGGGATCCGAAGTTATGCCGCGACTGCCCGCTGCGAGAGTACGAGCTCGGCGATCTGGATGCCGTTGAGCGCCGCTCCCTTGCGGAGGTTGTCGCACGCGAGGAAAAGC
>JBKPHO010000517.1:0-15014 GCA_046729915.1 Actinomycetota bacterium | reverse complement strand
CGCTGCGGCCTCGGCGGCGACCATCCCGAAGGCTTCGGGGAAGATCGACGGCACAACCGTCGCGTCGGCGAGCGGGAGCAGGTGCGCCAGGTGGCGGTGCTCGAGCGGGCCGGTGAAGAGCGTTCGGGGTGGTGCGACGCGCTCGAGCTCGTCGCGGTAGTCGCCGAAGCCGACGATCACCGCGCGGGCGTCGAGCTCGCGCAGCGCCTCGAGCAGCAGGTGGACGCCTTTGTTGTAGAGGAGCTTGCCGAAGTAGACGACGGTCGGCTCGTTGGTCGCGAAGAGCTCGGCGAGGCGCTCGGCGTTGCCCTCGTCGGGAAGCCGCTCGTTGGCGTTGCCCGGGTTCGGCGGGTCGCGGCGTGCTTCGCGCAGGAGGTCGGCGAGCGCCTCGGCACGCGGCTGCAGGCGGAAACGTTCGACGTCGACTCCGGGCGGCACCTCGTGCACGCGGTCGACGGTTCCGACGACCTCCGCGAGCACCTCGCGGATGTGCTCGGAGCCAACGAATATGGCTGAGGCGCCGGCAAGGGTCTCGCGGGCCCACGCCTGCAGGTCCGGGTTGGCGCGGATCGAGTACTCGAGCTCGGAGCCGTGCGCCTTGACCGCGTACCGCGCGCCGGACGCGGCACCAACCGGCGCGCCGAGCAGCACGTGGTTGGCAAAGACGAGGTCGGCAGGGAGCTGGGCGCGGACGGCGGCGGCGTTGAGCTCGACGTAGCGCTCCCGCTCCTCGTGGGTGAAGTCCTGCAGCAGACGGGCCTCGAGCCCTTCGTAGCGATCGAGCACGAAGACCGGGAGCAGGCCGCCGATGTCGGGCCGGACGTGCCTCGCGCCGCCGAGGTCGTACTCGTCAGGGTGCGGCTCCCGCGAGAGCACGGTGACCTCGTGCCCCGCGCGGCTCCACTCGCGCGCGAGCGCGCGCGTGTAGACGTTGGAGCCGGTCCCGCCGAGCAGGTACCCGTGCCAGAGGACGATCCTCACGCCGCGAGTCTGCCGGACAAACGCGTCCGAATCGGACATGTCCTAGGGACAGTCCCTAGGCCGTGTCCGAAAGAGACGATCGCGCTGGCCGCGCACCCCGCAGGCATGCGCCCCCCGGCCCGGCGGCGTGTCCAAAACGGCCGTGTCCTAGGGACAGTCCCTAGGACAGGTCCGGGACGGACATGTCCGGTTAGGTCAGGTGGAAGTACAGGGCGTGCAGGAGGTCGACCGCGGGATTCGACGTGTGCACCGTCACGTCGTGGGGAACGTCGAGCAGCGCTTCGGAGTAGTTGAAGATGATCCGCACGCCGGAGTCGATCAGCGCCTCGGTCACCTGCTGCGCGTGATCGGCCGGCACCGCGACGACGCCCACGATGATGTTCTTTTCGCGCACCGCGTCCGGGAGCCGCCGCGAGTCCTCGATCTCCATCGCGCCGATCGTCCGCCCGACCTTGTCAGGGTCGTTGTCGAACACCGCCGCGATGTTGATGCCGTGCTCCGCGAAGATCGGCGAGCTCGCGATCGCCTGGCCCAGCCGCCCCGCCCCGATCAGCGCGATGTTGTGCTGGCCCTGGGTTCGGAGGATCTTCCGAATCTCCCCGAGCAGCGAGTCGATGTTGTATCCGACCCCGCGCTTGCCGAACTTGCCGAAGGCGGAGAGATCGCGCCGGATCTGCGTCGCGTTGATGTTCGTGTAGTCGGAGATCTCCTGCGAGGAAATCCGGTCCTTGCCCATCTTCTTCGCCTGGCTGAGGACCTGCAGATAGCGGCTCAGCCGGGCAGCGACGCCGACCGTCAGCCGTTCCGAGGAGGCCGCACTGTGAACGGGCGTTTGCAACACGCACAACCATTCTGCCAGTACCGCGCAGTTCCGTGCGTCAGACCGTCACAAGCTCCGCTCTCAGCTGGGACTTTGTGCGGCCGAGACGCGCCGCCTGAACGCCTCCTCGTGCACGTAGTAGGTGAAGGCCCGCTCGCCGTCGATCTCGACGACCGGCAGCCACTCGCGGTAGCGCGCCTCCAGCTCCGGGTCGCCGTCGACGGCGATCTCTTCCAGCGAGAAGCCGAGCTCGGCCCGGAGCGCCCGAACCTGCTCGAGCGCCCGCTCGCACAGGTGACAGCCGACCCCGTGGTAGACGACGACCCGGTGCTGCTCAGGGGTAGAGGCCACGCGTCACCGTGGCTTCGGCGACCCGCCCCACCGCGACGCCGTAGGCCGCGCTGCGCATGCTCGTCTCCCGCTCCTCGTGCAGGTGCCAGGTCTCGTTGAACGCACGCGTGACGATGTCGCGGAGCTTCGAGTTCACCTCCGGCTCCTTCCAGAAGTACTCCTGGAGGCCCTGCACCCACTCGAAATACGAGACGACGACCCCGCCCGCGTTCGCGAGGATGTCGGGCAGGACGAGCACGCCCTTGTCGTCGAGGATCTCGTCCGCCGTCGGCGTGATCGGGCCGTTCGCGCCTTCGCAGACGATCTGCGCCTTCACCTGCGCCGCGTTATCCGAGGTGATCACCTGCTCGAGTGCGCACGGCGCGAGGACATGGCATTCGAGCAGCAGTAGCTCCTCGTTGGTGATCTCCTCCGCGCCCTTCAGGCCCGCGAGCGACCCCGTCTCCTGCTTGTGCGCGACCGCCGCCGCCACGTCGATGCCGTTCGGGTTGTAGAGGCCGACGCTCGAGTCGGAGACCGCGATCACCGTCGCGCCCTCCTCGGCGAGGAACTTCGCGAGATAGCTGCCGACGTTGCCGAACCCCTGCACGGCGACCCGGAGGCTCGATAGCGCCAGCTCCTTCTTCCGCGCCGCCTCCTGGATGCAGTAGAGGGAGCCTCGCGCAGTCGCCTCCAGGCGCCCGAGCGAGCCGCCGACGTTGAGCGGCTTTCCGGTCACCACACCGAGCACCGAGTGGCCCTTGTTCATCGAGTACGTGTCGAAGATCCAGGCCATCACCGAGCCGTCCGTGCCGACATCCGGCGCGGGAATATCCTTCTCGGGCCCGATCTCGTTGATGATCTCCGTCGTGTAGCGCCGCGTCATGCGTTCGAGCTCACCGCGGGAGAGGCGCTTCGGGTTGCAAATGACGCCGCCCTTCGCGCCGCCGAACGGGATGTTCATCAGGGCGCACTTCCACGTCATCCACATCGCGAGCGCCTTCACCTCGTCGAGGGTCACGTCCGGGTGGTAGCGGATTCCGCCCTTCGACGGCCCGCGCGCGATGTTGTGCGTCACTCGGTAACCCTCGAACGCCTGGATCGTGCCGTCGTCCATCGTCACGGGCACCGAGACGACGACCGCCTTCTTGCACTCCTGGAGCACATTCACGAGGCGCTCGTCGATGTCGAAGATGTCGGCCACGCGCCGCAGCTGCTCGCGCGCGATCTGGAAGGGATTCTCTCGGAGGTGGGATTCAGGGGCTTCGAGCGTGGTCACTAAGGCTCCTTGGGCTCGGAAACGCGCTGCAAACGCGGGAAGTATAGGGGGCTACTTGATCCTGAACGGGATCGTGCGGCGCGTCGCGGGGCCGTCGGTCGTCGGGAAGGCGAGTAGCCGAACCTGGTAGCGGCCGGGGTCGAGGCGGCTGCCGCCGGGCCCACGGCCGGTGAGGCCGATCGCCACGCGACCCGGGAGCAGGTCGCGCAACCGCGCCAGCAGGCCGATCCGGTGGCCGGCGTGCCAGAGCTCGACGTCCAAGCGCGAGACGGGCTGCACCTGGGCCCCGGTCGGGGCGGGCGTGACGAGGCCGGCGCGCAGCGAGAGCACTGCGGGGGTGATATCCGAGGGCGTGAAACCCGTCTCCGAGAGCGCGACCGCCGAGATCAGGCTCGCCGGCGGGCGGCCGAAGGTGATCGCCCACGGGATCCTCAGCGGTCCGGCTCCGCGCGCCACCAGCGACACAAGGCCTTCGGCGGAGCCGTCGCTCGGCGGGGTGCCCGCAAGCCGGGCCACCAGGGTCAGCGTCGCCTGGCCGTCCGGCTTCAGCCGCAGGCGTCGAGGCTTCGAGGTGATCAGCATTCCGCCGCTACCCGTGTTGCGGACCCGAACCACCAGCCGCCGCGTCGAGACGTTGTGAACGGTGAGCTCCTGTTTCGCGTGCCACCCGTCCCCCCGAGCCCGGCCGAAGGCGAGCGTCGCGGGGTCGGCACTGAGCTCTCCGGCCACCGCCTGCCCCAGGTCGACGAGGCCGGCGCCCTGCGCGGTGACGCTCGTCTCGCGCATCGGCCGCCCGGTCCCGCTCAGAAGGCTCCCGAGGTCGACCCCACGCAGCCCCGGGCGCGCCTGCCCGAGAACGGCTGCGGCGCCTGCGACCACCGCCGCCGCGGCGCTGGAGCCGTTGACCGTCCCGTAGCGAGGGCTCCCGTCGTCGGTCTTGCCGGGCTCCGAGGTGGCGATCGCCACACCCGGCGCGGCGAGATCCGGCTTGACGCGCCCGTCGAAGGCGAGGCCGCGTGAGGAGAAGGCCGCGATCGAGCCGTCGGCGCCGTTGTGGACGACGCTCGGAACGCCGATCGAGACCGCCGGGTGCTCACGCGCGCGAATCGCCGCGAGCGCGATGCGCGCGACCCGGGCTGGAATGCTCACGACCGGCACGTTCACGGACTCGTCGAGCCCGAGGCCCCCGGCCGGGAGCTGCGTGCCGTAGACGACAACCGCCGCCGCGCCGGCGCGCGCGGCCTGCTCGATCGCCAGCTGCGGGTCGGAGCCTCCGTGGAGCAGCGCCGCGCGTCCGGCGACGAGGCTGCGGCCGCGACGGTCGAAGAACCGGTCCGCGTTCGGCCCTGTCCCGCGGCCTTCGAGTGAACGCGGTGCGGCGAGCTCGAGCTCCTCCGCACGGGCCGGAACGGCTTCACCGGCGAGCGGCAGCGGCCTGTCGAGCACAAGGTCGAGGCCTGCGCGCACGGCAACGGGCACCTGCTCGACCTCGGCGCGCAGATCGGCCGCGCCGACGGTGAGCGCCGCGGGCGCGCCGCCCGGGCTGGAAACACTGCCGAAGCCGGGCCCGGCGGGCCCGTCGTTTCCGGCCGGCACGACGACGAGCGTGTCGAGCTGGAGCGCGCCGCGGATCGCCCGCGCCTCCGGCGAGTCGGCAAACGCGCCGTACGAAACCGCTGCGCCGACGAGCGCGACGCGCGCCGCGTCGTGTGCATCCCCGTCGAGGTTCGGGTCGACGGCTCGCTCGAGGCCGGCGATCAGCTGATCGGTCCGGGCATACACGGCCCAGCCGCCTGTCTGGTCCTGCTGCCAGCCCGCGATTCGGATCGGCAGCAGCGACGCGCCGGGCGCGATCCCGCTCGCGCCGCCGGGCCCTCCCCGCCCGACCACGATCCCGGCTAGCTCGGTCCCGTGGCGCTCCAGCCGGCTCGTGTCGTCGGGGTCGCGCGCGGCCTTGACCTCCGGATCGCCGCCGACGATGTCCACGCCGGGGAGCACGTGCCCGCGCAGGTACCTGTGTCCCCGGTCGACGCCGGTGTCGAGGAGTGCAACCGTGACGCCGCGCCCGTCGTAGCCCGGCAGCCGCAGCGCCGGCAGCAGGCTCGTCCCGTGGGCCACGCCGTCAGTCGACGAGACCGACGCTGGATAGGCAACCCTGACCGGATAGACGCCGGCGACCTCGGGCCGCCGCTCGAGCACCGCGATCGCGCGTGCATCGAGCGGCGCCGAGAAGCCGTTCAGTACCCGCGAGTAGCTGAACTGGACCTGCGGCCGGATCCCCCGCGTGCTCAGCTCGGCGAGCAGCTGCCGCTGAGCAGCGAGCGCCGAGCGCGTCCAGGCCCGCTCCTTCTGCTGGCTCGCGACGCCGCCGTTCTGCGCAACCTGCTGCGCCATCGACGGCGAACGCAGGACGACCAGCACGCGCTGGCCCACGGAAACCGCGGAGTGGCCGCCGCCGACGAGGCCGCGCCACGACGACGCCTCCGCGACCAGGGAGCGCTCTCGGGCACCGCTGACGCCGAATCCGACGACGAGGACGGCCGCGGCGGCCGCGCCCAGCGCCAGCGACGCCTCAGACAGCCGACGCGTACGCATCCAAAGCAAGATAACCCGGCGGCGGGATCGCCTCGACGTACCTCGCAGCGGAGGCGATCATCGCGGCGTTGTCGGTGCAGAGCGCGAGCGGCGGCGCCTTCGCGCCGGGCAGCGAGGCGCGCAGCTCGGTGTTGGCCGCAACGCCGCCGACTACCGCGATCCGCTCCGCCCCGGTCCGCTCGGCGGCCTCGAGCGTTCGCCCCACAAGCGCCCGCACGATCGCGCGCTGGTAGGAGGCAGCGAGGTCGGCCCGGCGTTCGTCGACGCGGTCGCCGAGACCGCGGACCTCGTAGAGCAGCGCCGTCTTCACACCCGAGAAGGAGAAGTCCAGGCCCGGTACCCGGGCGACCGGGAAGTCGAAGGCGTCGGGGTCGCCCTCGCGGGCGAGGCGGTCGATCTCGGCGCCGCCCGGGTAGCCGAGGCCCAGCAGACGCGCGCCCTTGTCGAACGCCTCGCCGGCCGCATCGTCGAGAGTCGTGCCGATCGGACGGAAGGCGCCGTGCTCGGGAACGTCCACGAGCATCGTGTGCCCGCCGCTCGCGAGCAGGCAAAGGAAGGGCGGCTCGAGCGGGTCCGGCTCGAGGTAAAGGGAGGCGACGTGGCCGTGGAGGTGGTTCACCGGCACGAGCGGCAGCCCGCGCGCCCACGCGAGGGCCTTCGCGGCCGAGAGCCCAACCAGCAGCGCGCCGATCAGCCCCGGCCCCTGGGTGACGGCGATCGCATCCACGTCGTCCAGCTCCGCGCCTGCTTCGGCGAGAGCTTCGCGCACGACGGGCAACACGAGCTCGAGGTGGCGCCGCGATGCAACCTCGGGCACGACTCCTCCGAAACGAGCGTGCAGGTCGGCCTGGGAAGCGACGACGTTCGACCGGATCTCGCTGCCGTCGACGAGCGCCGCGGCAGTCTCGTCACACGAGGTCTCGATTCCGAGGATCAGGAGCGCGTCGCCGGCTCGGAGACCGGGTCCTTCCACATGATCAGCGCATCCTCGCGGTTGTCGGTGTAGTAGCCCCGCCTCACGCCGCGGGGGCGGAAGCCGAGCTCCTCGTAGAGCTTGATCGCGCCGGCGTTCGAGACGCGAACCTCGAGGGTGTAGCCGCGCCGGCTGCGGCCGGCGGTGAGCTCGAACAGCCGGTTGAGCAGAAGCGACGCGATTCCCCGGCGGCGGCTGCCCGGCTCGACGGCGACGTTCATCACGTGCCAGGCGTCGACGTAGCGGGAGATGATCAGGTAGCCGATCAGGCGCCCGCTCTCGGCCTCGAAGGCGCCGAGGCAGAGCGAGGACGGCTTGGCCAGCTCGCTCGCGAACATCGAGCGCGACCAGGGCGTCGGATACGAGCTGCGCTCGATCTCCTCGATCGCGTTCAGATCGCGCAGCTCGAGGTGGCGGATCTCGATCTCGGCGGCGCTCATGCCTTCCGCTCCGCATCGGGAATGCGCAGGTAGACGGGCTCGACCGCATCGGCCGGGCCGAACTCGCGTGCGAGGGCGGCGTGGAAGCGCGCCCGCGGCAGGTGCCGCTCGTCGTCGTCTGGTGGAACCGTTGCGCCGTGCTTTTCGAGCACCGTGCGATAGCGAAGAGCGCCGTCGCCGACGCAGAGCCCCGCGCCGACGTCCTGAGGGGCGCACACCGCGGGTCGGCCGTCCACGAGCGTGAAGACCTCGCGACGTCCAGCGTCCACAACGGGGAGCGCTCCGGGCGCCCCCGCGGCCAGGGCCGCAAGCGTCGATACGCCGGCAACCGGAACGTCGAGCGCGAAAGCCAAGCCGCGTGCCGCGGCGAGACCCATCCGCAGGCCCGTGAAGCTGCCGGGGCCGGTGCCGACGACGATTCCGGTCAGCTCCGAGCGCCCGGTGCCGCTCTCGCGGAAGAGCTCATCCACGTCCTCGAGCACCCGAACGGCCCGGGAGACGCTCTCTCCCAGCACCTCCGCGTCCCGGACGAGCGCGGCCGTGGCGACGCTCGTCGCGGTGTCAAACGCGAGTGTCAGCACCCCCGAACAGGCGGTCGAGCATGGCGATGTCCGGGCTTTCCAGCGTGATGAGCCTATGAGCGGGATCCACGTGCGACAAACGTACCTCGGCGCGCACGGGCGGGAGGGCGTCGACCGCGGCCTCGGGCCATTCGACGAAGCAGATCGCATCGGCGAAGTACGGCTCGAGATCGCCCCACTCCGCCGCCGAGAAACCCCTGAACCGGAACAGGTCGAGGTGCGAGACGTCCGTGTCGGCCGGATAGCGGTGGCCGACCGTGAAGGTCGGGCTCGTCACCGGCACCGTGACACCGAGCGCCCGGCAGGCGCCGCGGACAAAGGTCGTCTTGCCGCTGCCGAGCTCGCCGGAGACGGTCACGACGTCGCCGGCCCGAAGCTCGCGCGCGAGCGTGGCGGCGATCGCCTCCGTCTCCGCCGGCGAGGCGGAGCTCAGCTCCATCAATCAGAAAAGGCCTAGCTGAACCGCAGGCTCGGGCGCAACCGACTCGAGCAGCGGCCCGACCCGCGCGGGCTCCGCCGGGCGGCGGCCGAGGAGCTCCGGCAGTCGCGCGAAGTCCTGCTCGAGCACCTTCAGCATCGCCGGCGTGTAGAGCGCGGCGGCGGGGTGGTAGAGCGGGTAGAGCAAAACACGGCTGCCGCCGAGCGTCACGTCCTGCTCAACGCCGTGAACGCGCGTGATCCCGGTCGGCTTCCCCGAGAGCAGCTTCGTCGCGAAGTTGCCGAGAGTGGCCACCACGCGTGGGCGGATCAGCTCGATCTGGCGGAAGAGGTGGCCCTCGCACGCCTGGATTTCGTCAGGCGCGGGGTCGCGGTTTCCCGGCGGGCGGCACTTGAGCACGTTGGCGATGTAGACGTTGCTGCGCTCGAGCCCGATCCCGCCCAGGAGCGTGTCGAGCAGCTTGCCGGCCTGGCCGACGAAGGGGTAGCCCTGCTTGTCCTCGTGGAAGCCGGGCGCCTCGCCGACGAACATCAGGTCGGCATTCGCGTCGCCCACGCCGAAGACGACCTGCGTGCGGCCCTGCGCGAGCCGGCAGCGTGTGCACCCCGCAACCTGGCGCGCAAACGCCTCGAGCTCGGTCAGCTGCCGCGTCCGCGTGTCCTCGGCCGTCGCCGGTGGTGCGGCACCGGAGGGCACAGTGCTTAGACGCACGGGCCCGGAGAGCGCCGTGCCGCCGGCGGCGTCAGGTGGCGGCAGAGCCGAGCTCTGCTCGGCGGCAGCCGTCGCCGGCGAGGGCGCGCGGTCAGCCGCAGCCACAGCTTCCGCCGCAACAGCCGCCGCCGGACGAGGGTCCACCGTAGGTCGGCTGCTCGGCGGTGCCGGGCGTCGCGAAGACCGAGAGCTGCTTGCGCACGTTCGTGGAGGAGCAGTCGGGGCAGTCCGGCTGTTCGCCGTTGCGGACGAGCTCCTCGAAGTGCGACTCGCACTCCATGCAGACGTATTCGTAGATCGGCACCGTGTCAGCAGACCCTAGCAACGGGTCCGCATCTTCGACCACGTACCGGACGGACAGCCGCGCTCAGGCTCGAGGCAGCTCGAAGAAGAACGTCGAGCCCTCGCCGGGCCGCGAGCTCACGCCGATCGTGCCGCCCATCCGCCGAACGAGCTCGCGGCAGATATAGAGGCCGAGGCCGGTGCCGCCGGGGACCGCGCGGTGTTGCGGGTCGCCTCGGTAGAACTTCTCGAAGACGGACTTCTGCTCGGCGACCGGGATTCCCATGCCTTCGTCGGCGACCTCGACGCGGGCGCTCGACTCCGCGGGGACCGTCGTGACGAGCACCTCGCCGCCTTCCGGCGAGTACTTGACGGCGTTGTCGATCAGGTTCACGAGCACCTGCTCGATCCGGTGGCGATCGCCGAGGGCCGGAACGCTGCCGTTCACCCCCGGCTTCGCGTTCAGCGAGACGGACTCAGGCAGCCTCTCCCGCATCGTCTCCACCGCCTCCTGTGCGAGCTCCGCCAGGTCGACGGGCTCGCTGTGGATGCGCAGGTCGCCGCGGTCGAGCCGGTTCGCGAGCAGAACCTCCTCGGTGATCTGCGTGAGGCGCGTCCCCTGCGCGCCGATCATCTGGAGCAGCTGCAGGCGCCGCTCCGGCGTGAGCGCGATGTCTTCGCGCAGAAGCGTCTTCGCCGCCCCCAACACGGCCGTCATAGGCGTGCGGAGCTCGTGCGAGACCGTCGCGATGAAGTCGCTCTTGGCGGCCTCCAGGTCGCGCTCCATGGTCAGGTCGCGGAAGGCGTAGACCACGCCGCCGGGGCTGCGGACGGCGACGAACGAGAGCCAGAGCTCGCGCCCCTCGACCTCGACCGGCAGCGTCACCGGCCTCGCCGCCGATGCCCCCTCCGAGACCGGGATCTCCACCGCGACCGAGGCCCAGCCGCCGAAGATCTCGCCTGCGTCGCGCCCGACTGAGTCCTCGCGCGCCCGCCCGGTCACGAGCCCGGCCGCGGGGTTCCAGAACTGGACCCGCCCCTCGGGGTCGAGCAGGAAGACTCCGTCGCCGACTGCCTCGAGGACCCGGGCCGCGTGCTCGCGCTCGGCCGCAGTCGCCTCGGCGCGTGCCCGTGCCGCGGCCTCGGCCTGGGCCTGCTCGTGCAGCCTTGCATTGCGCACCGCGGCCGCCATCAGCCCGATCAGGCCCTCCGCGAGCTCGAGCTGCTCCTCGTCGTACTGGGCGGACTCGTCCATGAGCTGGACGACGCCGACGACCTCGCCCTCGTGCTTGACGGGCAGCATCATCGCCGCCTGCACCCCCGGCGGCCCCTCCTCCGGCAGCTTGCGCATGTGCCCCTCGCGGTCGACGTCGTAGTACACCCCCGCCGGGTCCTTGACCCGCTCCGGCACGTCGTTCACGAGCAGCGGCGCACCGCTCATGATCACGCGGCTCTGCATCCCGCCGCCTTCGCGGTTGACCGGCAGCCGCGGCAGGATCGTCGGGTCGAGCTTCTCCCCGTCGACCCAGGCGTACTCGCAGCTGATCAGCTCCGTCTCCGGGTCGAACGAGGAGACGATCACGCCGCCGTGCGGGACGGCGTCCGCCAGCAGCTCGTGGAACCGGTCGTAGACGCGCTCCAGCTCCAGCGTCTCGTTCAGGTATCGCGCGGCCGCGAGCAGAAGCTCCGCCTTTTCAGCCCCCGTGTGCCGCCCCACGTCTCCTTCATGATGCCCTAGTTGTGTTCGAATGTCTCGCCGTCCGGCTGGATGGGGCGATCGTGGCGCTGGAGCCGCTCGGGCCCCAGCACGTCGAGGGCCTACGGGCCGCAGCGGACGACGAGCGCATCTGGCGCTGGATGGTGACCCGCGACGTCCAGGCCTGGATCGCCGACGCACTCCGCGAATCTGGTGACCGGCAGCCGTTCGCGGTGTTGCAGGAGGGCTCGGTCGTCGGCTCGACGAGCTACATGTCGCTCGCGCCCGAGCACCGGCGGCTCGAGATCGGTAACACGTGGATGAATCCGTCCACCTGGGGCACCGGCGCGAACGTGGAGGCGAAGTACCTGCTGCTCCGGCACGCCTTCGAGGAGCTCGGCTGCCTGCGGGTAGAGTTCAAGACCGACGCGCTGAACGAGCGCGCCCGCGAGGCGCTCGCGGCGCTGCCCGCGGAGTTCGAGGGCATCCACCGCAGGCACATGCTCGTGCGCGGCGGCGAGCGTCGCGACTCGGCCTGGTACGCCGTGATCTACGACGACTGGCCCGCCGTGCGCGAGGCGCTCGAGGGCAGGTTGTCGCGCAAGGCCGGTTTGGTGTAGGACCGCCCGGTGGAAAACGCGCCGCGCACGCTCCACAGCGTTCGCGAGGACGCCTTCAACTACGTCTGGGACAACGCGATCGAGCCTGCGCTCGAAGTGGAGCCGGGGGATGCCGTCGCGCTGCACGTCCGCGACGCCTCCGACGAGCAGATCACCGGAAACTCGGGCGTGGAGGCCGTCGCGGCGCTCGACTTCGACCATGTGAACCCGGTCAGTGGGCCGGTGTTCGTCAAGGGCGCGCGGCCCGGAGACGTGCTCGAGATCGAGCTGCTCGAGCTCCAGCCGCGCGACTGGGGCTGGACGGCGCTGATCCCGGGATTCGGCCTGCTCGCCGACGAGTTCCCGGAGCCGTGGTTGCGCATCTCGCGCGTCGATCCAGAGCGGGTACGCGTCATCTGGAGCGACGGCATCTCGCTCCCGTACCGGCCGTTTCCGGGGACGATCGGCGTCGCGCCCGCCGAGCCCGGGCAGCACTCGGTCGTGCCGCCGTCACGCTGGGGCGGCAACATCGACACGAAGCACCTCCTCCCCGGCACCACCCTCTACCTGCCGGTCGGCGTCGAGGGCGCGCTCTTCTCGCTTGGCGACACGCACGCGGCCCAGGGCGACGGCGAGGTGTGCGGGACCGCGATCGAGACCGCGATGGAGGTGGTCGTCCGGCTGTCGGTCCGGCGCGACTTCGCGATCGACGCGCCGCAGTTCCGGCTCCCCGAGGGCGCCGTCGCAGCAGGCGAGCAGTCCGGGTACCACGTGTGCACCGGCGTCGGGCCCGACCTGATGGAGGCCGCGAAGGACGCGGTGCGCGCGGCGATCCGGCGGCTCGAGGAGCGGAACGGGCTCGAGCGCGAGGAGGCCTATGCGCTCTGCAGCGTCGCGACCGACCTCCGCATCCACGAGGTCGTCGACGCGCCGAACTGGGTGGTGGGCGCGTTCCTGCCGGACGACGTGTTCGAGAAAGGAGATCGGTGATGGCGACGGAGGCTGTGGCGGTCGAGGAACGCGGGCACGGGGTGCTCAGGCGGGAGCTCCGGTTCTGGGAGGCGATCGCGCTCTCGATCGGGATCATGGCCCCGACGGCCGCCATGGCCCTGAACGGCGTCGCGCCCGCCGGGCTGATCGGACGCGCGGTGCCGCTCGCGTTCCTGTTCGCGGCGATTGCCATTGCGTTCGTCTCGTACGCCTTCATCCGCCTGACGCGGCACTTCAACCACGCGGGGTCGGCCTACGCGCTGACCGGCGCGACCCTCGGCGCCCGGCCCGGCTTCTTCACCGGCTGGGCGCAGATGGGGACGTACGCCGCCTTCACGGCCGCCTCGATCGCGGAGGTCGGACTTTTCGGCGAGGCCTTCTTCGCCGGCACGGGTATCTGGAACGACCCGTCCTGGATCGTGATCTCCCTGATCGCAGCCGTCCTGATCGCTGCGGTCGCGTACTCCGACGTCAGGTTCGCCACCCGGTCGCTGCTCCTGATCGAGGCCGTGTCGGTGACGCTGATCGCCATCCTGATCGTGTGGATCTACGCGGAGGTGATCGGCGGCTCGGCGCCGAACGGGCAGGACTTCTCGTTCAAGGCGTTCTCACCCCCGCCCGGGGTCGGGATCGGGGCGATCGCGTTTGCGTCGGTGTTCGGCTTTCTCTCCTGGGCAGGCTTCGAAGGCGCCTCGGCGCTCGGCGAGGAGACGAACAACCCGCGTCGCAACATCCCGGCCGCGATCGCGGGTGCCGTCGGCTTCACCGCCGTCTTCTACGTGATCGTGATGTTCGCGCAGTCCCTCGGGTTCGGTCTCGGCCCGAGCGGAGTGAACGCGTTCGCGTCGTCGGGCGCGCCGCTCGGCGACCTCTCGAAGACCTTCATCGGCTCGGGCTTCGCCGATGCCGTCAACTTCGGGGCGATGGTCAGCGCGTTCGCGAGCGCGCTCGGAACAGCCGCGGCCAGCTCGCGGATCCTGTTCGCCCTCGGCCGCGACGGGTTCCTCAGCCGCCGGCTCGGGGACGCTTCAGCGCGCACCGGCGCGCCCGCCAATGCGCTCGCGGTGGTGATGTTCGTAGCCGTCGGGACGGTCGTCGGGCTGCGCATCAACGGCACCACGTCGACGAACGTCTTCTTCTACATGGGCACGATCGGCGTGCTCAGCCTGCTCGTCGCGTACATCGTGACGAACCTCGGCGCGGCGAAGTTCCTCGTGCTCGACCGGCGGGAGAACCCGCTGCAGCTCGCGATCTTCACGGTCGCGATCGGGGCGCTGGTCTACGTCGAGTACAAGAACATCAAGGGAACGGCCTATCCCTACGACCGCTTCCCGTTCATCGTGCTCGGCTGGCTCCTGCTCGCAGTCCTGATCATGGCGCTCTTCCCGAAGCTCGTGCGGCGGATCGGCGAGAGCCTCAGCCGCGCCGAGGGCATCGAGCGGCCTCCGCCGCCTTCGTGAGGGGGCCGGGCGGGTACGATTCGCCCGCCCGGTATCCGCTTCGGAACTGGAGCTTTCCATGGTGAAGAGCGTGAACGTGATCGGTCGCGGCCGCGTCGGGTCGGCGATCGCCACCCGGCTCGCAGAGCGTGGGACCGAGCTGCGCGAGGACGCGGAGCTCACGCTCCTCTGCGTGCCGGACACGGCCATTTCGGACATGGCCCAGGGACTGTCCCTCGGGCCCGGCGCCTGGGTCGCCCACGTCAGCGGCGCAACGCCGCTCTCGGCGCTCGACCCGCACGAGCGGCGCTTCTCGCTCCACCCGTTGCAGACGTTCACGCGCGCGCGAGGGCCGGAGCAGCTCGACGGCGCCTGGGCGGCGGTCACCGCGGAGACGGAGGAGGCGCAAGAGCTCGGGTTCGAGCTCGCGCGGCTGCTGGGCCTGGAGCCGTTCGAGCTCGAGGATGCCGACCGGCCGCTCTACCACGCAGGTGCCGTCGTGGCGTCGAACTACCTCGTCGCACTGCACGAGGCCGCGGCCGGGCTCGTTGCGGCGGCGGGCGCGCCGCCGGAGGCGCTCGAGCCCCTGATGCGCCGGACGATCGAGAACGGCTTCGAGCTGACGGGGCCGATCGAGCGCGGCGACTGGGAGACGGTCGAAGCGCACCGCGAAGCGATCCGCCGCGCACGGCCGGACCTCGAGGAGCTCTACGACGTGCTCGCGGAGGCGACAGTTCGATGAGGATCGCCCGCACCGCCGGCGAGCTGCCCCGAGCGGGCGAGATTGGCCTCGTGCCGACGATGGGAGCCTTCCACGAGGGCCACCTCTCGCTCTTCCGCGCAGCGCGCGCCGAGAACG
>JBKPHO010000516.1:0-1522 GCA_046729915.1 Actinomycetota bacterium | reverse complement strand
TCGGTCGACGAGCCGAACCAGCGCCTTCGACCCGCCGCCGACGGCGCTGCAGAAGAAACCCGTCGCCCCCGGGCCGAACGCGCTGCCGCCCGGCACGGTGTAGCTGCGCGCGCGCCAGCCTTCCGACCAGCGGATCGGCTCCGTCCACTGGGTCTTGAGGTTCGGCCCCGTCGGGCCGTTGAAGAACGCCGGCCGGAGCTCGCCCCAACGGCCCTCGAAGGCGATCCAGGGAAAGGCCGCCTGAGCCTGGGCCGGGTCGCTCGGGATCGTCTGGACGACCGGCCGGATGTCGAACGTCGGCCCACGTGTGTCGTCGCACCCGACGCCCTGCTCGGCCGAGCTGCCCAGGTAGAGGGACTCGTCGTAGAAGTTCGCGTGCGAGCCGGCCGCCGGGTGGACAACCGGGTGAGTCCCGTCGACGCGCTCGAGCTTGTCGTCGTCCCACGCCGCGCGTTCCGCCCCTTCGTGCTGGCTGTAGCCGACCTCGACAGGTGATCGCTCCAGCGCCCGGGCCGGCGTCGAGGCGTCGAAGACGAGCTGGATCATCTCCCAGTCGCCCTCGTGCAGGTTGTTCCAGTCGTTGAAGATGTAGAAGAGCCAGTACTGGACGGCGAGCTTCCCCTGGTGCGCTGGGTCGGTGGCGACGTGGGCGTAGACGGCCGGGGACTGTCCCTCGACGAGCCGGCGCTCCCAGTTCAGGTAGTCGCAGCCCGGCTCGAGCGCGCTCCCCGGGAAGTCGAGGTGGTACTCGAAGAGGCCCTTCGAGAGATCCTTCGCGGTCGGGCCGATCTTGACCAGATCGCCGGCGCCCCAGGGGCCACGCAGCGCCACCGTCGGCTCGCCAAAGAGGAGATCGACGTTGATCGGCAGGTAGGGCTTGCCGGGAGCGCAGTTCGTGTGCGCGACCAGCCGAACGACCGGGGCGTAGCGCTCGGCGAGCGCCTGCTCCTGGGCCTGGTCGGCAGCCGCTCCAGGTGCCACGGCGAGGGCCGCCGCGGCCAGGAGAACCGGGAGTGCGAGGCGCCTCACCCTTCGAGCTTCGACACGAACAGGTCCAATCCCGGCGTCGAGCGGAACCTGACGGGAGCTCTCGGCGGGCCGGGCTTATCCCCTCACGTCGGCGTCCGGAGCTCCGTTCTCTTGGAGCCACGCCTTGGCAACTCGCTTCTGCGCCCTCGTCAGCCACGCCTCGACCACCATGTCGTGCAGCTCCTCTCGGTCGAGCCGGGCCAGGTCGGGGATGCGCATCAGCACGGCGGGGTAGCCGTCGAAGTGCGGGGTCGTGAAGAAGACGCCGCGATCGTCGGCGAGCAGGAGCTCCTTCACGTCGAGGTCCGCGACGCGGAACATCAATACGTCGTCGAGGCGCTCGCCGGTCGCAGGGTCGAGCGCGTCGGCCCGGGGGCCACGCTGGCAGCAGAACAGCTTCCCGTGGGCTCGGTACGCCGGCCGGCCGTCGTCGGAGACCTCCTTCGTGGTGTACGGCAGCGACAGCGCGAGCTCGTCGAGGTCGGCCATCGTC
>JBKPHO010000515.1:0-7120 GCA_046729915.1 Actinomycetota bacterium | reverse complement strand
GGTGGCAAGCGTGGGTTGGGCCAGGAATGACCTCTGACGAAGGGTCACCGGATGGGCCGTCGATCTATATTTGGCTCATGCCCCGCCACGTTCGTTGGCACAGGGTCCGTGTCGGGTTAGTGGTCGCGCTCATCATCATCCTCGCCGGCGTGGTGATCGACTCGCTCTTCAGCGCCAGCTGGGCTCTGGATGACGGCCTTCTCCTGGTGGGGGCGGCAGTCATCGCGATGGCGCTCCTCGTAACACGCGGTCGCGGCCGGCCTCAGGCGAGATGATCGAGGGACTGGGAACAGGGAACTGCTGCGTTCGCGCCCAGGTCCCCACGGGCCCATTGGGCGATGCATGTGTGCTCTGGCCGAGCGTGCTCGCACCCGAGGCCGATGTAAGCGGCTGGCTCGTGGCTGGCGCCAAGGAGGCCGCGGTTAGCATTCGGGTCGAGTGAACGCGGACAGCGTCGTCGACATCTCGATTCTCGGAGCTGGCCCGGCGGGCCTCGCGGCTGCCTACTACGCCGGTCACCGCGACGCCTCGGTGCGGATCATCGAGAGCCTCGAGCAGCTCGGCGGCCAGGTCGCCGCGGTCTACCCCGAGAAGCACATCTACGACGTCGCGGGCCATCCGAAGATCCTCGGCACCAAGCTCGTCGAGCTCTGCGCGGACCAGGGCCTGCAGTACGGCGCGGAGGTCCGCCTCGGCGAGGAGGTGCAGACGCTCGAGCGCATCAGCCAGAACGGCGAGGAGCTGCTCGCGGTCGGCACCGACAAGGGCGGCCCGTACCTCTCTCGGGTCCTGATCATCACCGCCGGCCACGGCGCGTTCGAGCCGCGCAAGCTCGGGATCGAGGGCATCGACGCGTGGGAGGACAAGGGCGTCCACTACTTCGTCCGCGAGAAGGACGTCTTCCGCGACCGGACGTGCGTGATCGTCGGCGGCGGCGACTCCGCGCTCGACTGGACGCTCGGCCTGCAGGACACCGCCAGGACGCCTATCGCGCTGGTCCACAGGCGAGACAACTTCCGGGCATTGGAGTCGTCGGTGAACGAGGCGCGCGCCCTCGAGGGTGAGGGCCGCGTCCGGATCTTCACGCCCTGCGAGGTGCGGGAGATCCACGGCGACGGCAGCGTGCAGGCCGTCACGATCGAAAACACCAAGACGGGCGACCACGAGCAGGTTCCGTGCGACGCATTGATCACCCTGCTCGGCTTCCATTCCCACCTCGGCGCCATCGCCGAGTGGGGGCTCGAGCTCCAGGGCAAGCGGCAGATCAAGATCGACCCCACGACCTGCGAAACCAGCGTGCCCGGGGTCTACGCGGCCGGCGACGTCGCCGGCTACGAGGGCAAGATCACGCTGATCACGATCGGCATGGGGGAGGCGGCGATCGCCGCGAACAACGCCATCGCCCGCATCCGCGGCGAAAAGGTCCAGCCGAAATACTCCACCGACTAGCAACATGCACGGCGACCGAATTCCGCCAAGTAGACGGTGTGTTAACCGAATTCCGCCAAGTAGACGGTGTGTCAGAACGGCCGCACCGGCAAAGCCGGCACGGCCTCTAGGCGGCATCGCAAGCGATGCCTTTGCTAACTAGTGGCTCGGGCCGAGGAACAGCAGCAGCTCTGGGGCGGTGAGACGATGAAAGCCGTCGAGAACTTCCCCGTCTCCGGCGAGCCGATCCCGGCTCCGGTGGCTCGGTGGCTGGGCCGGATCAAGGCCGCGGCCGCGCGCGTGAACGCCGAGCTCGGGCTGCTGGACGCCGACAAGGCCGAGCGGATCGCCGCCGCCGCCGACCGGATCGCGGCCGGCGAGCTCGACGACCAGTTCCCGATCGACGTCTTCCAGACCGGCTCGGGCACCTCCTCGAACATGAACGCAAACGAGGTCATCGCCACGCTCGCGGGCGAGGACGTCCACCCGAACGACGACGTCAACATGGGGCAGTCCTCGAACGACGTCTTCCCGACGGCGGTCCACCTCGCCGCGCTCGACGAGCTCACGAACGATCTCCTGCCCGCGCTCGGCCGCCTCGCGGACTCGCTCGAGGCCAGGGCGCGCGAGTTCGACGACGTCGTCAAGTCAGGCCGCACGCACTGGATGGACGCGGTCCCGGTCACGCTCGGCCAGGAGTTCGGCGGCTACGCGGCGCAGGTGCGCGAGGGCGCCGCGCGCGTGCGCGATGCGCTACCGCGGCTTGGCAAGGTGCCGCTCGGCGGCACGGCCACCGGCACGGGCCTCAACACGCACCCGGAGTTCGCCTCGCGCGTGCGCGCGCGTCTGCACGAGGAGACCGGGCTCGAGATCTCACCGCCGGCCGACCCCTTCGAGTCGCAGGCCGCGCGCGACGCGATCGTCGAGGCCTCCGGCGCGCTGAAGGTCGTCGTCGTCTCGCTGACGAAGATCGCGAACGACATCCGCTTCATGGGCTCGGGCCCGCGGGCCGGGCTCGCCGAGCTCTTCCTGCCCGAGCTGCAGAAGGGCAGCTCGATCATGCCCGGGAAGGTCAACCCGGTCATTCCCGAGGTCGTGACCCAGGTCGCCGCGCAGGTGATCGGCAACGACCAGGCGATCGCGGTCGGCGGCCTGCAGGGGCACTTCGAGCTCAACGTCTTCGTGCCGCTGCTCGCCCGCAACCTGCTCGAATCCATAAAGCTGCTGTCCAGTGCCTCGCGGCTCTTTGCGGAACGCTGCGTCGACGGGATCAAGGCGAACCGCGAGGTCTGCGAGCGGTACGCCGAGCTCACGCTCTCGGCCGCGACCGCCCTCAACCCCTACATCGGCTACGACAAGGCCGCCGAGATCGTCAAGGAAGCGGCAAGCTCCGGCCGCTCGCTACGCGAGGTCGCGCGGGACGCGGGCGTCGACGAGGCCACGCTCGACGAGGCGCTCGACTACCGCAAGATGGCGAAGCCGCACGGCAGCTAGCGTCACCTCGCAAAATCTGCCCCTAAGTATCGAAAGCTTGACTCGGCGTGGGCGGTGGCGGAAACTTCGCCCACTGGGTCTCGGGCTTCCGAGGGCTTGCCCGGGATGTTCATCGTGGGGAGAGGAGAGCTCGCCTTGTCGAGACGTAACGTGCGGGCGCCCCGGCTTCGCCGGAGCGTTCCGATTCTCGTTGCAGCCGCCGCATTTGCCGGGCTGCTGACGATTACCGCGACGAGCACCGCCTCGGGGACGCGCAACGCGTACCCGGGCAACCTCGTCGCCAAGCCGGGCACGATCACGCCGGGTACGACCTTCACCGGCGCGAAGTCGCAGAGCGGCTACGCGGCCAAGACCGACCGCTCGCTGCTCCACCTGCACGGCTCGAAGCTGGTCAACGTAATGATCAAGTACGACTTCGACGCGCTCGCGTCGTACAACGGCCGCATTCACGGCCTGCGCGCGACGAGCCCGAGGGCGACCGGGAAGTCGTTCACCCGCAACCGGGTCGCGGTGGTCAGGTACAACCGCTACACGGCCGTGCGCACGGCGCGGATCAACCGCGCAATCCGGGCGCTGGTGCCCCGGGCGCGCATCGGAGCCGCCTTCCGCGTCGTCTACGGAGGCGTCGCCGCCCGCGTGCCGGCCAACCAGATCGCGAAGCTCCTGCGTGTCCGCGGCGTCGACGCGGTCCAGCGCGATGCCCTGCGCCGGCCGCTCGACGACAACACGACGTTTATCGGGGCGCAGGCCGTCTGGCCGTCGCTCGGCGGCAGCATCCACGCCGCGGAAAACGTCAAGGTGGGCGTGATCGACACCGGCGTCTGGCCGGAGCATCCGATGCTGGCCGACAACGGCCTGCCGGCGATCTCCGGCTCGTTCGGCTGTGACTTCGGTGACGGCAGCGACACCGCTCATCTCGGGCCGCCGTTCGATTGCAACAACAAGCTCATCGGCGCCTATGCCAAGACCGCCACCTACATGGCGGCCATCGGCGCGGACGCCAACGAGTTCTGCAACAACACGACGCACCAGTGCTCCGCGCGTGACCCCGAGGGTCACGGCACGCACACGACGACGACCGCGGCCGGCGACTGTGTCGCCTCCGCCGTGCTGTACGGCGTCGAGCGCGGGCCCGTCTGCGGGATCGCTCCTGGCGCTCGCGTGATCATGTATCGCGTCTGCCTCGAGGCCGGCTGCTTCAGCTCCGACTCCGTGTCGGCGGTGGCGCAGGCGATCCTCGACGGCGTCAACGTGATCAACTTCTCGATCTCGGGCGGCGCGCAGCCGTACACCGACCCGGTCGAGCTCGCGTTCCTCGATGCGACGAACGCGGGGATCTCCGTCAACGCCTCGGCCGGCAACAGCGGTCCGGGGGCGGCGACGTCCGACCACGGCGGCCCGTGGACGACGACGGTTGCCGCATCGACAGGGCCGAGGGAGTTCGGCTCGGTGCTGCACCTGACCGCCGACGGCGGCGCGACCTTCGACAAGGCGGGGGTGACCCTGACCAACGGGATCAGCTCGCCGACGCCGGTCGTGCTTGCCCAGTCGATCCCGGGCGAGGACGCCCTCTGCCAGGTGCAGCTCCCGGCGGGAGCGGCGCTCGGCAAGGTCGTCGCCTGCCAGCGCGGCGTGAACGCCCGCGTCGACAAGGGCTTCAACGTCTTCTCGGGCGGTGCGGCCGGGATGATCCTCTACAACCCTGTCAAGCAGGACGTGGAGACGGACAACCACTGGCTGCCGGCGATCCACGTCGACGGCCCGAACTCCGACCTGACCACGTTCATCGGCACGCACACGAACGTGCGGGCGACGTGGGAGCAGGGCACCGCGCAGCCGGGCGTGGCCGACATGATGGCCGCGTTCTCGTCTCGCGGGCCGCTCGGCGACTGGATCAAGCCCGACGTCACCGCTCCCGGCGTGCAGGTGCTGGCCGGGATGACGCCGCAGCCCACCGGCACGGTGAACGGCCCTCCGGGCAACCTCTACCAGGCGATCGCGGGCACCTCGATGTCCAGCCCGCACTCGGCAGGTGTCTCCGCGCTCGTCAAGGCGGCCCACCCGTCGTGGACGCCGGAGATGATCAAGTCGGCGCTGATGACCTCCTCGGTCCAGAGCGTGATCAAGGAGGACGGCACGACTCCTGCGACGCCGTTCGACCGCGGCGCCGGGTCGATTCGCGCCAACCGCGCGGTGAGCCCGACGCTGGTGTTCAACGAGACGTACGCGAACTTCGTAGCGGCCGGTGCCGACGTGCTGCACCGGATCGACCTGAACCTCGCGAGCGTCGACGCTCCAACGATGTCGGGGCAGATCACGACGCAGCGGACCGGGATCAACGTCAGCGGCCAGAACCAGGTGCTCAAGGTGAGCACGGTGGCTCCGGCCGGGGCTTCGATCACGGTCGGCACCAACAACGGCAACCTGAGCGTCAAGGCAGGTGCCTCGATCACGTTCCCGATCACGATCAGCGCGCCGACTCTGGCTGACGGGCAGTACTTCGGGCAGATCACGCTCGACCCGCAGAAGGCGGGCGTGACCTCGGTCGTGATGCCGGTGGCGTTCAACAAGCGGCAGGGCGCGGTGACGCTGAGCCACACCTGCTCGCCGCTCACCTTCCCGGCCTCGGCGAGCTCGCACTGCACGGTCAGCGCGGGCAACCTGGCGCCGGTGGAGGCGAACGCGAGCATCAGGGTCAGCGGCTCGCCGGGCCTGCAGTACAGCAACGTCTCGGCACCCGCGACGCTGGTCGGGCCGCATCACGGCGCGCAGTGGAGCGGCTCGTTGAGTCCAGCGCTGCCGCCGCAGGTGACGTCCATCACAGCCGGCGGCTCGCCGGCGGGCTACCTGCCGCTGTCGCTCTTCGGCATCCCGCCGATCAGCGGAGTGGGGGACGACACGATCACGAACTTCAACACGCCCCAGTTCTTCTACGGCGGCGAGCCCTACACGCGGCTCGGCGTCGTCTCGAACGGGTACGTCGTGATCGGCGGCGGTGCGGCTGAGGACGTCGTGTTCCAGCCGCAGACATTCCCGAACGTGAACCGGCCGAACAACCTGGTCGCTCCGCTCTGGAACGATCTCAACCCGCCTGCCGGTGGGGCGATCCGCATCGGCACGCTCACCGATGGCATCAACACGTGGATCGTCATCGACTGGGGCCGCGTGAGGAACTTCAGCAACTCGACGACGCACTCGTTCGAGATCTGGCTGAAGGTCGGCAACGCTCCCGCGAGCGAGGAAGTCACGTTCGCCTACGGCACGGGTGCGGACGCCGGCAACGCCGGCTCGCCCGACCCCGGCTCCGGTGGCAACACCGGCGCCGAGAATCGCACCGGCACGAGCGGGAAGAACGTCACCCCGCCGCCCGCCGACGGTTCGGACTGGAAGGTCAACACCACCGGCCCGACGGCAGGTGGGACGGTGAGCTTCACCTACGACGCGTCGGCCGACCCGGGCTCGTACAACACGGTTGCGACCCTGAGCTCCGACGTGACGGCAGGCCTCACCCAGGTGGTTCAGGGGCTCACGGTCACGCCGTAGCCTTCGCTCCACCGCGACTTCGAGGGGCCGCCTCCGGGCGGCCCCTCGCTTTCCCGTAACGGGTGATGGAGGACTTACGGCCGCGCGCCGAAACCCCCACCACGGTGAAGCGGCCCAACCTTCTCGTTGCGGCATGCATTGCCGCGTGCGTCTTCGCGGGGTCAGCCTCCGCCGCCGGCAACCCCTTCGGCGTCACCGTGGTCCGGTTCTCGCCGCAGACGTCCCCCGCGCAGATGCGCGCGGCGGCCGCCGCCGCGGGAGGCACGGTCGTCACCGACCTGAGCTCGATCGACGCCCTCGGGGTCGTGCCGCGTTCCGGAAGCTTCGACGCCCGCCTTGCCTCGACCCCGTCCGTCACCGCCGTCTTCCAGGACTCGCTGATCACGGGCGAGCGCGGTGTCGACGACCTGCGCGGCTCCGGCCGCGCGACCGGTCCGAGCGAGCTGCCGGGCAGCGGCCTGCCCGAGCCGTGGCACGCGCTCTTCCAGTGGGAGGACGACCGCATGGATGTGCCGGCCGCGTGGCGGCGGACGACCGGCGACGACTCGGTCGCGGTCGCGGTGCTCGACACCGGCGTCCAGGCGAGCCACCGCGAGCTGCGCGGCGTCATCGACAAGCGGCTCGGCGGCAACTTCATCCCGTGCGACGACCTGAG
>JBKPHO010000514.1:0-5095 GCA_046729915.1 Actinomycetota bacterium | reverse complement strand
CCGACGTGCTCATTCTCCTCGCGGGCGAGCTGAACGAGCCGGGCGATCTGCTCGGTGACTGTCTTCTCCTGGCGCAGCGCCAACTCGACCGGTGCCCGCTCGTCCTCGAAGCTCGACTGCGGCGCAGCCACGCCCGGAATCGTCACCTGCACGTCCGCATCGAGCAGGTACTGGACGATCATCATCGCGTGGTTTCGCTCTTCGACCGCCTGACGGTAGAAGTGTCCGGCAAGCCTTGGCAGCGTCTGCGCATCGTAGGAGACTGCGATCGCAACGTACTGCTGCGACGCGGCGAACTCGCTCGCGACCTGCTCGTTCAGCGCTTCGGTGAACTTGCCCATCGGGGTGCCTCCTCCTCGTCGGGTACTAAGCACAAATGCTGCCCTAGCTGAAGCGCAGAGGCTCGAGCTCGCCGTTGAGCAGGCTTGGATGGTCGTTGCGGACGCTGTTCACAAGCGAGGACACCGAAACTGCGCGCATCAGTTCGGGCGGGTAGGCGAGCAGGAACGAGATCGCCTCCTCTGTCTGGACCTCGGCGCTGACCCTTGGCTGTTCGAGCTTGTGCCGGGAGGATGATCGGCACGCAGCCCGATCAGCGCTCGTACCGCGCGCTTGCGGCCAACGGTCTCCAGCAAGTCGGCGCGGACGCCATGGCATAGACGGTGGCCAGGCGGAAAGTCGACCCGCAGCACAGGCGGGACTAGCGGTAGCGTGCGCCTGGGAGCACGTCAATCGGGAAGGGAGTCCAACGTGGCCGGTAAGAAGCGTCCGAAGTCGCTTGCCCAGACCGTGAAGAAGGCGCCGGCGAAGCCCAAGCGACCGAAGAAGACTTCGCGCGGCAAGTAGCCAGCGGTCGCTGGGCCACCGACCTCGCTGCCCGTTTGCGGCTGGTGGGTCGCGTGCTCGTGTCGAAGCGCATGGCTGTCGCTGTGTGGCGGAGCTGCGACAGGAACCTCGGAGAGCGGTGCCGGGCGCCGCCCGCGCGACACTCCTTAGGCCCCGGTTCAAGCCTGAGGTTGAGCGGGGCCTGTGGTCTCTGCGCGCCTCGAGCGACGTAGCGCGGTGTCCCCGCGGCTGTGAGAAGGGTTTCCGCGCGTAGCATCCTTCGCCGCGAAAGAGGAGGATCGCGACGCTCCACCAGTTAACGGAATTTCACGTCGAGGTTCCCGAGGCCGAGCTACGCGACCTCCGCGAACGTCTTGCGCGCACCCGCTGGCCGGAAGAAGAGACGGTCGAGGACTGGTCCCAGGGAGTTCCGCGCGCTTACCTGAGGGACCTCTCAGGGTACTGGGCCGAGAGGTACGACTGGCGGGCAACCGAGACGCGACTGAACGCGCTGCCGCAGTTCCGCACCATCATCGACGGTCTCGGCATCCACCTCCTCCACGTCCGCTCGCAGCACACCGATGCCCTGCCGCTCATCATCACGCACGGCTGGCCAGGCTCGATCATCGAGTTTCTCAAAGTCATCGGGCCACTGACCGACCCGACGGCGCACGGCGGGGCTGCCGCCGACGCGTTCCACATCGTCTGCCCGTCCTTACCCGGCTATGGCTTCAGCGACAAGCCGACTCGGCCGGGATGGGGCGTCGAACGGATCGCGGCCGCATGGACCGTCCTGATGGCCCGGCTGGGATATGAGCGCTACGGCGCACAGGGCAGCGACTGGGGGACGAGCATCAGCGCGAGCCTCGGCCAGCAGGACGCCGCCCACGTCGCCGGCATTCACCTCACCCCGCCGCTCGCGCCGCCAGACCCTGCAACATTCCACGATCTCACGGAGCGAGAACGCGCGGCACTCGCGTCGCTCGAGTACTCCGCCGAATGGGACTCCGGCTACTCGCGGGAGCACGCCACCCGACCGCAGACGATCGGGTACGCGCTCGTCGACTCACCGGCGGCGCTCTGTGCTTGGATCATCGAGAAGTTCCATGCCTGGACGGACTGTGACGGCCATCCCGAGAACGTGCTCACGCGCGACGAGCTCCTCGACAACCTGATGCTCTACTGGTTGCCGCGCACCGGCGCCTCGGCCGCCCGCCTGTATTGGGAGAGCATCGGGCAAGTGAACGAGTGGATCTCCGGGTCCGCACGCGACAGGGTCGCCGTTCCCACCGGCTGCTCGATCTTCCCCAAGGAACTCCAGCGCCCGTCGCGCCGTTGGGCGGAGAAGCGCTTCCTTGACATCCGCTACTGGAACGAGCCTCCTCGCGGCGGGCACTTCGCCGCCTTCGAGCAGCCGGAGCTGTTCGTCGACGAGGTGCGGTCCTTCTTCCGGCTTGTCCGGTGATGGGCTGTCTGTTGCACGAACGCTGAGCGGCGACATCGGCGGCAAGTTCGCTCGAAAGGGGAGGCGTGCTCTTCCGCAAACCTCCGAGGGTCGTGTCGCAGTTCTGGTAGGCGGCGTGCTGCAGTTGTTGGGCGTTTGGTGAGTGGAAAGCCGCTCCGGCGGGAAACGCTTGCTCGGGTGCATACCGCGGCTGCGATCCTTCTCGGCCTGGTGGTCATCCTGCCCGCCTTGCTTGTCGGTTGCTTGTTCGTCTGGGCGGCGCGAAAGGATGGGCAAGAAGACAGGGCGTTTCAGGCGCGGCTCGGGATCCGTCGCCGGGCGAGGCTCGGGCGCCAGCCTTGAACCGGTTTGGAGGGCGAGCTGCGTCCGTACGACGGTGCGGCGTTCGCAAGCCGGTGTCGCAGTTGAGCCGAGAGGCGACAACGAGTTCGCTTCGTCCTCAGGGCTCCGCCGTGGTCGTCCGGGTCTGACCTATGCAGGTGTGAAGGTCAAGACAACCGGCAGCGTCAGCAGCACTGTCCCCGCATCGTCGTCCCGGTGGGAGTAAGCCTTCTCCTCCGACAACTCGACCTGCCATCCCGGCAGGATCTCGTTGCGCTTGAAGCCCTTGCGAACACGGGCCAAAGCTTGATCGAGCTTCGTGCGGTCGGCTCCGAGAAAGGGCAGGGAAAGAAACAGTCCGGCTCGGAGTTGCTTCGAATCCGGCGGCCAAGTGACCGGTTCAAGCTCCGAGACCTTCACGATCAGCGTTTCGGTCATCTCGTTAGCCGACTGCAGGCCGAGCTGCCGGTAGATCGCGGCCTCGAGCTCGCCTCTGTCCGGTGCATTCGGCATCTCGCGCACGTGGTTTCCAAGACGATCCTATTACCGACCGGCGACCTTCTCCGACCGTGCGGATGAGGCGATTCGTCGCAGCCCACAGTCCCGCGACACGCTCGCGGCAGGCATCCATGAGGTGAGGGCGCTGGGAGCGATCATCGCCCCCGACTGCAAGCTGTCGGTGAAGGCCATGCCCGCAAGTGGCAGTACTCCTCGCAAGTAGGCGACGTTGGCGGACGAGGCCATCGTTGTCCCCAAAGGGCGCGAATCGCGGACCCCAGACCTTTCCCCTGCAAACCGGAGTTTTGTAGGGATACACGAAGGGGCCATGACGCCGTTGATGGACCCCCCGGTCGCGCGCCAATCGCTGGCGTCTGAGTAACCGCCGTGTTGCGTGGCCAAGGCTATGCCGTTGTGGCAGTACTCTCCGCCAGTATGCGACGTTACAGGGCGCCGCCGGCTGCTGGCGGGGCGGCGCCCGGCGGTTCGGCGGCGCTCACGGGGACACGGGTGAGGTAGTCCTCGACGAGCAACATATTCTGGACGCCGGCGCGGTCGATGACGGAGAGCAGGTCGGCCATGCTGGCGACTTCTTCCCGTTGCTCGGCCAGGAACCAGCCGAGGAACTGCTCACCGACGTGCTCATTCTCCTCGCGGGCGAGCTGAACGAGCCGGACGATCTGCTCGGTGACCGTCTTCTCCTGGCGCAGCGCCAACTCGACCGGTGCCCGCTCGTCCTCGAAGCTCGACTGCGGCGCAGCCACGCCCGGAATCGTCGCCTCCACGTCCGCATCGAGCAGGTACTGCACGATCATCATCGCGTGGTTTCGCTCTTCGACCGCCTGCCGGTAGAAGTGTCCGGCAAGCCGGGGAAGCGTCTGCGCATCGTAGGAGACCGCAATCGCAACGTATTGCTGCGATGCGGCGAACTCGCGCGCGACCTGCTCGTTCAGCCCTTCGGTGAACTTGCCCATCGGGGTGCCTCCTCGTCGTCGGGGATTGAGCACGAATGCTGCCCTAGCTGAAGCGCGGAGGCTCGAGCTCATCGTCCTCATCGAGCTCGTAGGCGTCGACCCGCTCGTACGAGTCTGGGAGAGGGCTACATCGCAGCCCGATTTGCATCGCGGGAGCCAGTCGCTACTCTCGGAGCTGGGCCCTCTAGGAGGTAGGGAGGACCGTCTAGAGGCGTAGGGAGACATGCAGAGGACGAATCTCGCCGGGCGCGCAGGGCGCTGGAGCGCCGCGCACTGGAAGACCGCATTCTTCGGCTGGCTCGTGTTCGTGTTCGTGGCCGTCTTCCTCGGCATGACCGTCGGGACGAACAAGCTCCTCGACTCCGAGGCCGGCGACGGCGAGTCCGGCCGCGCGCAGAAGATCCTCGGGAGCGGCGACTTCAAGCAACCGGCGTCGGAGTCGGTCTTGATCCAGAACCGCAAGCTTTTTCCGATCCAGCCGGCCTTCAGGAGCACGATCGAGGACGTCGTCTCCCGGCTGTCGAAGGTCCCGGAGGCGACCCACATCGTCTCGCCGCTCGCTCCGGCGATCGTCAGCCAGGGACAGATCTCGAAGGACCAGCACTCGGCGATCGTCCGCTTCGACATCAAGGGCAAGGCCGAGGACGCGCCCGACCACGTTCAGGGAGCGCTCGATGCGACGGCGGCCGCCCAGAAGGCGCACCCGGGCTTCGTCGTCGAGGAGTTCGGCGACGCGAGCGCACGGAAGGCCCTCGACGATACGCTCGGCAAGGACTTCAAGCGCGCCGAGATGCTCGCCGTACCGGCGACGCTGATCATCCTGGTACTTGCGTTCGGCGCGCTCGTCGCGGCGACCGTGCCGGTGCTCCTCGCCTTCTCGGGCGTCCTCGCCGCGATCGGCCTCTCGGCCCTGGTCAGCCAGGCGGTCCCGGCGTCCGACGCGACGCAGTCGGTGATCCTGCTCGTCGGGCTCGCGGTGGGGGTGGACTACTCGCTCTTCTATCTCAAGCGC
>JBKPHO010000513.1:0-6304 GCA_046729915.1 Actinomycetota bacterium | reverse complement strand
TCGTCCAGGACGTGCCTGCCCGCCCGCTCCACGCCTGGGTGGCCTCGAGCAACGTCGGGTCGATCCGGGTCCTGGAGAAGTGCGGCTTTGTGGTCGCCGGCTCGCGGACCGAGCATGACGAGAAGCTCGGCGAGCCGGTCGAGGAGCTCCTGTTCGAGCTGGCCTGACCGTGAGGCCGATACGTGGTAGGACCTCGGCATGAGCCTGCAGGCTCGGCTCTTCGACTGGCTCCGGCGGAAGCCGCAGCAGCCGGTGCTGGACGAGCACGAGGCCTACGAGCGCTGCCACGGCGAGCGGCGGGCCGAGATCCAGGTCATGCCCGCGCCCGCGCCCGTGCCGAAGCCGCGCGTGCTGCCGCGCCTGGGCGGCGACTACCTGCGCCGCTGCTTCGAGGAGCGCCTCGAAGGCCGGCGAACGGCGCACCTGTAGCGCCGGTACGCGGGCGTATTCTGCGAGCGTGAGAGGACATGCTGAGCGGCTGGCCGTCAGCGCCGTGGCCGTCGCCGTCGTAACCGGTGCGGTCTTCGCGCTCAAGACCGTGGCGCCCGTTCTCGGCCTCGCCATCCTCTATCTCCTCGCGGTGCTTCCGGTGGCCGTCCTGTACGGGCTCGGCTATGCGCTCTCGGTCTCGATCGCGAGCATGCTCGCCTTCAACTTCTTCTTCCTGCCGCCGTTGCACACGCTCGAGCTGACGGACTCTGAGAATTGGGTCGCGCTGGGCGTCTTCGTCGTCACCGCAATCGTCGTGAGCGAGCTCGCGACACGCGCGAGAAGGCGTGCGTTCGCTGCGGCGGAGGCCGACACGCTGCGGCGGAGCGACGCGGCCAAGACCGCGGTCCTCCATGCGGTCAGCCACGACCTACGCTCCCCCCTGACGGCCATCCGCGCCGCCGCCGAGGGGCTCGAGAGCGGCTCCCTGCAGCTCGGCGACGAAGACCGCGCCGGCTTGCTCGAGACGATCCGCCTGGAGACCGCGCGCCTCGAACGGCTCGTCGCCAACCTGCTCGATCTCTCACGGCTCGAGGCGGGAGCGGCCCCGGCGCAACGCGAATTGTGGCCTGTCGACGAGCTCGTCTCGCGCGCCCTCGACGCCCTCGGCGCCGAGGCGTCGAGGGTCTCGGTGGCTCTCGACGGCGAGGCGCCGCTCGTCCGCGTCGACGCGGCGCAGCTCGAGCGCGTGCTCGCCAACGTCCTCGAAAACGCTCTGCGCTTCTCGTCGCCGCCCGACCCGGTCGAGCTCGTCGTCTCGAGCACCGGCGACGACGTGCTCGTTCGCATCACCGACCACGGGCCGGGCCTCGAAGCCGAGAGCCTCGAGCGGATCTTCGAGCCGTTCGAGCACGGCCGGGGAGGCCGCGAAGGCACCGGGCTGGGGCTCGCGATCGCGCGCGGCTTCGCCGAGGTGAACGGCTCTCGCCTCTGGGCCGAGCCTCGCCCCGGCTCCGGCGCGGCGTTCGTGCTGGCGATGCCGTCGGCAGCTGCTCGGCCGACGCTCGTCCGATGAGCAAGCCGCTCGTGCTCGTCGTCGACGACGAGCCACAGATCCTGAGGGCGCTGCAGACGAACCTGCGAGGCGCGGGCTACGAGGTCGAGACGGCGTCGACCACTGAAGGGGCGCTCGCAACGGCGGCGATGCGGCCACCGGACGCGGTGATCCTCGACCTCGTGCTCCCGGACGGCAGCGGCATCGACGTCTGCCGCGAGCTGCGCTCCTGGAGCAGCGCCCCCGTGCTCGTCCTCTCGGTGGTCGGCGACGAGGCCGAGAAGGTCGCCGCGCTCGACGCGGGCGCCGACGACTACGTGGAGAAGCCGTTCAGCATCGACGAGCTCCTGGCGCGCCTGCGGGCACTGCTGCGGCGCGCGGGCCCCTCGACCGACCCGGTTCTGGAGATCGGAGAGCTCGTGATCGACCTCGAGAAGCACCTGGTGACCGTCGGAGGCAAACCCGTGTCGCTCACGCCGAACGAGTTCGAGCTCCTGCGTGTGCTCGCGCAGAACGAGGGCAAGCTCATGACCCACCCGGCGATCCTGCGAGAGGTTTGGGGCCCCGCGTACGGCGCCGAGTCTCACTATCTCCACGTCTACGTCTCCCAGCTCCGGCGCAAGCTGGAGCCCGACCCGGCGCGACCGCGCTATCTGCTGACCGAGCCCGGCGCGGGGTACCGGCTCGTGAACCCGGTCGCGCGTTCTTGAGCGTCTCCTGAGGAAGACCAGAACAGGTTTGAGGCGGCCCTGAGCGGCCCGGAGCTAGCGTCGAAGCATGGCAACGAGCGCTCTTCGAGCCGCGCACCCGCACAGGGTCGCGTACCGCCGAATCGTCGTCCCGCTTGCGACGGATGACGACTCCGACGCCGGCGTCTCGCTCGCAGCCGAGCTCGCGGCCGAAGCGCACGCGTCCATCACGGCGGTGGTCGTGATCGAGATCCCGGCCGAGCTGCCCCTGGACGCGCACATGGAGGACGAGGAGGAGGCGGCCAGGACAGTCCTGGAGCGAGCACATGCAATTGCGGGGCAGTACGGGGTGCGCCTGCGCGAGAGGGTGGTCCGCTCGCGCGCGCAGGGCGAGGCGATCGTGGCGGAGGCCGAGGCAGTCGGAGCCGAGTTGATTGTCATGTGGGCGCAGCGAACCGAACGCCTCGGCTCGCGCGCCCGGCTGTTCGACAAGACGGTCGAGTACGTCCTCAGGCACGCTGCCTGCCGCGTGCTCGTGGCAGCGGCCGCGCGCGAATGAGCGCCGAGCCCCTGCCGCAGCGGCCGCCCATCGGTGCGCCGCTCGCCGCCCGCGCGAAGCGCCTGTTGATCGGCCCGCCGCGCGCGACGCGGGAGCTCGGGGAGACCCTGCTGCCGAAGACGCTCGCGCTGCCGATTTTCTCGTCGGATCCGATCTCGTCGGTCGCGTACGCAACCGAGGCTGCGCTTGCGGTCCTCGTCGCGGCCTCGCTCTCGTCGCGCCACCTCGTCCTCCCGATCTCCGTCGCGATCGCCGCGCTGCTCGCGATCGTGGTCCTCTCCTACAGCCAGGGCGTTCGCGCCTACCAGTCCAGCGGCGGCTCGTACGTCTTCGCCAAGGAGAACCTCGGCACGCTGCCGGCGCTCGTGGCGGGAGCGGCGCTGCTGACCGACTACGTGCTCACCGTCGCCGTCTCGGTCGCCGCCGGCGTCTTCGCGATCACGTCCGCAGCGCCCTCGCTCGCCTCGCACCAGGTGGTGCTTTCGCTCGCCTGCATCCTCGTACTTACGCTGGGGAACCTCCGAGGAGTGCGGGAGTCGGGTCTGCTGTTCGCGTTCCCGACCTACGGCTTCATCGCACTCCTCTACGTGACCATCGCTGTCGGTCTTGCCAAGTGCACCGTGGGAACGTGCCCGGTGGCGGCCGTCCCGCACCCGCTCGCGGCCGGCACCGGAGCGCTCGGTGTCTTCGTGCTGCTGAAGGCGTTCTCCTCCGGAGCGGTGGCGCTGACGGGAGTCGAGTCGATCTCGAACGGGGTCACGGCCTTCCGGCACCCGCAGTCCCAGAACGCCTCGCGCACGCTCTTCGTGATGGCCGGCATCGCGATCAGCTTCTTCATCGCGGTCTCCTGGCTGACCGTGAAGATGGATGCCCGCCCGAGCGAGACCGTGTCGGTGCTCTCGCAGATCGCGCGCGGCGCCTTCCCCGCGGGCTCTCCGGGCTCGGCCGGCTACTACCTCGTGCAGGCTTTCACGCTGGCGATCCTCGTCCTGGCCGCGAACACCTCGTACCAGGGCTTCCCGCGGCTGGCCGCGTTGCTCGCGCGCGACGGCTTTCTGCCGCGCCAGTTCGTCAACCTCGGCGACCGGCTCGCATTCTCGAACGGGATCCTCGTCCTCGCGGGGCTCGCCGCAGGGTTGATCGTCGCGTTCGGCGCGAACGTGAACTCGTTGATCCACCTCTACGTGATCGGCGTGTTCACGGCCTTCACGCTCGCCCAGGCCGGCATGGTGCGCTACTGGCTGCGCACGCGGACGCGCGGCTGGAGATGGCGTGCCGCTCTGAACGCCGTCGGCTCGGCGACCACGCTCGTCGTGACGACGGTCGTGATCGCGACGAAGTTCCTCGACGGGGCGTGGATGGTGATCATCGCGATCCCCCTGCTGATCGCGGTCTTCTACGCCGTGCGGCGCCACTACCGGGCCGTCGAGCGACGGCTGCGCGCGAAGGCGAGGGCCGTGCTCTGCAACCGCGAGGTGGAGAACGACGTCGTGCTCTACGTCGAGCGTCTCGACGCGGCGACGCGCGAAGCGCTCTGGTACGCGCAGACGATCGCAGACGGGTCGTTCCGGGCGATCCACGTGCCCTTCCCCGGCAGCGACCCCGGCATCGGCCCTCGGTTCTTCCACTTGACGGACGGACGGCCGCGGCTCGAGGTCTTCCCGGCTGAAGAGGAGCCGCTCGAGGCGGTGCTCGAGGAGGTCTGGGCGATCCCGCATGCCGAGAACCGGTTCGTGACCGTCGTCATCCCGGAGCTGTTCCGCAAGCCTTCGCTGCTGGCCGCCGTGCGCCGCTCGACCTTCCGGCTGAAGCTCGGGCTCCTGCGCGAGCCCGGCGTGGCGGTCACCGACGTGCCGAAGCTCGCCGAGGACGACCGGCTGCCGCGGCGCGCCGAGGTCGTAGTGCCCGTGTCCGCCATGCACGCGGCCTCGCTCCGGGCGCTCCTCTATGCACGCTCGCTCGGGATCCGCGAGACGAAGGCCGTCTTCTTCGCCGAGGACGAGGCAGAGGTGGAGCGGATGCAGCATGACTGGCGCCGGTTTCCGACCGGCCTCCCGCTGGAGGTCGTCGAGGCGCCGTACCGAGACCTCGGCAATCCCCTGCTGGCGTACCTTCGCGGGATCACCGCCGACCCGGAGGCCGTGGCGGTGGTCGTAATGCCCGAGCTCGTCGTGCGCGGCACGGACCGGCTCCTTCACAACCAGCGGGCGCTCTACATGAAGCGACTGCTGCTCTTCGAGCCACGCGTGATCCTCACGTCGGTTCCGTTCCAGCTCACGTAGGGATCGTCAGAACGATCTTCCCGAACTGCTCTCCGGCTTCCAGGCGCTCGTGGGCCTTGCGCGCATCGGCAAGCGGATAGACCGAGTCGACGACGGGCTTCGCTAGCCCGCTCTTGACGAGGTCGTACGCGGCTTCGAAGTCGCTGCGCGTGCCCATCGTCGAGCCGTAGATCGTCAGCTGCTTCCACCAGATCCGGTGCAGCGAGGCGGGTGGGTTCGGGCCCGAGGTCGCGCCGCAGACGGCGATCCGGCCGCCGGTCCGCGCGGACTGCAGCGAGGTCTCCCACGTCGCCTCGCCGACGTGCTCGAGCACGACGTCGGCGCCGGCCCCGGTCGCCTCCCTGACCGCGGCGCGCACGTCGGCCGTGCCGTGGTTCACGACCGCATCGGCGCCGAGCTCCCGTGCCCGCTCGAGCTTGTCGTCGCTCGAGGAGGTGACGAGCGCCCGCGCGCCGAGCGCCTTCGAGATCGCCAGGCCGGCCCCGGCGACGCCGCTGCCGATCCCCCAGAGCAGCACCCACTCCCCCTCCTGCAGCTGCGCCTTGGTCACCAGCAGCCGGTACGCCGTCTCGAACACGAGCGGAAAGGCCGCGGCCTCCTCGAACGACAGCGTCTCCGGGAGCGAGTAGACGTTCGCCTCGGGAACCGCGACGAGCTCGGCATGCGTGCCGTCCATGTGCTCGCCGACGACCGTGATCCGGTCGCCGTGCTCGATGCCGGGGTTGATCACGACACGTTCGCCGGTGTCTTCCCGGATGCCCGCGCCGTCGGCGCCGAGGATCCTCGGCTTGGGCACCGAAGGAAGGCCCCTGCGGATCCAGAGGTCGAGATGGTTCAGGGACGCGGCGTGCAGACGAACGAGCACCTCGCCCGGCCCCGGCTCGGGATCCGGCGCATCCTCGTAGCGCAGAACCTCCGGCCCGCCGTCCTTGTGGATGCGAATTGCCTTCATCCGGGCAACAATCTCCCACATGCGGGCGGATGAGCTGGCCCGGCTGGCCGACGAGCTCGGCCTCGACGCGGTGGGTGCCGCCGCCGTTTCGCCCTACGAGGAGACCGAGCGCCACATCCGTGAGCGGCGGGCGCAGGGGCTGTTCGCGGACATGCGGTTCACGATGGCCCGGCCGGAGGAGTCCTGCCACCCCGAGACGCTGCTCGACGGCGCGCGCACCGTCGTCTCGGCGGCGCTCTGCTACTGGGCCGACGGCGAGGAGCCGCCGCCGGGGCACGGGCGGCTGCCGCGCTACACGTGGTGGGATGCCTACGCGGAGCTGCGAGGGCTGCTCGACGA
>JBKPHO010000512.1:0-2729 GCA_046729915.1 Actinomycetota bacterium | reverse complement strand
GACGAGGCCCGCCTCGACGAGCTCGAGCGAGGCCTCGATCAGCTTCTTGCCGGTGAACGGGTCGCCGATCTGCACCGAGGGGCGCTTCTCCTCGGAACCGTCGCCCAGCTCCTGGCTCGCGAGCACCGAGGCGCCGCCAATCCCGTCGCGCCCCGTGGTGGCGCCGTACAAGATGATCACGTTGCCGATTCCGGTGGCGCGAGATCCCAGAAGCCGTAGGCTTGGCAGCAAGCCGACGCACATCGCGTTCACGAGGCAGTTCCCCGCGTAGGCGGCGTCGAAGACCGCTTCGCCACCCACCGTTGGAACGCCGACGCAGTTCCCGTAGTGACCGATCCCGGCGACCGCGCGACTGAAGGCCCAGTCCGGCGAGCCGAACCGCAGCCCGTCCAGCAGTGCCACCGGCCGCGCGCCCATAGCGACGATGTCGCGCAGGATCCCGCCGACCCCCGTGGCCGCGCCCTGGAACGGCTCGACCGCGCTCGGATGGTTGTGCGACTCGACCTTGAACGCGACCGCCTCGCCGTCGCCGAGGTCGATCACCCCGGCGTTCTCGCCCGGCCCCTGCAGCACGCGTGCCCCGGCCGACGGCAGCCGCTTCAACAGCCGCGCCGAGTGCTTGTAGCCGCAGTGCTCCGACCAGAGCAGCGAGAAGACCGCCAGCTCGAAGTGGTTCGGCTCGCGTTCGAGCAGCTGACAGATCCGCGAGTACTCGGAGCTGGTCAGGCCGAGCGCCTGATGGAGCGGTTGTTCCGAGACCCTCGTCAGAGAGTCGAGTCTAGCCGCCTTGCAGGACGAGTCCAGGCCGCGTTTTCGTTGGAATGGCCGCATGCACAGGCGGTACCTCGTGATGCTGCTGGCGCTCGCGGCCCTGTGGGGCGCGTCGTTCCTGTTCATCAAGGTGGCGGTACGAGAGCTGACTCCTGCGACGCTGATCCTCGGCCGACTCGGGCTCGCGGCCGCGACGCTTGCGCTGCTCGTTCCCTTCGCCGTCGGCACCCGCGAGACCCTGCTGCACGTGCGCCAGAACGCGCCGTGGCTGGTCGTGGTCGCGCTCGTCAACACGGCGATCCCTTTCTGGCTGCTGTCGTGGGGCGAGACGCGAATCGACTCCGGCCTGGCGTCGATCATCCAGGCCGCGGTCCCGATCTTCAACGCGCTGCTGGCGTTCGTGGCCTTCCGGGAGGTTCGCGTGACCGGCAGCCGGCTGCTCGGCGTCGCCGTCGGCTTCGTGGGGGTCGCCCTGCTCGTCGGGGCACAGCCCGAGGGCAAGGTACTCGGCGCGCTTGCTGTGGTCGGGATGGCGTTCTGCTACGGCGTCGGCGGCCTGCTCACGGGTCGGCACCTCAGCGCCGTGCCTCCGATGGTCGTGGCGCTCGCGTCGACCGCCATCGCGGCAGTCGTCGCGCTCCCCGTCGGAGTCGTCGAGGCGCCGCACGACATGCCCGGATGGAAGACGATCGGCTCGGTCGTCGCGCTCGGGGTGCCCGGCACCGCACTGGCGTACCTCCTGTTCTTCGGGCTGATCACCGGGGCCGGCGCCGCGTACGCCGCACTCGTGACCTATCTGATCCCGCCGATCGCCCTGGCGTACGGCGCAGTCTTCCTCGACGAGCGATTCGGCGCGGCGGCGTTCGGGGGCCTCGCGCTGATCCTCTGCGGGGTCGCGCTCGGGACCGGCGGAGTGCGCGTCGCGCGCCTTAGGCGCGCTCGCTTCACGGGGGAAACCCGGTTTCCCCCGTGATCCCCCTCGTCATGTTGACGCGCTTCCCGCGCAGTTGAGGCTCCGGCGGGCAAAGCCCGCCTCCGCCGAGGATGACGGTGAGTGCGGGAAAGTCACATGAGCGTTATCTGTGTGCCTAACTACCTCTCACCGGCATGAGCCTCGTCGAGCGCGAGCGACGACGACAGGCTGCGGTAGGCATCGACCTGCGCGAGCAGGTCGTTTGCCTTCTGCTCGACGGTCTCGACCGCGTCCGTGCCTGCAACCCAGCGCAGCGGCGGCTGGTCCTGTTCGACGACGGTAACCAGAGCCTTAGCGAGCTTCGCGGGGTCGCCGCCCTGCTTGCCGCTCATCGCCTCCCAGGCGGGCCGGGTCTGGGCGGTGCGCTCGGCGTAGTCGTCGATCGACAAGCCGGCGTAGGCCGTTGACTCCTTTTCGAGCAAATCGGTGCGGAAGAAGCCCGGCTCCACGATCGTGGTGTGGATGCCGAACGGCTCGACCTCGAACCGCAGCGACTCCATCCACCCCTCAACCCCGAACTTGGCGGCGGCGTAGGCCGAGCAGAACTCCTGCCCGACGATGCCGGCGGTCGACGTGATCGTGACGACGTTCCCCGACCGTTGCTCGCGCATCACGGGGAGCACGGCGCGGGTGACGTTCATCGGCCCGACAAGGTTCGTCGTCAGCGACCGCTCGATCTGCACCGGCGTCAGCTCCTCGAAGAAGCCGGCGTAGAAGTTGCCGGCGTTGTTGACCAGCACGTCGATGCGGCCGAACCGCTCGAGCGCCGCCTGCACCGCCGCCTCGGCCGACGCCAGGCTCGTGATGTCGAGCTCGACGACGAGCAGGTCGTCAGCCTCGCCGACGGCGTCGGCCACGGCTTCGGTGTTGCGGCCGGTCGCGACGACTGCGTGGCCGGCGGCGAGCGCGGCCTGGGCGATGTCGACGCCCATGCCACGGCCCGCACCAGTGATGAACCAAACCGTGTTGTCAGCCATCTTCTTCG
>JBKPHO010000511.1:0-5255 GCA_046729915.1 Actinomycetota bacterium | reverse complement strand
GGCAACAAGCCCTTCTGCGACGGCACGCACAAGGAAATCGGCTTCCGCAGCTGACGCCGTGCTGACGCTTTACCAGGCCGAGTGGTGCCCGTTCTCTTCGGCGGTGCGCGAGGTCTTGACGGAGCTCGGGATCGACTTCATCGCGCGGCAGGTCGAGCCGTGGCCGGACGAGCGCGAGCTTCTGCGCGGCCTGACGGGCACCGACCAGATGCCCGTGCTGGAGACCGAGGACGGCCGGGTCTTTCGCGGCACTCGGGAGATCTTCGCGCACCTGCACGAGCGCGAGCCGTGGCAGTTCGCCGCAGCCCACCGCCGTCGGTTCGCCGATCACCGCGACGCCCGCGAGTCGGACGCGGCCGGGCAGCTGATCGAATACTTCCGGGGCACCGACGAGCTCGAGGAGGCAGTGGGCTCCTTCGCTGAGGCGGAGGTCGTCGACGTCCCGGAGGCGAGCCGCTACGAGCTGCGGCTGGACGGGCACCTGATCGGCCTTGCCGCCTATCGACGGCGGGACGGGCGGATCGCCTTCACGCACACCGAAGTCGACGAGTCCTGCGAGGGCCAGGGCTGCGGAAAACGTCTCGCCGAGGCAGTGCTCGAAGACGCGCGCCGCCAGGGGCTCGCGGTCGTTCCGCTCTGTCCGTTCATCGCGCACTACATCGAGCGCCACCCCGAGTACGAGCCCCTCGTGGCTGCGGGCTATCGCGACCCTTGACCCATCTGTTCGCGCCTCGGCAACGTCGTTGTCGGGGAGCCGGACGCGCCTGGGTGGCTAGGCCGCCAATCCATCCGGGCACAGTCCCGCCCGGCTTCCCCACTCCACAGATGCGGTCGGCGCGGCGATCTTGCGAGTTAGCTTCCGTCGTTCGGAAGGGACGCCTGCGCCCGGACGGCTTTCGGCGCGGGCTCGGGGCGCGGGGGCGTGTTGGGCCACCACGAGGCGCGCCCGAAGCTCGCCGCCAGCGAGGGCACCAGGATCGAGCGGACGAGGAAGGAGTCGACGAGGATCCCGACCGCCATCACGAAGGCGAGCTCCCGCATCGGCCGGATCGGGATCAGCGCCAGCAGCGCGAAGGAGCCGGCCAGCGTCACGCCGGCGGTCGCGATGGTGCCCGAAGCGCGCGGTGTCGCGTAGCGAATCGCAGCGCGGAACGGCCGCCGCTCCGCCTCCTGCCAGATCCGGCCCGCGATGAAGATGTTGTAGTCGGAGCCGAGCGAGAGCAGCAGGACCGCGGCGGCGAAGGGGACGTAGTAGGTCAGGTCCTGGTGGCCCAGCAGGTCCTGGAAGACCCACGTCGTGATGCCGATCGCGGCCGTGAGCGCGAGCACGCTCGCCGCGAGCAGGTAGAGCGGAGCGAGCAGCGCGCGCAGGAAGAGCGCGAGCAGCACGAGGTTCGCCAGCAGCAGCGCGATTGCGACCCTCGCGATGTCGCTGTGAACCGTCTTCACCGCCTCGCCGGCCAGCGCAGTGTCGCCGGCGACCCCGAACTCGGCGTCGCCCAGGCCCGCCCGCTGCAGCATCGAGGGGAGGCCGTCCTGGAGGCGGTGGAGCGTGCTGATCGCGCGGGTGCTCAGCGGATCGTCGTTCAGGACGACGGCGAAGCGCGCGGCATCGCCCCGGCTGTTGACGAACAGCGGCTGGTGCACCCACTCCGGCTGGTCGGCGACGCCGATCACCCCCGCGACGCCGTGCATCTCGGCGAGCGACGACTGGAACCTCACCAGCCGGTCTCGCTGTTCGCCGAGCTCCTGCCCGCGTAAGAGGATCTCGGTCGGCGCGATGATCCCGCGCGTGAAGCCGGCCCCGGCCGCCGCGGAGGCGCGCGTGACTTCATTCGAGGGCGGCAGCCCGCGGAGGAGCGTGAGCCCCAGCGCCGTCGAACGCGCCTCGCTCGCGGCGACGATCAGGCCGGCGGTCGTCACGACCACCAGCGCGATCGCGATTGGGCGCGCCGTCGCGAACCTCCCGAGCCGGCGGCGGCGCTCCGACGGCTCGCGTGGCTCGGCCGTTCGCAGCCCCGGCCAGAACAGCGCCCGGCCGAAGATCGCGAGCAGCGCCGGAACGAGCGTCGCCGCGACCGCGAGCGTGACGAGCACGGTCACCGCCATCCCGGGGCCGAAGGCCCGGAAGAAGCCGAGGTTCCCGATCACGAGCGACCCGGAGCCCACGGCGACGATCAGCCCGGCCGTGACCACGATCGGCAGGACGGTTCTCGCCGTCCCGTACGCCGCGCGCACAGGGGATTCGCCTTCGACGAGCCGACCCCGAACGCCGGAGAGGAAGAACACCGCGTAGTCCGTCGTGAGCCCGAGCAACAGCGCGACGAGCACCGGCTGCACCTCGCGCGGAATCTCGGTCCCCATCCAGTCGGCCAGCCAGGTGAGCAGCCGGACCGAAATCAGGTAGGAGACAGCGGCCGCTGCAAGCGTGACGAGCGGAGGACCGACGGCGCGGAAGACGACGAGGAGGATCAGCGCGATCAGCGCCACGGTCGCCGCCTCGACGAGCGGAAGTGCGTGGTTGATCTCCTCGAACTCCGCCTCCCGGGCCGCGATCGTGCCGGTCACGCCTGCGACCGGGTCGCCCGCCCTGCGAATGCGCTCCTCGTACGTGTGCGCCAGCGCGAGCTGGGCGCCGATGCTCGTGGCCGGCCGGAAGTACAGGTACGTGATCACCGTCGTCCCGTGCTCGCGCGAGGACGGGAAGACTCCGCCCGCGTTCGAGATCGGCAGCGCGAAGGCGATGCTGTGCAGGGCCTCGTCCTGCCCGCGGTCGATCCGCACGGCCCGCCGCAAAGCGCGCGCCTGCTCGTCCCGGGAAAGCCCTCCGGGATCGCGCTGGACGATCGCCACGCGCGAGAGGAGCGGCGTCCCGAAGGCGGCCGCGCCCTGCCTCTCGACGTCCGCGGACTGCGAGTTCGTCGGAACGAGGCCGCCGAGCTCGGACGAGGGCCGGTCGGTGAACGAGGGCAGCTGCGTCGTCGCCAGGACGGCGGCGACGATCCAGGCCGGTACGACGAGGAGGCGGAGACGGACGAGGAGCCAGGCGGCGACGGTGCTCACGGCGGCCCTCATTCCCGGCCGCGAGGTGGTTTACGCCCGGTCAACGACCGACGAGCGCCGAGACCTCCTTGCGGTAGGGATCGCGCTCGTACTCGTGCAGCGGGTGCGGCTCGAGCTGGTGCTCCAGGATCTCGCCTCGCCTGCGCAGGTACAGCGTGGGGATGATCGTGCCGGCGTCGTCGACCTCGACGCTGGCGGCGAACGCGTCCGGGCCCGGAGAGTCGAGGAAGCTCGCGAGCGGCACCACGTCGTCGTCCACGAACGCTCCGTCGTCGACGGAGACGACTCGGCAGAGGTAGCCCTTCTGCACCCAGAGGTCCGGCGCGCTGCTCAGCTCGTGCAGCAGGAACGAGACGACGTCGGGAACCGGCTCTCTCGGCGGCGTGTGGCCGTTCAGCCTCCGCGCGAGGTCCCGGGCGAGGACGCGGGCGTTGTAGCGGAAGCCGTTCACCGAGGTGGAGCTCGCGCCGGCGCCGCGCTTGCCGATCCCGCGGGCGCCCTGCGATGCATTCCCCGCGAAGAAGACGCCCGGGAGGGAAACGCTCTCCCAGAACGGCGTCAGCGCCGGAATGCGCCCCTCGGCGACGGTCACGAGCCCGAGCTGCGGCAGGTCGCCGAGCGGCGTCTGGAAGCCGGTGGCGGCGATCACGTCGTCGACCTCGAACTCGAGCGTTCCGTCCCACGTCGTCCCGCGCGCGACGACGCGGAAGCCGTCGCCCGAGCGCTCGACCCGCTCGATCGACACGTCGAGGACGTATGTGCCGGGGCCGCCGCGCGCGTACTCGTCGTAGGGGTGCAGATAGCGCACCCGCAGGCCCGAGAGCGCCAGCGCGTCGGTCTGCACCGGCCGCGGCGAGCCGAGGACGATGCTGCGCGCCCACGGCAGGATGCCCTGGGCAACCTCGAAGCCGGAGTTGCGCTTGCCGACGACGAAGACGTTGCGGCCGGCATAGCGCTGCGGCTCCTGCGTGTCGACGTAGTGCGGGGCGTGCTCGAGGCCGGGCACGCTCGCCCACCACGGCTCGGTCACACCAACGGCGAACACGACGGCGCGGCAGCGGTACTCGCCGTCGCTCGTGACGAGCGCGACCTGGCCTTCTTCGTGCCGCGTCGACTCCCACATGCAGCCGTAGCGCACCTCGAGCTTCGCCCGCCCGGCGAAGGCGACGAGGCCGGCCTCCATCTCGGCCCGCGAGGGCAGGTCGAAGGCGCGGTCCATCAGCGCGGGCACGAGCGCCTTCAGGTCAGGCTCCTCAGCGAGCAGGCTGTTGTGGTCGTACCACTCGTACTCACGTGAGGTGCGCTCGACCGGGGCGTCGGGCTTCGTCCACGTGATCAGCCGCTGGAAGATCGGGAAGTGCTGGAACATCCCGCCCGGCTGTTCGTCCCGCGAGAGCACTGCGTGCCGGATCCCGAGCCGCCGCAGCCAGTAGCTGGTCTGCAGCCCGCCCGGGCCGCTGCCGACCACCACGACGTCGTAGTCGCCGGGCGGGAAGGGCCGCTCTACGGTCGCCAATCGACCGTGCCCTGGAGGCGGCGCGCCTCCATCCGCAGCAGGCGCAGCATGAACTGCGGGCGTTCGAGCAGGAGGCGCTCGAGCTGCGCGGCAGGGATGACGAGGCAGCGGAGCGTCGTCGCCGCGACGACGTCTGCGGTCGGCGGCTCGCCGGTCAGCGCCGAGATCTCGCCGAAGAACTCGCCGCGCCCGAGCCGGAAGCGCTCCTCGCCGCGGATCTCGACCGCGGCCTCGCCTTCGAGGATGACGTAGAAGTTGCCGCCGCTGAGCCCGCGCCGCAGCACTCGCTCGCCCGCTGCGAAAACGTCCTCCTCGTGCGAGTGCGCAATCGCCTCGAGCTGTGATGGAGTCAGGTCGGCGAAGAGGGCCAGCTGGCCGAGGGTCTCGGCGACGGTCACGTGCGACTTGTATCGCACGACGCGTCAACGAGCGCCGATCGGGTAGACCTTCGACAACCCGAGAGGAAGGAGCCGCCATGGCGACCAGGACGACGGGGCCGGGGATTCTCGCCCCCGAGAACGAGGAGAAGCGCGCGGAGATCCTCGACCTGCTCGAGAAGGCCTACTGGATGGAGGTCGAGACGGTGATGAGCTACCTCGCCAACTCGGTCAACCCGGACGGCGTGCGCGCCCAGGAGATCCGCGAGGCGCTCGACGAGGACATCCAGGAGGAGCTC
>JBKPHO010000510.1:0-1130 GCA_046729915.1 Actinomycetota bacterium | reverse complement strand
GAGCCTCGCGGGGCCGCGCCGCCCGCAGGACCGTGTGCCCCTGACCGAGGCGAAGGAGTCGTTCCTCGGTTCCCTGCCGAGCTTCGGCGCCGGCTACGGCAACGGCACCCTCGACCGCGCGGTCGAGGATAGCTTCCCGGCAAGCGACCCGGCAGCGTCACAGGAGCCCGGCTCACGCGTCGCCGAGCCCGACCTGGCGCGCGTCGCGGTCGCGGAGCGCCAGGAGCTACGCAGCGCACACGCCGAGGTGGACGGCGAGGAGGTCGAGATCCGCGACGGCTCGGTCGTGATCGCGGCGATCACGAGCTGCACGAACACCTCGAACCCGCAGGTGATGCTCGGCGCCGGCCTGCTCGCCAAGAAGGCCGTCGAGCTGGGGCTCGAGCGCAAGCCGTGGGTCAAGTCGTCGCTTGCGCCCGGCTCGCGCGTGGTCACCGACTACTACGAGAAGGCCGGCCTGACGCCGTACCTCGAGGAGCTCGGCTTTCACACCGTCGGGTACGGCTGCACGACCTGCATCGGGAACTCCGGGCCGCTACCGGAGCCGATCTCCGCCGCCGTGGAGGAGGGCGACCTCGTCGTCTGCTCGGTGCTGAGCGGGAACCGCAACTTCGAGGCGCGCATCCATCCCGAGGTGAAGGCGAATTACCTCGCCTCTCCGCCGCTGGTCGTCGCCTACGCGCTCGCCGGGCGGATGGACCTCGACCTCGTAACCGAGCCGATCGGGCAGGACCGCGACGGCAACGACGTCTTCCTGCGCGACCTCTGGCCCGCCTCCGAGGAGATCGAGGCAGCCGTCGCGGCCGCGCTCGACGGGAGCATGTTCCGCTCGCGCTACGAGGACGTGTTCACCGGCGACGAGCGCTGGCAGGCGTTGCCCGTGCCCGAGGGCAACCTGTACGCCTGGGATCAGGCCTCGACCTACATCCGCCGGCCCCCGTTCTTCGACGGCATGCCGCCCGAGCCCGAGCCACTCGTCGACATCGAGGGCGCGCGCTGCCTGGTCTCACTCGGCGACAGCGTCACCACCGACCACATTTCGCCGGCCGGGTCGATCAAGCCCGAGAGCCCGGCCGGGCAGTACCTGATCGAGCACGGCGTCGAGCGGCGCGAGTTCAACTCCTACGGCG
>JBKPHO010000509.1:0-3324 GCA_046729915.1 Actinomycetota bacterium | reverse complement strand
GACGACCACGCGCGGGTGCGCGAAGCGGTGCTGGTGCACCTTCTGGATGAAGTGCCGCAGCATCTGCTCGGTGACGTCGAAGTCGGCGATGACGCCGTCCTTCAGCGGCCGGATGGCCGAGATCGTGCCGGGCGTGCGGCCAAGCATGCGCTTGGCCTCGACGCCGACGGCGTGGACCTCGCCGGTGCGCTGGTCGATCGCGACGACGCTCGGCTCGGAAAGCACGATGCCGCGGCCGCGCACGTAGACGAGCGTGTTCGCGGTCCCGAGATCGACCGCCATGTCGCGCCCGCCGAAGCCGTTGAAGTAGCCCATCAGACCCATCGACCCGCTCGAGTCTAGCTACGAAAGGTCGTTTTTCTCCGCTCACTGCGCGTTGTTGCGGCCTAGGAAGGTCAGGCGACTGACAGTACGGGCCTGCTCCGAGTCACGCCGAAGAACCGCCTCAGCCGGTGGGCCACTCCGAGCACGTCGCGCGATATTGCGTCCCCGAAGGCAGGTAAAGCTTCCATTCCTCGCGGCTGAGGTTTCGGCCGACGATCGCGCAGGCACGCTGGCGCCAGACCGCCGGGTCGACGTCCCACAGCATCGCGAGTGTCTCGACTCCGGCGACAGCCAGCAGCTTGCCATCCGGGCTGAACGCGTTCCGCAGCCCGAGGAATGGCGGGAGGTCGATGGACGATACGAGCGAGCCAGGCCTCGCACTTGCGACCAGCTCGTCGTCGTAGCCGAGACCCGTGGGCGGGTCCCACAGCCGCGTCCCGCCGTGCAGACTCGTGCTTGCGAGAAACGAGCCGGCCGGGTCAAAAGCCGCCCCGGTGACCGGACCGGTGTGGCCGGCGAGGGGCGGAAAGGCCGGCCGCTGATCGGCCACGCGCCACACCCGCACCGGTCCGATCGCTCCGCCGGCCGCGACGAGCCGGCCACTCGGATCGAATGCAATGCTCGGGAAGCCATCGTCCGCCAACCTTATCGGCGTGCCGTGGCCGGCGTGGGTGGGCACGTCCCACAGATCCAGCCGCCCGAAGTAGCTACCGGTCGCGAGCAGCGTGCCGTCCGGGTTGAAGGCCACGGAGAGCACCGATCCGCCCCCCGGCGCGATCGCCTGCCCCACGCGCCTACGGGAGTGCACGTCCCAGAGCTGCACCTCGCCCTGCCGCTGCTGGCCGGAGAACCCGTCCACGCCGTTTGGATCCACGGCCACTGCGAGCAGGCGACCGTCGGGGCTGAAGGCGATCTGCCAGACCGCCGAGCGCCCCCCGCCGAGCAAGGAGCCGACGGCCGCCCCGCTCTTCGTATCGAAGAGTCGCGCCTTCCCGTCGATCGTTCCGACCGCGAGGAGGTTTCCATGGGGATGGAAGGCGACTGCGGTGACGACCGAACCGATGTCGATCCGGAGAGCCTGTCGTCGCGTCTCCGTGTCGTACAAGATCGTGTGGCCGTCGAACCGCCCCGCGGCAAGCCGTTTGCCGTCGTGGCTAAAAGACACGTCGGTGATCAGGCTCGTGGGCCCGCCCAGTGGCCGTCCGATCACCTGGTCTCCATTCAGGTTCCAGACGACCGCCGAACGCAGGTGTGAGCTCACCAAGGTACGGCCGTCGGGGCTGAACGCGACATCGTTGACCGGACTCGTGTCGGCCCTGAGCGTGGGGCCGTACGGCGCGCCGGTCGTCGCGTCCCACACGAAGACAGATCCCTCGAACGAAGCCGCGGCCAGCAGTCGTCCATCGGGACTGAGATCCAGCGAGGCGGCAGGCTGGTCCCCGACCGAAAGCGGCGGGTGGATCGGTCGTCCCGTTCCGATGTCAATCACGGACACCGAACCGGAGTCGTCGCTCGCGATGAGCGTCCGGCCGCCGTCGGCGAAGATCGCCGATTCCACGTCCGCGCTCCCGACCGCGAGTGGTCTTCCGACCCGGCGTCCCGTGACGACCTCCCAGATCCCCACGGTTCCGGGAGCCCCCGGCACGGCGATCCGCTTCGAGTCCGGGCTGAACGAGATCGATTGCGCTCCCGATCCCGGCGGATTGGTGGTGATCGGCCGGCCGATCACCTGACCACTCGCAGTGGCCCATAGTGTGACGTGGTTCGTCTCTTGTGAAGCCGCGGCGATGACGCTGCCGTCGGGGCTGTATCGGACAACGGCGAGCGCGGGCTCACCTGATCTCGCCGCCGCGGGGTCCGTCAGCTCCCGAAGCTTTCTCCGGGTCGATACGTTCCATAGTTCCACGCGGCCCTTTCCGCCCGCGATCGCCAATGTCCGGCCGTCGGGGCTGAAGTCGACCCCCTGCCAGCCCCCCTGCGACGATCGCAGCGGCGGCCCGACGGGACGCCACGTCGCCGTGTCCCACAGCGCGGTTCCATCCAGCGTCACGCTCGCCAGGAGCTTGCCGTCGGGGCTGAACGCCGTAGCCTCAACGGGGGTGTCGAACCCCTGGAGCCACGCGCGAATTCGCGATCCATGCTCGAGCGCGCCCAGGAGCGTGCCGCGGGAGTCGACCGAGTCGTCGAGCCGGCCGGCCTCGAGTGCGAGGAGGAGTGCCAGGTCGGGATGCTTCGCCGCGACCTCGCGCGACTGGGCGGCGAGACGTCCCGCCTGGGCGACCGTCGCCGAGCGCCGCGCCCGCCCGCGCTGCACCAACGCGAAGGATCCCGCGATCAACGCCACCACCAGCGCCGCACCAACGCAGGCGAGCAGAACGCGCAGGCGGCGGTTTGCGCGCCGCTGGCGCTCGGCCTCGTGCTCGCTCGCCTGACGGCTGGCGGTCAGGAAGTCGCGCTCGAGCTGGTTCAGCTCGGGGTCGTGCGCAGTGGCCCAGTCGCCAGTGGTGGCAAGACGAGCTCCGCGGAAGAGCGCGCCCGCGTCGCGCCCGAGCGCGTCCCACTCCTGCGCAGCCTCGGTCAACCGCCGGTGGAGGAGCCTGCCCTCACGGTCCTCGTCGAGCCACGCGCGCAGCGTCGGCCAGTGGCGGATCAGCGCCTCGTGTGACACCTCGGCCGTGCCCTCGCCGAGGGTGACCAGCCGGGCGTCGGCGAGGACCTGCAGGAGCTCGCGAACGTCCGCCTCCCGCTCGGGCCGCGGGACGAGCTCGGCTACCGAGACGCGGCGGCGCGTGTCCTCGGTCCCGTCGCCGAGCTCGGTCAGGCGTAGGAAGACGTTCCTGGCGAGGACCTGCTGATCCGGGGAGAGGCCGCGGTAGACCGACTCGGCCGTCTGCGCGATCGCTCCCTGCACTCCGCCGGACTGCAGGTAGCCGATCAGGGTCAGCATCCGGCCGCTCCTGCGCCTCCAAGTCTCGAGCAGGCTGTGCGAAAGCAGCGGCA
>JBKPHO010000508.1:0-5457 GCA_046729915.1 Actinomycetota bacterium | reverse complement strand
TGTCTCGCTGGAACGGCATCCCGAGGGCGCGCAGGAGCGCAAGGCCCTGCTCGTCGTCCGCCGCCGTGGTCGTGATCGCGACGTCGAGGCCGCGGATGCCGGCGATCTGGTCGTAGTCGATCTCCGGGAAGATGATCTGCTCGCGGATCCCGAGCGAGAAGTTGCCGCGGCCGTCCATCGAGCGCGGGCTCAGACCGCGGAAGTCGCGGATGCGCGGGAGCGCGATCGAGACGAGGCGGTCGAGGAACTCCCACATGCGTGCGCCGCGCAGCGTCACGCGCGCGCCCACCGGCATGCCCTCGCGCACTTTGAAGCCCGCGATCGACTTCCGGGCACGGCGCACGTGGGCGCGCTGACCGGCGATCGTGGTCAGCTCGTCGATCGCGCTGTCGAGCGCCTTCGCGTCGGTCTTCGCCTCGCCCACTCCCATGTTGAGCGTGATCTTCTGGAGGCGCGGCACCTGCATCGTCGAGCTCAGGCCGAGCTCGTCCTTCAGGCGCGGGCGGACCTCCCGCTCGTAGGCGGTCTTCAGCCGTGGCTCGTATCCGTTCGCCTGTGCGCTCACTTGTCGATCTCCTGACGGACGTGGCATCGACCGGTCAGTTCAGACGGACGCCCGGGCAAAGCCCGTGCGTCCTGAGGACGGCATCGCAAGCGACGCCTCACTTGTCGATCTCCTGACGGACGTGGCATCGACTGTTCAGTTCAGACGGACGCCCGGGCAAAGCCCGTGCGTCCTGAGGACGGCATCGCAAGCGACGCCTCACTTGTCGATCTCCTGGCCGCAGTCGGCGCGCTTGCAAATGCGCGCGTGGACCTCGCGGCCCTTCACTTCCTTGGTTGTCATGCCGATGCGCGTCGGCCGGTTGCAGGTCGGGCAGACGAGCATGACGTTGCCGACCGGTACCGGCGCCGGCTTCTCGATCACGCCCCCGGGGATCATCTGCGCCCCGCCCATGCGGTTGGCGTCGCGCATCGGGCGCGGCCGCGTGTGACGCTTGACGACGTTCAGGTTCTCGACGACGACGCGCTTCTCGCGCGGGCGCGCCTCGATCACGCGGCCCTGCTTGCCGCGGTCCTTGCCCGAGAGCATGTGGACTAGGTCGCCCTTCCTGACTCTCATGGTGTGCGCCATCACAAAACCTCCGGGGCGAGCGAAACGATCTTCATGAAGTTCTTCTCCCGCAGCTCGCGCGCCACCGGCCCGAAGATGCGGGTTCCGCGCGGGTTGCGGGCGCTGTCGATCAGCACGGCCGCGTTCTCGTCGAAGGCGATCGAGGTCCCGTCGTTGCGACCGAACGGCTTGCGCGTGCGCACGACCACGGCCTGGACGACCTCGCCCTTCTTGACCGCCCCCTGCGGGCTCGCCGTCTTGACCGTCGCGGTGATGACGTCGCCCACGCGCGCGTAGCGGCGGTGCGAACCGCCCTTGACGCGGATGCAGAGGATCTCGCGCGCGCCCGTGTTGTCGGCGACGCGCAGCCGGGACTCCTGCTGGATCATCGGTGATCCTCCCAGTGACGGTTTCGCGTCTCTGGCGTGCGAGGCGCAAGCAGTCCAAGGACACAGGCCGCGTTCGGGCGGGACCGCCCGGGCGCGGCCGAGGACGCCGGAATGCGCCGTGGATCGCGCGCCAGAGGCGCACTAACTGTTGCTGGGAGGGTCACTTAGCTTCCTCCAGGACTTCCGCTAGGCGCCAGTACTTCGTCTTGCTCAGCGGCCGCGTCTCGACGATGCGGACGAGGTCGCCGACCTTGGCCGTGTTCTGCTCGTCGTGCGCGTGGAACTTCGTCGAGCGGCGGACGACCTTCTTGTACTTCGGGTGCGCCTTCACCGTGTCGACCTTGACCACGATCGTCTTGTCCATCGCATCCGAGACGACGACGCCACGGCGCTCCTGGCTGCGGCCGCGCACGTGCTCGGGCTTCGGCAGGCGGACGATCGGGCGTCGCTGCGCCGGCCGCTCGCGCTTCGGCTTGACGTGCCGGTGGCGCTGGGACCGCGGCAGGCGCTTGCGCTTCGGCTTGGGCGCGGGCTGCGCCGGAGCCGCCTCCGGCTCGGCCTCCGCCTCAGGCTCCTCGGCGGCAGGCTCCTCCGCCGGCGTCTCTTCGGCCGCCGACTCCTCGGCTGCAGCCTCGGGCTTCTCGGGCGCAGGCTCTTCCGCGACCGGGGTCTCCTCGACCTCCTCGGCCTCCGGCTCCGTCGGCTCGGCTTCTGCCTCTGCCGGCTCGGCTTCCTGCTTCTCGTTCTCTGTGGCGTTTTTCTCGTCAGGCATTGGTCTCTCTCATCAGGCTCGACGCCCGCTCGTTGCGGACGGTGAGGATGCGCGCGATCTCGCGCTTGGCGAGCTTCAGCCGCGCCGGGTTCTCCAGAGCGCCCGTGGCCGACTGGAAGCGCAGGTTGAAGAGCTCCTGCCGCGTGTCTGCCAGCCGGTCCTCCAGCTCCTCGTCGGTCAGGTCGCGCAGCTCTCTAGCTCGCAAACAGATCAGCCTCCCTGGTCACGACCTTGGTCTTGATCGGCAGCTTTCGGCCCGCAAGGCGCAGGGCTTCCTTCGCCAGCGGGGCGTCGACCCCGGCGAGCTCGAACATCACGCGTCCGGGCTTCACGACCGCGACCCAGTGCTCCGGCGCGCCTTTGCCCGAGCCCATGCGGGTCTCGGCAGGCTTCTGGGTCACCGGCTTGTCGGGGAAGACGTTGATCCACACCTTCCCGCCGCGGCGGATCTTGCGGGTCATCGCGATTCGCGCAGCCTCGATCTGCCGGTTGGTGACCCAGCCGGCCTCGAGCGCCTTCAGGCCGTAGTCGCCCGCCTGCACGGTCGTCTGGCCCTTGGAGATCCCGCGGCGGCGACCTCGCTGGTACTTGCGGTACTTCGTCTTCTTCGGAAGGAGCATCAGCCGGAGCTCTTTTCGTTCGACTCATCGCCGGAGGACTCGAGCTTCGTCGGGTCCTCGACCTGCTTCTTGGGCGTCGTCGTGTCGGGAGCGTCGGCCACCGCGTCCGGGACGACGGGCGTCTCCGGCTCGACCGCCGGCTGCTCTCTCCCGGCCTCCGAGGTCGCCGTCTCGTCGGTGCGCGGGCGCTCGACGTTGTCCTGCTGCGCGGGACCGCGTCCGCGGCCGCCGGGCCTGCGCTGGCCGCCGCCCTGGCCGCGCCTGCGCTGCCGCACCGGGCCGAGCCCCTCGCGGTCGGGACCACGTCCGCGTCCGCCCTCGCGGGAGGCGCCGAGGCCCTCGGCAGTGCCGCCGCGACGGCGCGCCTGGTCCTGGTCGCCGAGCCGCGCATCGCGCTGCGTGACGCCTTCGTAGCCCTCCGGCATGATCTCGCCCTTGTTGATCCAGACCTTCACGCCGATGCGGCCGAAGGTCGTCTTCGCCTCTGCGAAGCCGTAGTCGATGTCCGCGCGGATCGTGTGCAGGGGCACGCGGCCCTCCGAGTAGCTCTCCGAGCGGCTCATCTCGGTGCCCGCGAGCCGGCCGCCGCACTGCACCTTCACGCCCTGGGCGCCCGAGCGGATCGCCGAGGCGAGGGAGCGCTTCATCGCGCGCCGGAAGCTGACGCGGTTCTCGAGCTGCTCCGCGATCGACTGCGCCACGAGCTTCGCGTCGAGCTCGGGCCGCTTGATCTCGTTGAGGTTGATGTGCACGGCCTTGTTGGTCATGCCGTGGATCTCCTTGCGGAGCGCATCGACCTCGACCCCGGACTTGCCAATCACGATTCCTGGGCGGGCGGTGTAGATGTCGATCGTGATCCGCTGGGCGTCCTTGCGGATCAGGATGTCGGACAGGCCCGCGTGCGCGAGCTTCCCGTAGATGTGCTCGCGGATCTTGATGTCCTCGAGCAGGAATGCCGGGAATTCCTTCGCGCCCGTGTACCAGTTCGACTTCCAGTCGTGGATGACGCCGACACGCAGCCCGCCGGGATGAATCTTCTGGCCCACTAGGCCTCCTCCGTCTCTCCCCGCGAAGAAGTCTCCGACTTCTTCGCGGCACTGGTTTGTGCTTTCGGCTTCGCCTTGGCAGATGTACGACGGGAACGCTCTGGCTTTTCCTCCTCCGCCGGCGAAGCCGCCGGAGGCGCTTCCGGCTGGCGAGGTGCTTCAAGCGGCGTGAGGCGCACTGTGATGTGGCACGTCGGCTTGCGGATCCGCGCAGCGCGGCCACGCGCGCGGGCGCGCCAGCGCTTCAGCACCGGACCCTCGTCGACGAAGGCCGCCGAGACCATGAGGTCGTCGCCCTCGAGGTTGTGGTTCGCCTCCGCGTTGGCGACCGCCGAGCGCAGCACCTTCTCGATCTCGCGCGCGGCCGCGCGCTGAGTGAACGCGAGCACGGTCCGGGCTTCCGGGACCGACCGGCCCCGGATGTGCTCGACCACGAGCCGCGCCTTGCGGGGCGACATGCGCACCCATTTGGCCACGGCCTGGACCTCCTGGCGCTCGGCAGTCGCCACTAGCGCCTCACCTCGGCCTTGCGATCGCCCGAGTGGCCGCGGAAGGTCCGAGTCGGCGCGAACTCGCCGAGCTTGTGCCCGACCATCTGCTCGGTGATGAAGACCGGCACGTGCTTGCGGCCGTCGTGGACGGCGATCGTGTGCCCGACCATCTCCGGGAAGATCGTGGACGCGCGCGACCAGGTCCGGACCATCTGCTTCGACCCGGTGTCGTTCATCGCGCTGATTCGGCTCAGCAGCCGCTCCTCCACGAACGGCCCCTTCTTGCTCGAGCGGCTCATCTCTTCTCCTTGCCGCGGCGGCGGCCGCGGACGATCAGGTTGTCGGATTCCTTGTGCTTGTGCCGGGTGCGCTTGCCGAGCGTCGGCACGCCCCACGGTGTGACCGGATGCCGCCCGCCCTTCGACTTCCCCTCGCCGCCGCCGTGCGGGTGGTCGACGGGGTTCATCGCGGAGCCGCGCACCGTCGGCCGCTTGCCCAGCCAGCGGCTGCGTCCCGCCTTGCCGCCGGAGACGTTCTCGTGGTCGACGTTGCCGACCTGCCCGATCGTTGCCCGGCACGTCAGTGGGACCCGCCGCAGCTCGCCCGATGGTAGCCGAAGCACGCCTTGGCCCTCGTCCTTCGCCACGAGCTGGATCCCGGAGCCGGCGCTGCGCGCGAGCTGGCCGCCCTTGCCCGGCTTCAGCTCGACGTTGTGCACCAGCGTGCCCGTCGGGATGTTGGCGAGCGGCAGCGCGTTGCCGGGCTTGATGTCGGCGCCCGGACCGGATTCCACGGTCGCGCCGACCCGCAGCCGCGCGGGCGCGAGGATGTAGGACTTGGCGCCGTCCGCGTAGTGGAGCAGGGCGATGCGGGCCGACCGGTTCGGGTCGTACTCGATCGCGGCCACCTTCGCCGGCACCCCGTCCTTGACGCGCTTGAAGTCGATCTTGCGGTACCGGCGCTTGTGGCCGCCGCCCTGGTGGCGCCGCGTGATGCGGCCGTACGTGTTGCGGCCGCCGCTCTTC
>JBKPHO010000507.1:0-2914 GCA_046729915.1 Actinomycetota bacterium | reverse complement strand
AATGCAGGCGTACGCCGCCTGCGGCGATCCCGACATCCGCACCGTTGTACGGAACGGAGTCGGCGATCTCTTCGCCTACGTCGAACGGGTCGGCGGGCTCGCAGACGAGGAGACGGCGCAGTTCTTCGCGGTCGGCGCGCTGATGAACCTGATCGCCTCCATGTATCTCGTGCAAGGCGTGGAGCCGTGGGCTGACCGGCTCGTCGCTGGCTGCGGCTCGCACATGCCCGCAGGGTGACGGACCTCCTCGTCGAGGGTCGCACCCGGCATCGCTCGTCGTGTGTCAGGCGGCACGCGGGCGTTCCGTCGCGCGGGGATCGTGCGCAGCATCGAGCCGCTGTTGAGCGAGTCCGAACTGCGGCCGTCGTGCAGTTGAGGCGCGACGCCTCGGGTATCAGGCTTGCCGGACATCACCCACGCGCCGAAGAGCGCAGCCGCGAGGATCGCGAGGGCGACCTGCAAGGGAACACTGAGGGAACGCCAACGCGGGCATGGTAAGGAGGGGGTCTCCGGTTCGAGTCCGGAAGAGGGCTTCGCTGTTTGGCTCGTTGCGCCGCTCCAGAAAGGGAAGGCGTCGGAAAACGTGCCATTACGCGCGCGTAGAGCGAAACGCTTTCACTTTCGTGGTGCGTGGATCGTTCGTTAGTCGCTTGTACTTGGGCGATTCAACAGCGACCAGCGCGACCTTGCCGTCCGCATCGTTATGAATGCCCCGCCCGTAGCGCTTCGCCAGCGCCGACACCCGAAGGTGCGGGTGGCCCTTGCTCAAGAACTTCTCGCGCTCTTTCGGCCAAGTGGCCTTCGGGATGTCATGAAGCACGGCGTACACCTCAAAAGCAATGTCCTCTTCGGTGTACATATACGGACGCTTGACGAGTAGCTCGTACTCGACCACGGCCTTCGTCTTCTTGCCACCTCTTGCTTGCGGTACTTGACCTCTCGTAGCCGGGCAGTCATCAGCGACCTCGATCAACGTGTCGTAGTAGTTCATCCGGCCTCTCAGTCGACCTCATAGGTGAGGTGGGCGCCGTCGCCCAAGTCTGCACCACCGTCGAGCCGCCGCTCAGGCGTCATCCCGGTGCACTCAAGCGCATCCGGACTGCTCGAGCCGCAGCACGAATTCCTCGATTTCGCCTGAACGTGCTTCAGCGAAGCCTCGTTCAGTCGCAACGAGGCGAAAGCCGCACTTCTCGAGGACGCGGCGCGACGCGACGTTGTCGTAGGCGACCCGCGCGTGGAGCGGGCGCGACGGATCAACAGTCAAGAACTCGTTGAGGGCACCGGTCGCGATCCCCTTGCCCCAGAAGGACCGGCCGATCCAGTACGTGACCTCGCGCTCGTCGGGGTCACCCCACGACCCAATCGACCCGGCAACTTCGCCGTCGACGACAATGACGCGGTTAATCACCGTCTCGTCGGCTCGTAGCCGAGACCAGCGGCGCTTGAATGCGTCCCAGTCCAGGTGATCGGGTGCCGTGAAGGCAGCCATGTGTGCAGCAACCGGATCCGCCCACTGCTCGAACAGGACCGCCAGATCCTCGTCGCGCACCTCCCGCAACGCGCACGGCATTAGACGAATCCTCGCCCTACTACGCGGATCGCGTGGTGCCGCGGCGCGACTTGCCGGCTCATGTTGGCGGCCAGGGTCCAAGTGGCCTTCCGATCTCCCACTCGTGCCCGAACGGGTCGACGATCCGGCCGAGCCGCCAGCCGTGCTCGTCGCCGACGGGTGACGTTTCAGTCGCTCCGGCGTGGACGGCCTGCGCTGCGACCGAGTCGGGATCGTCGACGACAAGCAGCGTCCGGCTGGTGGCGCCATCGATCGCGCGCGGGTCAAGTCGCTTCATCGTCGAAGAGGCGGGCGCCACCCAGAAGGCTGCGTCACCGACACCGAGTTGGGCGACGATTTCGTCACCCTCGCCAACGAGGTGTAGGACGGTCGCGCCGAAGGCGGTGGTGTAGAAGGCGAGCGCTTCGCGCGCGTTCTCAACCCACAGCTCTGGTTGGAGGCTCGTCATGTGGCTCCTCGCGGGACTGAGCCATTCTGCGCCTGGGGCGAGGGTGGGGATGGGCTCGCGAATCGTGGCTGGATCGACTCGGTCGCCCAGGTGCCGAACAGTTCGTCCACCTCGTGATCGTTCTGTGAGTGCTCGATGATGAAGTGCCCGCCATCGAGCCACTCTAACGTGATGCTGCCCGAGTTCTTCCCGGCCGTTTCCTGGGCGAGAAATCGGAACCGCACAGCACGCCCCGCAGGAGGCCGTCGTCAACACAGCCAACAAAGGGGGAGCCTTTATGGAGCCCCGTGGTAGCAACCGGTGGCAAACGGCCGCAAACTGCGCCGCGGTAGAAACGGCGGCATCACGGCAAAACGGTTGCCGTGGGTTGCGACCGGTTGCCGAAAGGAGCCCATGGTAAGGAGGCGGTCCCCGGTTCGAGCCCGGGAGAGGGCTTAAATACCTGCAAAATCGCGGTTTTGAACCCGATGAGTCCCTCTTGATCAAGGAGGGGCGCCGCGGCGAGGCAGGACAGAGATCCGCGAACTCCCTGCAAATCGTCCCCTTACTCGACTGAACGGAGCACCTCCGTGAAAGGGAGGGACTCGACGAGTCGCCGTTAGAGGCCCGACACTGAAATCCGCTGGAAAGAGCCGAAGTCGGCGTCGCCCATGGACGGCACGGCAAAGCTTGGGGACAGGTTTTGGGGAGCACCGGTGCGTCCGTCGTCGGCCCTCACCACCTAGGCGTCGACCGTCCCTTAGTCCCTTTATGTTCACGCGCGCGCGAGGGACGCTCGCGCGGCCGTGAATAGGAGCCTGCGGCAGCCCTCTTTCGCGACGATGCAGCTATGGCGATGGGCACCTATCTCGCCCTTGGGGACAGCATCTCGATCGACGACTACACCGGCCTGCCTG
>JBKPHO010000506.1:0-1628 GCA_046729915.1 Actinomycetota bacterium | reverse complement strand
CTGCCGGCGCTGCTGGGGCGGCTCGGAGACCGGGTGAACGCGTTACGCGTGCCGTGGCTCGGGCGGAACATCGGCAGTGCGCAGGAAGGGCGGTTCTGGGGAGCGATCGTGCGGGCGGTCATGCGCCGCCCGGTGGTCAGCCTAGTCGCCTTCGGGGCGCTGCTGATCGCGGCCGCGATCCCGGCGTACGGCCTGACCCTCGGCGCGAGCGGCGTGAGCACCTTGCCCGACCGGCTCGAATCGAAGCAGGGCTTCGAGGCGCTCGCGCGCTATTTCCCGCAGGCGAGCTCCAGTCCGGCATTGATCGCCGTGGAGGGGAACGTGAACGCTCCCCGCGTACGGGTGGCGATCGCCCGGCTACGAAGTGAGCTCCGGCACGACCCGGTCTTCGGCCGCAGCGACCTGCGCATCGCACCGAGCGGCGACGTCGCCGCGATCGGCGTGGAGGTCGGGGGCGACCGGACCGGAGAACGAACCCTTGACGCCGTTCGTCACCTGCGCGCGGTCACCATCCCGCAGGCGTTCCGCGGCACCGACGTCCGCGTGTTGGTCGGCGGCGACACGGCCGACAACGTCGACTTCATCGACGCCATGAACACGTGGCTGCCGATCGTGTTCGTGTATGTGCTCGGCCTGAGCTTCGTGCTCCTGACGATCGTCTTCCGCTCGATCGTCATCGCCGCGACCTCGATCGTCCTCAACCTGCTCTCGGTCGGGGCGGCCTACGGGCTCGTGATCCTCGTCTTCGAGCACGGGATCGGCAGCGGGCTGCTGGGCTTCCAGCAGGTCGACTCGATCGAGGCGTGGGTGCCGCTGTTTTTGTTCTCGGTCCTGTTCGGGCTCTCGATGGACTACCAGGTGTTCCTGCTCAGCCGGATCAAGGAGCGCTACGACGCCACCCGGTCGACGACCGACGCGGTGATCTACGGCGTCTCGTCGACCGCACGGCTGATCACAGGTGCGGCGCTGATCATCGTGGCGGTCTTCCTCGGCTTCGCGATGGGCGACCTGGTCATGTTCCAGCAGATGGGCTTCGGGGTCGCCGTGGCGCTTTTGATCGACGCGACGATCATCCGCTCGGTGCTCCTGCCGGCCGCGATGCGCCTGCTCGGGCGATGGAACTGGTACCTACCGGCCTGGCTGGAGTGGCTGCCGAGGATCCAGATCGAGGCCGAGCGCCGCGAAGAGCACGTCGCGCTGCCCAGCCCCGGGCGCTGATGGACGGCCCCTACGCCGTGACGTATCGGTAGCGCGGTCCGCTTACGGATGCCGAGATGGTCGAGCTCGTGCTTGGTACGGCGGGCCATGTCCTGGGGACAGTCCCTGGGATCCGCCCCGGCGAGAGTCGCTGGTGCGCTTTCCGCTGCAAATGCGGAACGGGCGTGTCCTTTTCGGGACATGGCCTAGGGACTGTCCCTCGGACATGGCCAAAGAAGCCATGTCCGCGAGGCAGGATGGCGCCCGATATCTAGGCGCGAGGGCTGTCCTTCCTGAGGAAGTGCGCGCCGGCGCCGAGCGCGGCAGCCTCGTCGTCCGGGTTCAGCAGCTCGCACTTGTCGATCGAGAGGCAGCCGCAGCCGATGCACGTCGTCAGGCGCTCGCGCAGGGCCTGCAGCGTCGCGATGCGC
>JBKPHO010000505.1:0-7036 GCA_046729915.1 Actinomycetota bacterium | reverse complement strand
GCGTCGGCGCGTCGACCTGCGCGCGCGTCTGACGACGGCACCTAGACTCGGCGCGGTGGACGCGCTGGTCGCCGAGGGGCTCGAGAAGCGGTACGGGAACGTGCAGGCGCTCGCGGGAGTGTCCTTCCGCGTGCGGGCCGGCGAGGTCTTCGCGCTCCTCGGACCGAACGGCGCCGGTAAGTCGACGACGGTCAAGGTGTTGACCACGCTGACGCGGCCTGACGGCGGCCGCGGCGAGGTCGCGGGACACGACGTCGTGCGCGAGGCCGATGCGGTCCGCCGGTCGATCGGCTACGTGCCACAAAGCTCGGGCGTCGACCGTGACGCGACGGGCCGCGAGAACCTGATGCTGCAAGGTCACATCCAGGGCCTCGGCGGCCGGCAACTGCGCGAACGGGTCGGCGAGCTGCTCGGGCTGGTCGGGATCGCGGGGGCGGCCGACCGAGTCGTGCGGGGCTACTCGGGCGGAATGAAGCGCCGGCTCGACGTTGCGCTGGGACTCGTCCACCGTCCGGAGGCGCTCTTCCTCGACGAGCCCACGACGGGGCTCGATCCCGAGGCCCGGGCGGCGATGTGGGAGGAACTCGGTGTTCTCGCGCACCGCGAGTCGCTGACGATCCTGCTCACGACGCACTACCTCGAGGAGGCCGACCAGCTCGCAGACCGGCTCGCGATCGTCAGCCGCGGACGCGTGGTCGTGGACGGCACTCCCGACGAGCTCAAGCAGAGCCTCGAGGGCGAGGTGGTCGAGGTCGAGATCTCGGACGGCGCGGTCGAGGACGCGGCGGCGATCGTGCGCGCGCTCGACGAGGTGCGCGAGGTAACGCTCAACGGGCGCAGGTTGCGAAGCCGCGTGGCAGACGGCGCGCGGGCCGTGCCGACGATTCTCGCAGCGCTCGACGGTTGCGGCGTCGGCGTCGAGGCGGTCACCATGCACCGGCCGAGCCTCGACAACGTCTACCTCCACTACACCGGGAGGGAGTTCAGCGCCGAGGACAACGCCGGCGCGGGTATCCAGGAATGAGGAACGCCGTCGTACACACGTGGTTCATGGTCGGCCGGCAGGCGCGCAACCTGATGCGCGAGCCGATCTGGATCGTCCTGCTGCTCGTGCAGCCGATGATCTGGCTGCTCCTCTACGGGCAGCTGTTCAAGCGGGTGACCCACCTTCCGGGCGGCGGCTTCGGGACGACCTCGTACATCACCTTCCTGACGCCCGCGATCGTGATCATGAACGCGTTCTTCGGCGCGACCTGGAGCGGGATGGCGATGGTGAGCGACCTCGACCGCGACGTGATCCCGCGCTTCCTGGCGACGCCGGTCAGCCGCGTATCGCTCGTGGTCTCCCAGATCGTGCGCTCGGCGCTGACGGCGGTGATCCAGGGGATCGTGATCCTGGTCGTCTCGCTCGGGCTCGGCGTGCACGTGCACTACGGCGTGGCGGGGTGGGCGATCGTGCTGCTGGCGGCGGCGCTGATGAACAGCGCGTTTGCCGGCATCTCGCAGGGGATCGCGCTGCTGACGCGCAAGGAGGCGACGATGATCGCGATCGCGAACTTCATCGGGCTGCCGCTGTTCTTCCTCTCCTCGACGCTGATCTCGCTCAACCAGACTCCTCACTGGATGCAGGTCACGGCACGGTTCAACCCGGTCAACTGGGGGGTCGTGGCCGCTCGGAAGGTGGTGCTACCGGCGACCGACTGGGGCTCGGTCGGCTTGCATCTTGGGTTGCTCGCAGGGCTGACCGTGGTGACCGCCGGCTTTGCGACCTGGACCTTCCGCGTGTACCAGCGGCAGCTGTAGGGGGCGCGCCGGCGCCGGTATCGGCGCCCAGGACGCGGGTTCAGTCGTCGCGGTCGACGATCACGCAGACGACCTGCCCGTGGTTCACCGGCTGGCCGGGCTCGACCGCAAGCTCGGTGACGACTCCCGCGCGGTGCGCGGTGATCTCGTTCTCCATCTTCATCGCCTCGACGATGCAGATCACCTGGCCTGCCTGCACGTCGTCGCCGTCGGCGACCTCGACCGCCAGCACAGTTCCCTGCATCGGGGTGACCACCGCGTCCCTAGCTCCGGTGTGCGCTCCGCCCGCGACCCGCTCGCGCCGCCTGCGGGCGAGCTCCGCGTACGGTGGCTCCGGGACGAGGGCGTCGACCTCGTAGCGGCGCCCCTCGAGCTCGAGCGTTAGGCGCCGTGCCCGTCTCGGGGCTCCGTCCGACTCGGCCACTACCGTTGTTTTCGGATGAGACAACTGATCCGCACGTTCCGCGAGCTCCTCGGACTCGACCACCCCGTGGCAGGTGGCGCCCTCGACGAAGCACGGGTGCTCGAACAGCGCGCGGTGGAAGCCGACCAGCGTGGTGATCCCACCGATCTCGAACTCGCCCAGGGCACGGAGCATCCGCCGGCGCGCGTGCTCGCGGTCGACGCCGTGAACGATCAGTTTCGCAACGAGCGGGTCGTAGAGCTCCGGCACCTGCGCGCCCGCGGAGACCCCGGAGTCGACGCGCACTCCCGGCCCGCCCGGCTCCCGGTAGCTCGTGATCCGCCCCGGGCTGGGCAGGAAGCCGTTGGACGGATCCTCGGCGTTGATCCGGCACTCGATCGCGTGCCCGGTCAGTCGCACGTCCTCCTGGCGCAGCCATAGCGGCTCTCCGGCTGCGATGAGAACCTGCTCGCGGACGAGGTCCAGGCCGGTCGCCATCTCGGTCACGGTGTGTTCGACCTGGATGCGGGTGTTCATCTCGAGGAAGAAGTACTCGCCCTTCCTGGAGAGCAGTCCTTCGATCGTCCCCGCGCTGCGGTAGCCGACCACGCGAGCTGCCTCGACGGCGATGCCGCCAATCCGCTCCCGTAGCTCCGCGTCGACTGCCGGTGACGGCGTCTCCTCGACCAGCTTCTGGTGGCGGCGTTGGATCGTGCAGTCGCGCTCGCCGAGATGGACGACGTTGCCGTGGCCGTCGGCGAGCACCTGCACCTCGACGTGGCGCGGGTCCTCGAGGTAGCGCTCGACGTAGACGGACGGGTCCGCGAAGTAGGCCTGCCCTTCGCGTTGGGCGGACTCGAACGCGCGCTCGGCGTCGTCGGGCCCGTGGACGACCTTGAGGCCCTTACCGCCTCCCCCGGCTGCGGCTTTGATCGCAAGCGGCCAGCCGAGCTCGTCTCCGAGTTGGAGCACCTCCGCAGCGGAGCTCACCGGCTCGGTCGTGCCTGGCACGACTGGAACGCCGGCGGCGGCCATTCGCTCGCGCGCGGCTGTCTTCGAGCCCATGACCTCGATTGCCTCGGCGGGTGGCCCGATCCAGACCAGCCCGGCCCGGGCGACCGCGCGCGCGAAACGGGCGTTCTCGGCGAGGAAGCCGTAGCCCGGGTGGATCGCCTCGGCCCCCGCCCGCCTCGCAACCTCCAGAAGGCGTTCCTGGCGCAGGTAGCTCTCGGCCGCCGGCCCCGGCCCGACGAGGTATGCCTCATCGGCCGCGCGGACGTGCAACGAATCGCGATCGACCTCTGAGTAGACCGCGACGGTTGCGATGCCAAGCTCGCGCAGCGTCCTGAAGACCCGGATCGCGATCTCGCCGCGATTCGCGACGAGGACCTTCGAAAACGGCGGCATCCTCCTATTCTCCCTGCGGGTGACCCTCGCGGATCGCCCTCACCTGGTTCTCGGGCTCGACTACCCGCGCCTGGCGCCTGGGCTGCTCCGGGGTCGCACGGCCTTGCGCTGATCGGCGCCGTCCTCGGCGTTCTCGCGGATCCCCGACTCGCGCCATGCACTCCGGTAGGCCGGCGGCTTGCCGTCCGCCGAGAGCAGCAGCCGGGCCGCGGCGAGAAGCGGCTCGCGCTCGTCCGGCTCCGGCGTGATCTCGAGCTCCACGGGGCCCAGCCTAAAGCCGAAGGCGCGGCTGGACGATACGAACGGCGGATGAGCCGCCTCCTCTGCGTCCTCGCCTGCTGCACCCTGCTCGCCACGCCGTCGGCGATCGCGGCTCGCATCGGCGATGCCGCGGGCTCTGGGGCAGCGAGCGGCGCAGCGGCCTCGTGGGCCCAGGCCGAGATCCGCCTCGTCGTCAAGCACCGCCTGATGGCGAGAACGGTGGCCTCGTTTCGGCCGACCGACCGGCTCACGCAGGGCGAGCTCGCAAGCCTCGTCGCGGGGCTGATGGCGCAGCCCGCCGCCGCCGTCGCGAACCCATCCGCACCGGTCACGGTGGCGCAGCTCGACGCGCGGCTCGTCCGGGCGCTCGGGCTCTCCGACGCAGCGAAGACCTTTACCACCGCGGCTCGAGCCGCGAACCTCGCCACACCGTCCCGTTTCGGCACGGAGACGGTCGCGCGCCTGCTCGGCCTCCGGACGAACCATCCGGCGAAGTACGACGATCTCGAGCTGCTTCCGAGCGATCCCGTCACGCGTGCCGAGACGGCGTACACGGTCGCCCAGGTCCTCCGCTTCCACGGCTGGGAGACGCAGTACGCAGAGGACGCCGCCGCAACGTTCGCGCTGCCGAGGCCCGGCGCCTGGCAGAAGCGGGTGCTCGACACGGCTGTCCGCTTCGTCGGCTTCCCGTACGTCTGGGGCGGCACCAGCGAGAAGGCGGAGGGTCCGTTCGGAGTCGAGGCGCGCGGCGGCTTCGACTGCTCCGGTTTCGTTTGGCGCGTCTACAAGCTCCAGGCCTACCCCGGTGGAGCCGACCTCTCGGCCGCGATCAGGGGCCGCACGACGTACCAGATGAGCGGCGAGGTGTCGAAGTCGCAGCGCATTCCGTTCGCGAAGCTCGCCCTGGGCGACGTGCTCTTCTTCGGCCCGGCCGGGCCGCGCTCGAAGCCCGCCTCGATCGGCCACGCGGGGATCTACCTCGGCAGCGGTTGGATGATTCACTCCTCCGGCCAGGGCGTCGCAGTGACACCCCTCACCGGCTGGTACCGGCAGCAGTTCGCCTGGGCGCGGCGGCCGCTGGCCGAGGCCGGGCTCGTCAGCTCCCGCCGCTAGCCGGAGAGCGATTCCCCCATCCGGGGGATGTGGGCGGACCGCGCGGCCTCGACAATCGGCGTCGTCCTGAAAGCACACGTGGGAGGTTGACGTTGCTGCACTGGAGCCCGCGACTCGTCGCCCTTGCCGCCGCCCTCGCGCTGATCTTGATCGTGCTCGGCGGCCTCGGCATCGAGGAGCCTTACAACCTCTACTGGTAGCCGCGCCGTGAAACACCGCGCCCTGCCGCCGCCGCGGGTCCTAGCGGTTCTCTTGCCGGTCTGCGTTGCCGGCCTCGGGGTCGCCTGTGCTGCCGCCGCGTCGTTTGCGGTGACGCCGCACAGGACGGCCACCCTCCTGGGCATCGCGGCGCTGCTCGCCGCCTCGACGCTCGCCGATCGCTTCCCGGTGCCCGTGGAGGGCGTCGAGCGCGGCGTGTCGCTTTCGTTCGTCTTCGGCGTCGCGTCGATCGTCCTCTTCGGCTGGGCCGGTGGAGTGCTCGTCGTCTTCCTGGCCCCGTGCATCACCCAATTGTTGGAGCACCGTCCGCCGATGCGGATCGCGTACAACGTCTCGGTCCTGACGCTGGCGGCGACCGCGGCCGGCGCCGTCTCCTCGCCGCTGCAGGGAGGCGACGGGGTCTTCGCACGTGTCGGAGCCGCCGCGTCGGCCCAGTACGCCGTCAACCTGATCCTGATCACCGCCGTTGTGGCCGTCAGCTCGCGCCGCTCTCTCGTCGGCCTCGCGTGGAAGAACGTCCGCCTGACGATCGTGCCGTTCTCGCTGATGGCCTCGGCGGCGCTAATGCTCGTCGTCCTCTGGGAACGGTCGCCCTTCCTCTCGGTCGCGCTCGTCGGCCCGCTGCTCGCGATCCAGCTCTACCAGCGCGCGATCGTCCGGGCGCTCCGCGCCATGCGCCTGGCTCTGACCGACCCGCTTACGGGGCTCGGCAACCATCGGCACTTCCACGAACGTCTCGAGCGGGAGTTGCGGCAGGCCCACGAGCGGCGTCTCCCGCTCAGCGTGTGTCTCGTCGACGTCGACGACTTCAAGCGCATCAACGACCGCTTCGGCCACCCGGCCGGCGACCGCGTCCTATCGAGCCTGGCCGCGCGACTGCGCCAGAGCGGCGAGGCATTCCGGCTCGGCGGCGACGAGTTCGCACTGTTGCTCCCGGGCTACGACGAGAACGACGCGCAGACCGCGGCCAGCTCCGTCGTGGAGCGTATTTCAGCGTTGGAGCTCGACCAGCTCGGGCCAGTCACCGTGAGCGCGGGGGTTGCGACCTCGCCTGCGCATGCGGCCGACCGCGACGAGCTGATCCGGCTCGCCGACAGCGCGCTCTACTGGGCGAAGGAGTACGGAAAGAACCGCGTGCGCGCATATCGGCCGGACGTGATCGAGCTCGCGGAGCTGAAGCGACTGGCCAGCGGGCCCGACCGCGCCGCCCGCTTCCGAGCGGCCGCCAGCCTCGCGCGTGCCGTGGACGCCCGCGACGTCTACACAGGCAGCCATTCGCAGCGCGTCGCCAAGCTCGCGGCCGGTGTGGCCCGGCGCCTCAGGCTGCCGGAGGAGGACGTCGAGCTCACGCGCCTGGCCGCAAGCCTGCACGACCTCGGCAAGCTCGCGATCCCCGAGGAGATCCTGCGCAAGCCCGGGCCGCTCACCGAGCCGGAGCGGATGGTGCTGGAGCGCCACCCGCAGATCGGCTTCCGGATGCTCGAGAGCCTCGGCATCGACCCCGTCGCCGACTGGGTGCTCCACCACCACGAGCGCTGGGACGGAACCGGCTACCCGGACGGCCTCCCGGGCGAGCGGATCCCGCTCGGGGCGCGGATCATCTTCGTCGCCGACGCCTACGACGCGATGACGTCCGAGCGGGTCTACCGCCGCCAGGTGGCTCCGGAGCAGGCGATCGCCGAGTTGAGGCGGTGCGCCGGCAGCCAGTTCGACCCGGTCATCGTGGACGCGATCGCGGACGAGATCGGCGAGCACGCCGAGCCGCCGCGCGTCGCCGCCGTCGCCTCGTAGCCGGCACGGCCCGTTGCCTGCTTGCTGTCGCCTCTCTAC
>JBKPHO010000504.1:0-3295 GCA_046729915.1 Actinomycetota bacterium | reverse complement strand
CTGCGGCCCGATCACGATGTCCGTGAGCTGGAAGTCGATGTCCGGGAACGCCCCGAGCAACCCGGCGTAGAAGCGCGCCGCGCCCTCGTGGCCCTCCCACCGGTGGCCTGTCTGGACGAGCTCGTAGACGCAGTCGTCGGTGAGCGTCGAGAGCAGCCCCGGGAGGTCGCGGTTGTCCTCGGCGATCGAGTGGCGCTTCCAGAGCTCGCGGATCGTGTCGTGCTCCTCGGGTAACGGCTCGCGGCGGATGAGCTCGCGGACATCGTCCCGGAGGTCGGCCATGACGAGGCAACCCTACAATCGGTCCGTGGACCTCGATCTCGTCTTCTTCGGCACTTCCGGGTCGGTCCCGACAGCCCACCGGGCGCCGTCCGCGCTGCTCCTGCGCCGCGGGGGCGAGCGACTGCTGTTCGACTGCGGCGAGGGGACGCAGCGCCAGCTGCTGCGCTCGTCGGTCGGCCTGGTCGAGCTGCGGGAGGTGTTCGTCTCGCACTTCCACGCCGACCACTACCTCGGGCTGCCGGGAATGCTGAAGACCTTTGCGCTGCGGGGACGCGAGCTGCCGCTGACCGTCTACGGGCCTCCCGGGCTGAAGGACGTGTTCGGGGCGCTCCGGCGGATCTTCGGCAGGCTCACCTACCGGCTCGAGCTCCAGGAGCTGCGGCCCGGCGACGTGCTGGAGCGCGGCGACTACAACTTGGTCACGTTCCCGGTCGCGCACGTGGTGCCGTCGCTCGGCTTCGCGCTCGTCGAGCACCCCCGGCCGGGCCGCTTCGACGTCACGGCTGCGGACGCCCTCGGCGTGCCCTCCGGCCCGGAGCGTGGGCTGCTGCAGGCCGGCGAGTCGGTCACCGTCGGCGAGGGCCGCGTCGTGACTCCGGACGAAGTGCTGGGCCCGCCGAGGCCGGGCAGGAAGATCGTGTTGAGCGGCGACACCGCGCCGTCCGAGACCGTGCTGGAGGCCGCCCGGGGGGCGGAGGTGCTCGTTCACGAGGCGACGTTCCTCGACGAGGAGCGCGAGCGTGCGCAGGAGACGGCGCACGCGACCGCGCTGGAGGCGGCCGAGCTCGCGCGCGAGGCCGAGGTCGGCCTGCTCGCGCTCACGCACCTGTCGAACCGCTACTTCGGGCCCGAGGTGGCCCGCGAGGCGCGTACGATCTTCCACGACACCGTGGTGCCGAAGGACTTCGACGTGATCGACGTGCCGTTCCCGGAGCGCGGCGCGCCCCAGCTCGTCAAGGGCGGCGTGGTCAACCGTCGCGATGTGCGGGAGCCCGAGCCTGCCCCCGAGCCCGAGGCGGTCCCATGAGGCGTCGCTTGCGATGCCGACTTCAGGACGCGCGAGCTTCGCTCGTGCGTCCGTCTGAACTGACCGGTCGACACGTCGATCGTCAGGAGGATCGCGCGTGAGCGGTCTCGTTCAGGTCGCCCTCGCCGAGAGCGTTGCGGAGGCGGAGGAGATCCAGGAGATTCTCCGCTCGGCGGGGATCGACGCCGAGCTCGAGACCGCGGTCGAGCACCACCCGCGCGCGACCGAGGACGCGCCCCAGAAGGTCCTCGTCCCCGAATCCGAGCTCGATGCCGCCCGCGAGGCGATCGAGTCGCTGAGCGATCCCGACGATCTCATCGCGGACGCCTGAGCTCACGACCTGACTTCTCGAGCAGGGCGGCGGTCTACGACCGGCTGCGGCCCTACGACGCGAACTGGCGCGAGGTCGCGGAGCTGATTGTCCGCGACGGGGACCTCGCCGGCCGGCGCGTGCTGGACATCGGCTGCGGCACGGGGCGCTTCCTGGCGGAGCTGGCCGAGATCGCGAAGGCGTGGGGGGTCGACGCCTCGCCCGAGATGCTCGAGGTCGCCCGCGAACGGGCTCACGGGGCGGGCCTCAAGCTCGGCTCTGCCGAGGAGCTGCCGTTCAAGGACGGGTGGTTCGAGCGGGCGACCATGTGGCTCGTCGCGCACCTCGTCGACAGGCCGCTCGCCTTCTCCGGGGCCTGCCGCGTTCTCGCGCCGGACGGGCGTTTCGTGGTCGCGAGCTTCGACCCGGCCTACTTCGATGAGTTCTGGCTGAACGAGCTGTTCCCCTCGATGGAGGCCGCCGACCGCGCTCGCTTCCCGAGCGGAGAGGAGCTCACCGCCGAGCTGAGCGCCGCCGGCTTCGCCGAGGTGCTGCTGCGCCGGCTGTCACAACGCGGCTCGCTCGATCGCGAGACGGCGCTGGAGCGGATCCGCGGCAAGCACATCTCGACGTTCGACCTCATCGGCGAAGACGAATACGAAGCGGGCCTCGCCCGGGCCGAGCGCGAGCTGCCCGAGCGGTTCGACTACGGCATCGAGTGGCTCATCGCGACCGCCGTCCGGCCGGGCCGCTAGAGTCCCGCACCGATCAGCACCCCTTTAACCCGGTCCCGTGAGGCCGGAAAGGAGTCGACGGTGAGACACGCCCTGAGCGCGCCGTAAGCGCGCAAGCCTCTGCAGCGAAGACCGTCCTCGACGGCGACGCCATCGCGAAAGCGCTGACCCGCATCGCGCACGAGATCGTCGAGGGCAATGCCGACCTGTCGCGCGTCGCGCTGATCGGCATCCACACGCGCGGCGTGCCGCTCGCCCAGAGGCTGCGCCGGCGCATCGCCGAGCTCTCCGGCGCCGAGGTCGCCTTCGGCCAGCTCGACATCACCTTTCACCGCGACGACGTCCACGTGCGCGGCGGCGAGGCGCCCAGGCACGCGCAGCCGCTCGTTCGCTCGACGAGCCTCGACTTCCCGGTGGAAGGGATGACGTGCGTGCTCGTCGACGACGTGCTCTACACGGGCCGCACGATCCGGGCGGCGATCGAAGCGCTCTTCGGCTACGGCCGGCCCGAGCGGGTGCAGCTGGCGGTGCTCGCCGACCGCGGCCACCGCGAGCTCCCGATCCGCCCCGACTACGTCGGCAAGAACTTCCCGACCGCCCGTGGCGAGCGCATCCAGGTCGAGCTCGTCGAGGTGGACGAGGTCGACCGCGTACTGCTCATCCCGTCACCAGAGGAGCCCCATGGGTGAGATCCACGTTATGCGGGAGGAGTACCTCCCGCCCAAGCCGCCGCCGCGCAGGCACCTGATCTCGATCGGTGACCTCACGCGCGACGACGTCGAGCGGCTGCTCGCGACCGCGCGCAGCTTCTCGCGGTCGCTCGAGCGGGAGGTGAAGAAGCTGCCGACCCTGCGCGGCCGGACGATCGTCAATGTCTTCTACGAGTCCTCGACGCGCACCTCGTCCAGCTTCGAGCTGGCGGCGAAGCGTCTCTCGGCCGAC
>JBKPHO010000503.1:0-1667 GCA_046729915.1 Actinomycetota bacterium | reverse complement strand
CCCGTCGACGACCGTGTCGAGTACCCGCCGCAGCGTGACCGAGTCCTGGGCGTCCCGCTCCAGCTCCGCGCGCAGGCGATCGTTCGAGAACGGTCCGACGCGGGCGACGATCGCGCCCTCCTCGAGCTGCAGCTGCACCGTGACCTCGCCGTCCTCGGCGGCCCGCTCGAGGACCGCGTCGAGCGCCGTCTCGAGGTCGTCGATGCTCTCGAAGGTCAGGTTCAGGCGCGCGGCGACGCCGCCGAGCACGAGATGCGCAATCTCGTGAAACGGCGGCTCGCGCGGGATCGTCAGCGTGATCTGATCGCCGGTCATTCGCCCTGCGATTCGAACGTGCGAACCCTCCCGAAGGTTTCGGGAGGATCCGGCACGATCGTGCCCGCGCCCACGACGGCGTCCCGGTCGTAGAGCACCGCAGCCTGGCCGGACGCGACGCCGTGAGCAGGCTCGTCGAGATCGAGGCGGAAACCGCTCTCTGTAGGCGTGACTTCGGCGTGCACGGCCGGCGAGCGGTAGCGCAGCTTGGCTTCGGCCCGGGCGACCGGCAGGTGCAGGCGGCCGCGCACGGCCAGCTTTCGGGTCGCCAGCGCCTCCCGGGGGCCGACCACCACGGTGTTCGCGCCGGGCTCGCTCCGAAGGGCATAAAGCGGCCGGCCCGCCGCTACACCGAGCCCCTTTCGCTGGCCGGGCGTGAAGCGCCAGAAGCCGGCGTGCCGCCCGAGCTCGTTGCCGTTCTCGTCCACGAGCGGCCCGTCCTCGGAGACCAGGCCGTGGCGCTCGAGGAAGTCGCGGTAGTCGCCGCCGGCGAGGAAGCAGGCCTCCTGGCTCTCAGTGCGAGAGGCAACGGCGAGCCCCGCGCGCGCGGCCTCGGCCCGCGTCTCTTCCTTGGACTGCTCGCCGAGCGGGAACCAGAGCCGATCGAGGAAGCGGGGGTCGAGCCTCGCGAGCATGTACGACTGGTCCTTGCGCGGGTCGGCCGCGCGGGCGAGGAGGAATCGCCCGTCGCGCTCGACGATTCGTGCGTAGTGGCCGGTGGCGAGGCGCCCGGCGCCGGCGCGCTCGGCGAACGCCAGCAGCTCGGCGAAGCGGAAGCTGCCGTTGCAGCGGATGCACGGGTTGGGGGTCTGTCCCTCGGCGTAGCCGCGCACGAAGGGCTCGACCACCACGCGGCGGAACTCCTCCCGCAGGTCGAGCGTGACGTGCGGCAGCCCGAAGCGATGGCAGGTCGCCCTGGCCGCGAGCACGGCCTCGGGCGAGCAGCAGGCGCGCTCGGCGTCCGGGCCTTGCGGGTCGAGCCAGAGACGCAGGGTGACGCCGATCGCGTCCGGGCCGGCGCGCAGGAGCGCCACGGCGCTGTCCACTCCCCCGCTCATCGCGACCGCCACACGGCCCGGCTTCGGCTCGGCCCGGAAGATCGGCCCGAGCGCGTTGGCGAGCGCGTCCACCGCGAGCTCGTCGCCCTCGACTGCGGCGGCCTCGAGCAGGGTCAAGCCCTCGAGCGGCCGCTCGAGCCCCTCCGCATCGGCGCTGATGATCCTGTCGCCGTTGACGGTTAGCTGTACAAGCGCCCAGCGCCCATCACGGGTCGAATCGCCGACGGCCTCGACCATGGAATGCAGGCTAGCGATCCGCGGGGCCGCCTACTGCCGGCGACTCGTGCTGTCACG
>JBKPHO010000502.1:0-2932 GCA_046729915.1 Actinomycetota bacterium | reverse complement strand
ACGCCGTGCGCGTGAACCCGAACGCGTGCTCGTAGAAGTACGCCGCCTGCTTCGCGTTGCCGACCCAGAGCTCGACGTGATCCCACCCGTCGAGTGGCATGAAGTCGGTCGCGCTCACGACTCGGATCTTACTGCGGGTTGGGGAGAAGTCTCGTCTCCGACCGCAGACGGCGTCTCATCCAGCCCGTGGCGGAGGGGAACTTCGCGCACCCAGAGCAGTGAGATCACGAAGACGGCCAAGCAGAGCACCGCGGCTAGCAGGAAGGCGGGGTGCAGCGCGTGCGCCAGCGCGACCCGGCCGGCGTCCGGCAGGCGGTGGATCACAGCGCCCTCCTGGCGGACGTTCGCCGGGAGCCGTTGATTCACGATCACGCCCATCAGCGCGACGCCCAGGGTCGCGCCGATCGAGCGGGAGAACTGCGTCAGGGCGGTCGCGGAGCCCATCTGCATGCGCGTCACGGAGTTCTGCACCGAGAGCACGAAGATCTGCATCATCATCCCGAGCCCGACGCCGGCGATGACCATGTTGCGTGCCGCCTCGGCGTTCGTGGTGTTGACGCCCATTCGCCAGAGGAGCAGCTCGCCGAGCCCGAGCACGAGCGGCCCGATCAGCGTGTTCGGCCGGTAGCGGCCGGTTCGCGAGACGAGCTGGCCCGAGAGGAAGCTCGTCGTCACCGCGCCGAGGAGCAGCGGGGTCAGCACGACGCCGGACGAGGTGGCCGAGGTTCCGATCACGCCCTGCACGAACAGGGGCACGAAGCTAATCGTCCCGAACATCGCCGCCCCGACAAGCCCCATGCAGGCCACGCTCGAGGCGACGGTCCGGTTGCGCAGCAGCTCGAAGGGCAGGATCGGCTCCCGAGCGCGTCTCTCGACGAGAGCGAACACGGCCAGCAGCGCGGCCGACACGGTGAGCGCACCGATTACCTCCGCCGAGCCCCAGGGGTAGTCCCGCCCGCCCCAGACCAGACCGAGCAGAAGCGCCGATGTGCCGAGGGCCAGGATCCCAGCGCCGAGCCAGTCGATCGAGTGCTCGTGCTTGACCGCGCGGGTCGGCATCGTCGCCAGGATCACCGCCATCGCAAGCCCCCCGACCGGCAGGTTGACGTAGAAGATCCACCGCCAGCTCGCGTTGTCGACGATGAACCCGCCGATCAGCGGCCCGATGATCGACGCGGCCGCGAACACCGAGCCGATCAGGCCCTGGTAGCGGCCGCGGTCGCGCGGCGGCACGATCATCCCGACCATGGCGAGCGTGAGCGGAAAGAGCCCGCCTGCGCCGACGCCCTGGACGGCGCGGAAGATTACGAGCTCGACCATGTTCTGCGCCGCGCCGCAGAGCGCCGAGCCGACGAGGAAGATCGAGATCGCGACGATGAACAGCGGCTTGCGGCCGTGCGCGTCGCCGAGCCTCCCGTAGAGCGGCACCGTCACGGTCGATCCGAGCATGTAGGCGGTGAAGACCCATGAGTACTGCGTGATCCCGCCGAGCTCCGAGACGACCTTGGGCAGCGCCGTCGCCACGATGGTCTGGTCGAGCGCGGCCAGTAGCAGCGCGACCATCAGGCCCGAGTAGATGGCGAGGATGCGACCGATCGAGAAGCGGTAGCCGGGCGGCGTGCGCGCGAGGCGCTCGCGCAGCCCGCTCACCGCGCGCGCGTCGGCTCGGCAAGGACAGCCGGCTCGCGCCGCGCCGACAGCGTGATCCCCGCCGCGATCAGGAGCCCGCCGGCAACCTGGAGCCTGGTCATCGACTCGGACAGGATCAGGAGCGCGAAAACCGCGCCGAGGAACGGCTGCAGGTTCGTGTACAGCGCGGCCCGGGAGGGGCCAACCCTGTCGATTGCGTTGAACCAGAGCAGGTTCGTGACGAAGAGCGGCCCCACGACGGCGAACGCGTAGGCGAGCCAGACGAGGCCCGGCAGCGACGCGTAGTCCTGGGCCGCGAGCTGCGGCGCGCCCCCGACGAGCAGCGGAATCGCCCCGATCGCGAGCGCGTAGGCGCTCAGGCGGGCAGCCGTGTAGCGGCGCATGAGCGGGGCAATCGCGACGGAGTAGGCGGCCCAGGTCGCGGCGCCGACGAGGTCGAGAGCGTATCCCCAGACGTTGCCGGTGACCCCACCCTCCGCGCCGGCCGCGACGAGCGTCACGCCGGCGAACGAGATCGCCGCGGCAAGCCAGAAGCGTGGATGCAGCTCCTCGACGCGCCCGATGCGGGCGAACAGCGCGGTGAGGATCGGCATCGTCCCGAAGATCAGCGCGACCGTTGCGGCGGTCGTCAGCTTCGTGCCGTACACGAAGGCGACCTGGTTCAGGGAAATGCCGACGAGCGCGGTGAGGACGATGTAACCGATGTCGCGGCGGCGCAGCCTGAACGAGCGCTCACGTGCGTACGTGACGCCGGCGAAGAGCAGCGCGGCCACGCTGAAGCGGACGCCCCCGTATGCGAGAGGCTTGAAGCCGTGGTTGAGGACGTACTTCGTGACGGTGAAGTTGAGCGACCAGATGGTGACCGTCACGAGCAGCATCAGATCCGCTGGCTCGGGACGGCGCATCGGCCTGAACCTACCCAGTAGGCTTCGGTCCATGCCGCAGCGGGAGCCGACCAGGCACGACATCGACCGGCTCGTGGGCCCGGCGACTCCGCACTTCGCATACCAGCTTCGCGCGCGTGTGCGCGAGCTCGTGCTCGACCTTCCGGAGGAGCACGAGGTGCGGCGTTACGCGGAGGAGAAAATGGAGCTGCTCGACCGGCTCGGCCACGCCTCGGGCAAGGCGCTCGAGGGCCCGCGGGTGCAGCGCGACGTGCCCGGCTGGGAGGAAATCCCGAGCTCGGCGCCTGCCGACGAGCCGCTGCCGCCGCGGCGATGAGCTTCGAAGGAGCGTCCGTGCTGGTCACGGGCGGTTCGCGCGGGATCGGGAAGGCGATCGC
>JBKPHO010000501.1:0-1870 GCA_046729915.1 Actinomycetota bacterium | reverse complement strand
CTCAGAAGTGGTGCGACTGCGGGATCTATGCGACCACGACCCTCTCCGGGGCTGCGGACTTCCTCCGCTTGATGCTGCCGCCGGCGGAGACGATCCAGTATGCGGTGGGCAGGGTCTCGCTCTGGGGCGTCGTGATCGAGTGCGAGCGCGGGTGGCGGGCCTCGTACGCCTACCCGGCCGCGCTGTACGTGCCGACGCGATCGACGGCCCGGCGGCCGCGCTTGAGGCCGCGCGAGGTGGCTGACCAGCTCGCCGGCTACGGCGTGCCCGTGACGGTCACGGACGCGAGCGACGGGTCGGAACTCGTAGAGGCGATTGAGTTAGGCCAGCTCGTCGCCGAGGAGCACTGAGAAGCATGGATGTCGGAAAGCCAAAGAAGACCCACCAGGTCGAGCCGGTCGAGGATCCGGTTCCGAAGAAGCAGCCGCAGGAGCCGCCCAAGGAGCGTCCCGCGGAGCCGCCGTCGGAGCCGGTCGAGGCTTCCTACTGAGATGAGCCGGCGCTGATCGTCGGTTACGGGCACGGGCTACGCGAAGAGCTTGACCTCGCGCTCGAGCGAGCGTTTCCCGGTTCGTCGACCCGCTCGCTCGAGCGGAGCTCCGCCCTGGCGCTCGATGGGCTAGCTTCCGGCGAGTGAGCGAGGTCGTCTTCCGGGTCGGCGGACGGTCGCAGCCGGTCCCTGTCGATGACGCGCTCGACATTCGCGGGCGCCTCCTCGAACGAACACTGGCGGCGGAGGAGCTTCGCTCTGCGATTAGTGCCGCACTCCGGCGCGCCGAGAGCGGTGAGAGGCCTGCCGTCGACGTCGCTGAGGAGATGCGGGGCGAGCTGTTCAAGGTGCTCGTCGCGATCAAAGATGATCGTGGTCTGACGCCGGCGCTGAGCGAGCTAGAGACGACGCTGCTTCGCTAGCGACTCCGGCAAGTGTCGAGCCGGCCGCATGCGCCGGGCCAGGCGGCCGGGCCGAACGGGCTGGGTCGTCTCGAGAATGACGAGCGAGCGAGACCCTCGCCCCGCTCGCTCGCAGTTGTACGGGTCCCAGGTTTGACTGTGGGAAAGACAACACCTAAATGCGGCCAACGGCACCCCCATCCCGTAAGCACGCCTCTCCCGCCTGACTCTCCGGCGATTACCCTCACGCGGCCGACACAACCTCCAACGATGGTGGTCATACTCCGCCCGTGGCCGAAGACGAGTCGCCCAAGGCGGAAGAGAGCGAGGCTGAGCGCTCACCCGCCGCGCCGGAGCAGCAGGAGAGCTTCGGCGAGCTTCGACACTACGTCCCCGCCGACCTCCTGAACGTCTCCTTCCCAACGTCGGTCCGCGGCTACGACCGCGACGCCGTCGAGGCCCACCTCAAACGCGTCAATCGCGTGATCGCCGAGCTCAAGGTGCGCGCCTCGCCGCGGGCGGCGGTCACGCACGCGCTGGAACGGACCGAGCAACAGGTGAGCGGTCTTCTGCAGCGGGCGCGCGAGACCGGGGAGGAGATCACGGCGAGTGCGCGGCAGGAAGGAGAAGAGATCACCGCCGGCGCGAAGGCCGAGGCGGCGGAACTGCTCGTCAACGTGAGCACCGAGGCGGACGGCATCAAGGCCCAGGCGGAGAGGCTGATCGCCGACGCGAGAACCGAGGCGGAGGACACCCTCGCCCGCTCCCGCCTTGAGGCGGAGAACACCCTCGCCCGCGCGCGCGCCGAGGCGGACGAGCACCGTCAGCAGCTGCAGGAAGAGCTGGCGGCGCTGCGCGAGGAGGCCGAGACGCGGATGCGCGAGCTGCAGGCCGACACGGAGGAGGTCTGGAAGGAGCGCCGCCAGCTGCTCGCGGACATCCGCGGAAGGGCGAGCGGGCTCCTCGATCTGGCCGACGC
>JBKPHO010000500.1:0-2788 GCA_046729915.1 Actinomycetota bacterium | reverse complement strand
GAAGTTCGCCCACATGCGCTTCGAGCCAAGCGGGATGACGAACGACGCGGACATCCGAGTCGCGAAGTCGATCGTCGACTACATCTTCAGGTGGATGGGCAAGCGCTTCCTCTCGGTCGAGCACCAGGAGGAGGTCGGCATTCTGTCGCCAGAGGTGCGGGCCCGCCTAGCGCAGTCGTACGCCGCCCTGGAGGGCAAGCCGGCCGCGGAGGTTCCAGCCGAAGCGGCCCCGCCGGGCCAGACCGCCCTGTTCAACAACTGGGAAGACGCAGTCGAGTGCGCCAAGTGCGGCGGCCGGATGGTCCGAACGGGCAGCTGCTACACCTGCCGCGACTGCGGGACGAACACGGGGTGTAGCTAATTGGCCGACGGCGCCACCGCCGTCACTCAGGTAGAGCTCCGGCCGCCGTGAACAGCTCATTGACGGCTCGAGTATGTCCGAGCGTCATCCGAAACCATCGCCGAAGTACAGCTTGGAGGTCTAGTGAGATCTCCGATAAGGGCAGTTCTTGCCCAATCACGGCACGGATCCATGGGGCTTTCCGCCGTCCTTGAACTGGACCAGCGCCAGCTTTCGAGCCGAGCCTCCTAAGGAGATCCTCCTTCGACCCCGCGACGATGTTCACCCGGTCAGCAATCCGCTCGACTGTTTCGGCTGAAGCGCCAGCCAGAACCGCGTATTCGAGATCGATGGGCAGAAGCGCGATCCGCGTACCAACCCGCCTCGCCGCTTCGTTTGCGCGGCGAATCTCGCGAACGAGCGCGTCGTCATCACCATTCGCCGCCGCATTTGCCACCGAATTCAGCGAGCGAGTCAATCGCGGCGATGGCCGGAAGCCAGCACCCCGAAGAGCCTGGAGCAACTTTGCAGACGAATCGATTCCGTCTGCGACTGCGAGCCAATCGATTGGCCGTACGTTGTCGGTGACGTAACTCTCGAGTAGCCTCATCCAAGGGATAAACAGGGAGTTCGATCCGACCCATACGACAGAGAGCTCATCGAGAGCGCCCGAACGATCGAATGCTGCGAAGCGCCGCCGCAAAGTCTCGAACAGCAGTTTGTCCCCTTCGCCTTCCACAAGCAGAACACCACGAGAGAAAGCCATCTCCGCGCCTTGGCCTGAGAGGAGCGCCGTGTTTATTGCGACGCGCTCGTTGTCGTTTAGCTCGGTCGGCTCGTACACAACGTGGTCACGCACGAGCTTGACGTTGGCGTACGACGCCTCATCAACAAAGATAGGACTGTGCGTGGAAATCAACCGCTTGATCGAGTCGTCAGCCGCAATGCGGCGGGCTAGCGTTCGTTGGGCAGTTGGATGGAGAAACGCCTCAGGCTCCTCAATCGCAAGGATGGGATCGCGACCCGCAGGAATCTCTTCTCCGCGGAACATCGCGAGATCAAGGAGCGATTGCAGCCCTGATCCGACTTCAATCGGAAAAACGGTCCCCGGGTCATGTTCTCCAGTGACTAGCTTCAGTTCGATATTTTCTGCCATCCAGCGCACGAGGTCAGGTGCTTCCACAGCCAGCTTGAGTGACGCATCGCGAGTCAGCGAAGGCATGAGTTCTTCGCGCATCTCATCCCAGAGAGGCGCGGCCAACTTCTCTGCTACATCCTTCAGCGTCTGGAGAGCATGCTTTACCTCGCGATACTCGCCTGGCGCTCCGGCTCTCGTTTGATGAATAGCTCGCTCGCTCAGCCTGGCTTCAAGTGCAGTCGTTAGTGTCGCTCCGAACCGAGCCGAGGCGACATCTCGCGAAGCAGGTACATGACGAAAATAGGTCGAGTCACGGAGTTCGCGAAACAAATGAAGCGCGTCCGGTTCGGTTTCCAACGGCTCTGACCGTGTGGGCGGCCGGACATTGATGAACATGCGGTCGTTCCGGACTCGAAACCGAAGACGAGCGAGGCCATTGGCGACGAAAAATCTCGCGTGCCGTCGACCATCCCGAATCTGTACCCGCATCGTGATTCGCCGCGCTCCACCCCGTGTGTTACGCGCAGGGATGAGGAGTTGCTGCTCCCTTGAGGACAGGTCGCGAACACCGGTCAGAACGCCCTCATCAGCACCGTTCAAGAGCCAGTCGAGCAAACGAAAAATCGATGTCTTTCCGGAGTTGTTCGGTCCAACGAGCAGAATCAGGTCCCGAGAGAGATCGAGGCGCGCGCGCCGGAAGCCGCGAAGGTTCTCGACTTCCACGCCACGCAAGAACGGCGAACCCAGCGGCTGCGCCTGTCTGCGTGCCTCTGCCCGCGTCAGCCGAAGGCCACTGTGCATGTTTGACTTTAGGCACGAGGTAGTGCGAGTTTCAACGACTACCGGCGCTGAGCCGGGCTACAAGCAGGCCGGGCCGACGAACGTCCTTGCCGAGCCCATACCCCAAGCCTGGCGTCGTGGCAATCGCGCGCTCAATGGAGCTCACGGTGTCGGACACCTCCGCGCCCTGAGACGGAATCTCTCTCAACGGTGTCAGACACCGTTACATGGGAGGCCCGGGTAGGCGGGCCTCCCGCAGTTCCTTTCCGATTCGGCCGAGAGCTACCGGCCGGCCGGCGCCGGGGCGCGTCAAGGACGCCTGCGGACCCGCTACTCCGACGTGTACAGCTCGGCGCTCGCGACCGGCTCGCTGCTGCACCCCTTCGGAGTGCAGTTCGCGAGCCTCTCGCCGCCGACACCGAGGACCTGACCGCTGGGAAGCAAGGCGAGGGCGGCGCCGCCGACTAGCGGATACGCCCTGGGGCCGGTCGCAGTCCACGTGCCGGTAGCGGGCGAGTAGACGTCGCCCG
>JBKPHO010000499.1:0-2172 GCA_046729915.1 Actinomycetota bacterium | reverse complement strand
CGACGAGCTCGTCGACGACGTGCTGCTTGCACCGTCCGAGCGTGTCGTCGTCGACGTGCTCTTTGGAGAGGCCGGCGAGCTCGAGCTCGAGCATCGAACACCCGAGCGCATCTACCGCCTCGCGTCGATCACGGTTGTCGGGGAGCCGCCGGAGCGGCCGTTCGCCGACGAGTTCACCCGCGTGCGGACGAACGCCGACATGGCGGAGCTCCGCGGACGGATTCAGCCGTTCCTCGACGTGGCACCGGACAAGACGCTCGCGTTCGTCGCCGAGATGGACGTCGGAGGCCCGGAAGGCGGGTCCTACGCCTGCCCCATGCATCCCGAGGTCATGAGCGACGACCCAGGCAGCTGTCCGAAGTGCGGCATGAAACTCCTGCCAGCGAACGTAGTCGCCGCGGGCGGCGGGCACGAGCACCACCACGGCCACGGTCACCACGGCGAAGGCCATCACGGGCACGGCAGCCACGGTCACGGCCACGAACAGCACCAGAGCGGCCATCACCATCACCACGGCGAGCCGGAGCACGCCCACGACACGGCGCAGGGGATCGAGTGGGAAGACGACATGGTCGAGGTCAACCGAATGACGACCCCGGCGAACATGAGGTGGAAGCTCGTCGACCGGGAGACCGGGGCGGAAAACGCGCAGATCGACTGGACGTTCCGTGTCGGCGACCAGGTCAAGCTGCGACTGGTCAACGAGATGGACTCAGATCATCCGATGCCGCACCCGTTCCACGTCCACGGCGCGGGCCGGTTCCTGATCCTGGCGCGCGACGACGTGGTGGAACCGAACCTCGCCTGGAAGGACACGGTTCTCGTCCGCACCGGCGAGACCGTCGACATCCTGCTCGACGTGACGAACCCGGGCCGCTGGATGGCCCACTGCCACATCGCCGAGCACCACGAGAGCGGGATGATGTTCAGCTTCAACGTCGAGGCTTGAGCCCGCGTCTTCAGCTCCGTTCTGGGGTCGGTTCGCTGTGCCGCCGGCGCCGGGCTTGGCCCGGCGGGAGGCTCACTGCGCCCAGAACGTTTGGCCCGAGCTTCGAGCCGCCGGCATGTGGAACGAGCGAGCCCCGTAGACGTCGCGAAAGGAGGGGGCTTCGCGCGGGGGAACCAGGGGTTCCCCCGGGCTACTAGACGCAGTCTTTGAGGCCCTGTGCCTCGGGTAGCGATTCGAGCTTCTTGAGCGTGTTGTTCTCGATCTGGCGGATGCGTTCGCGTGTGACGCCGAAGGCTCGGCCGACCTCCTCGAGCGTGCACGGCTGCGTGCCGGAGAGCCCGAAGCGGAGCTCGATCACCTTGCGGTCGCGCTCGGGGAGCGAGGCCAGCGCGTTCTCGATGTCCTCTCGCCGCAGCGACACCTGGGCCGTGTCGAACGGCGACTCTGCCTGCTCGTCCTCGACGAAGTCGCCGAGCTCGGACTCCTCTTCCTCGCCGATCGGCTTCTCGAGCGAAACCGGGTGCTGCGCCATGCGGAGGATCTCGCGCACCTCGGCGGTCGTCATCTCGAGCTCGCCCGCGATCTCGTCCGGCCGCGGCTCACGCCCGAGCCGCTGTACGAGCTGGCGCTCGATGTGGACGACCTTGTTCAGCTTCTCGACCATGTGCACCGGGATGCGGATCGTGCGCGCCTTGTCCGCGATCGCACGCGTCACTGCCTGCCGGATCCACCAGGTTGCATAGGTCGAGAACTTGTACCCCTTGCGGTAGTCGAACTTCTCGACCGCGCGGATCAGGCCGAGCGAGCCCTCCTGGATCAGGTCGAGGAAGCTCAAACCCCGGCCGAGGTACGACTTCGCGATCGAGACGACCAGCCGCAGGTTGGCCTCGATCATCTGCGTCTTGGCGGCCATGTCGCCGCGCTCGATCCGCTTCGCCAGGTAGACCTCCTGGTCGGCGGTGAGCAGCGGCACCTTGCCGATCTCCCGCAGGTAGAGCCGCAGCGAGTCGAGCGACGGCTCGACGGTGAGGTCGAGCTTCGGGCCCTTCTCCTCCTCGGCGAGGGCAGGCTGCTCGTGCGGTGGGTGCTTGTGCTGCTCCCCCTCCATCAGCTCGATGGAGTGGTCGATCAGGTACGTGTAGAAGTCCTCGATCTGCTCCTTCGTGAGCTCGACCTCTTCCAGGCCGGACACGATCTCGTCATAGGTGAGGAACCCCTTCTCG
>JBKPHO010000498.1:0-22152 GCA_046729915.1 Actinomycetota bacterium | reverse complement strand
GGGCACCTACGCCCCCTCCGGCGTGCGCTCGCCGAGCAGGCCCTCGGGGCGGAAGACGAGGATCGCGATCAGCAGGCCGAACACGATCGAGCGCGTCCAGTCGCTGCCTGGCGCGAACCAGGACAGGCCCTCGTTGAACGCCTGGATCAGCCCGATCAGGACCGCCCCGAGCACGGCGCCGGTCAGGTTTCCGATCCCGCCGAGGACGGCGGCCGTGAACGCGATCAGGCCGAGCTCGAAACCGGTGTCGTAGCGGACGTTGAATTCGACGAGGAACAGCACCGCGCCGACTCCGGCCAGCGCTCCCGCGAGCAAGAACGTGAAGGAGATCGTGCGGTTGACGTTGATCCCCATCATCGCCGAGGCCTCCGGGTCCTGCGAGGTCGCGCGCATCGCCTTCCCCTGGCGAGTGCTCTTCACCAGCCAGGTGAGGAGCACGAGCACCGGCGCGGTAACGAGGATCACGAAGAGCGCCTGCCAGCTGTAGTGGACGCCGCCGACCGCGAACACCGAGTTGTCCGAGATCAGCGGCGGGACGCTGCGGAAGTTCACGCCGAAGACCGCGAGCGAGATGTTCTGCACGATGAACGACATCCCGACCGCCGTGATCAGGACGGCCAGGCGGGGCGCAGCGCGCAGGCGACGGTACGCGACGCGCTCGATCGTCGCGTTCACGGTGGCCCCGAACACCATCGCGATCGCGAACGTCGCCAACAGGCCGCCCACGATCGTAAGAGTGCCCGACGTCTCGTCCAGGCTGAACGTCGTTGCAATCAGGTAGCTCGCGAACAGGCCGGTGAGCGCGAACACGTCGCCGTGGGCGAAGTTGATGAGCTGCAGGATCCCGTAGACGAGCGTGTAGCCCAGCGCGACCAGCGCGTACACGGAGCCCGTGGTCAGGCCGATCAGGAAGACGTTGAAGAATGCGGTGGGGTCCTTGATCGCATTGACCACCAGCCATGCCACCAGCAGCGCGACGAGGCCTAGGCCGATGATCGACAAGACCGCCGGCCGCTGGCGTGCCCGAAGCGCCGCGCTCCGAGAAGGTTCGGTGCGTGCCTCTACCGCGATCTTCGGGATTCTAGAGCGACGAGGGAGGGCATTGAGCCCTCCCTCGCGTCAAGCATTTGCTTGATAGTCCGTCCTAGCCTGCTGCTTCCTTCCGCGCGGCGGCGACCAGCTTCGGGTCGGGCCCGGTCGTGATCAGCGTCTGCAGGTGGTTCGTGCCGTTGTAGATCGTGAACAGCACGGCCGCACCCTTCGCACCGGAGAGGTCACCGTTCTTGTTGAAGGAGAAGCTGCCGATGAGTCCGTTGTCGACCTTGGTCGCGTAGACCTTCGAGATCACGTCCGAGCGCGTCCCATCCGACTTCTCGATCGCGTCGAGCACGACCTGCGCGTCCTGCGCGGCGAGGATCGCGTACGGGTCGACCGGCTTGCCCTTGAGCGTTGTCTTGAAGCCGTTGATGAACTTCAGCGCGGCTCCCTTGTACTGGTCGATGCCGACCCCGGCGACGCTGAAGAACGCGCCCTTCGCGTTCGGCGTCCCGCCCTCCGCGCGGTCGAAGATCGCGTCGGTCGTGAAGCCGTCCGGGAGCATGAGCATCACGCCGCTCTTCGGATTGGGCGTGTTGGGGCCGAGCACCGCGACCTTGTCGTTGATCAGCTGGCCGCTGTTCTCGTCGATCAGGCCGCCGATGAAGATCGCGTCGGGGTTCTGGTTCTTGATCCGCGTGAACGTGGCCTGGAAGTTGGCCTGCTTCGGGTCGTAGGCGGTGAAGCCCGTGACCGTCATCCCGGCCGCTTTCGCGGCGCCGGCGAAGTTCTTCGCGACACCGAGACCGTAGGCCTCCTTGTCGTTCAGCACCGACACGCGCTTGACGCCCCTACCCGCAAGGAACTTCGCGTCGACCGCGCCCTGGTTAGGGTCGCTCGGCGCCACGCGGGCGTAGTTGCGCTTGCCGCTCGGGTAGTACTTCTCAGGTTCGTCGCCCGCGCACGGCTCGGTCAGGCAGCCGTACGTGTTCGCCGGCGAGAGAAGCAGCAGGCCGCCGCCCGGGGCCTGGTTCAGCACCGGGATCTCGATCGCGGCACAGCCCGAGTTGAACGTGCCGATCACGCCGAGTAGCTTGCTGTTCTGCGCATACGCGTGCGCGTTCGCGCTGCACTTGTCCGGGTCCCACTTACCGAGCTGGGCAGTCGAGTCGTCGCAGACCTGGTAGGCGATGTTGAAGTCCCCGGCCTTCCAATCCTGCTGCTCGAGCACGTACTGGATCGCCTGGGTCATCTGCACCGTCTGGGTCCGGGAGCCGCCCTGCATCGGTAGGTCTGAGGCGATCAGGTAGTCGGGGTCGCCCGAGCCCTGGTACTTGAGCGGGCCGCACGAGGAGGCCGGCAGCGCCGAAACATTGCCGCCGCCACCGCCGCCGGTGGTACCGCCTCCGCCCTCGTTGCCCCCGCCGCCGCAGCCGGCCGCAATCAGGGCCAGCGCGCCAACGGCGGCGAGGAGCAATCCAATCGAAACGCGTTTCTTCACACTTCCTCCTCCGTCGCCCTATCCGTGGTCTGCGAAGTCCCCCCGGCGAGGGCCGAGATCGGCTCCGCGCAGGAAGTATCGAGACAACGGCGGACGGCCGCAACTGAGAAGCGCGGTGCGCCCGGCGGAGCCTGTTTGTGCGGGCCCCCACGCTGCGCTTGAGGAGCCCCGAAGTGGCGAAACGGGCAGACGCGCTGGAGAGAACGGAGGAACCCATGGTTCCGCGTGAGCCCCCTCCTTCGTCCTCAACGGCCGCCGCGAGGCTCGCCAAGAGCGCGATCTTGGCGAGCGGGCGAAGGCTGACGGGCAAGCTGCCCGGTTACTCTTCGGGTACGCCGAAGTGGCGGAACTGGCAGACGCGCTGGACTCAAAATCCAGTGGAGCGAGAGCTCCGTGTGGGTTCGATTCCCACCTTCGGCACTCACGGGCCGCGTCGGGCTCGGCGAACGTCCGGCGACCGTGACACTTCCCTGCCGGTGTCGGACACCAATGTCAGGGCGAAGACGCCCAACTGGCAGCCGGGTTCTGGAACGTTCGTGACGCTCTCGGGCGTGTGTCTGACACCGGTTTGAGCCGCGCTCCGGCGGCTGGGATCGGCGCGGTTCGTAGGATGACGCCGTGAAGGTCGGCGTGCTCACCGGCGGCGGCGACTGCCCCGGGCTCAACGCGGTGATTCGCGCGGTCGCGCGGCGGGCCTTTTCGCGCGGTCACGAGGTCGTGGGCGTGCGCGAGGGCTGGCGCGGGCTCGTCGACGGCAAGTTCGAGCCGCTCGGAGCGCGGGAGGTTTCCGGCCTGCTCCCGCGCGGAGGGACCATCCTCGGCACCTCGCGCACGAACCCGTACCGCGTGGACGGGGGCGTCGACGCCGGTCGCGAGAACTTCGCGCGCGCCGGCCTCGACGCCCTGGTCGCCATCGGCGGAGAAGACACGCTCGGCGTCGCGACCCGGCTGCACGCCGAGCACGACTTCCCGGTCGTCGGGGTGCCGAAGACGATCGACAACGACCTCTCGGCGACCGACTACACCTTCGGGTTCGACACCGCCGTCTCCATCTGCACCGAGGCGATCGACCGCCTACACACGACGGCGGAGTCGCACAACCGCGTGATGGTCGTCGAGGTGATGGGCCGGCACACGGGCTGGATCGCGGTCATGAGCGGCATCGCCGGCGGCGCGGACGTGATCCTGATCCCCGAGCAGCCGGTCAGCATGGAGGACGCCTGCAAGGAGATCCAACGCCGCCACTCGCGCGGGAAGGACTTCTCGATCGTCGTCGTCTCCGAGGGGTACGAGCTCGAGGGCGCCACCGACGGGGGTGAGGTGGACGAGTTCGGGCACGTGAGGCTTTCCGAGCGCGGGATCGGGGCCATGGTCGCCTCCGAGATCGAGTCGCGGACCGGATTCGAGACGCGCGTGACCGTGCTCGGGCACGTCCAGCGCGGCGGCTCGCCGACCCCGCGAGACCGTGTGCTGGCGACGCGCTACGGGCTGAAGGCCGGCGATCTGGTGCACGAGCGGCGCTTCGGCCGCATGGCCGCGCTGCACGGCGACAGCATCGTCGACGTCGCGCTCTCCGAGGCAACCATGGAGCTGAAGACGGTCCCGGACGACTGGTACGAGGTCGCCCGCGCGTTCTTCGGCTAGTTCCGCATTCAAGTCCGGCGCCGGCTACGCCGGCACCATGACGACTTGAATGCGTTCAGCCGACCCAAGGATCCATCGTGTGCAGATCCGGCGAAGCCGGGCTCTGCGGCGGTTGCCATAGGCTCGGTTGGTGCAACGGCTGCGGTTTGACGAGGAGCGGTTGGCGCGGCTTGGCTACGTTCAGGGGCTTCAAGCCCTCCTTCGCGCGATCGACGACGCAATCCCCGACGATGCGGTTCTCTTCATCGAGGGACCGCTGGCACGCGACGTCAAGGATTTCCTGAGGCGGCACTCGGTCACGGCACCGACCGACGTCGAGCGCGGGACTCTCTGGCCAAAGCTTGAGACCTTCCACCTCCCACTCAAAGGGACGAACCTCGCGGAACTCCACGAGATCGCGGAGCGGCACGCGGGACCCGAGGTTTGCGACCACCTCGTCGTCTACCGCCGCGACAAACCGCTTCTCTGGGCTCACGACGCAGGGGACGGGTACGTGCTCATCGCCAAGACCATGGCGCCCGAGACGATTTCCCAACTCGAGCGCGCACTTGGCGAGGCTCTTCGGAGAACCTAGAGCCTGTACACGGCCACCCAGGGGCCGTTAAGGCCGTCCTGGTTCTCGCGCACGTAGAAGACGCGCCTGAGGGCCTTCACCCGCTCGTAGAAGCGTGACTCGAATGGGTACTCCTTGCGTGCGGCGAGGACGCGGTCGGCGATGACGCCGGTGACGACGATGTAGCGGACGTCCTCGAGCCGCAACCGGGGGATGTTCCGGTCGGGGTCCGGGTGGTCCTCCTGCGGGAGCGGGAGGTCGAGCTTGACGACACGGAAACCGGTGAAGGGCGGGAGCGAGGGATCGACCGCGAGCCTCGTGTCCGCCTTGACGTGCCGCTCGACCCAGGTTCGGGCCACGACGCGGGTGTCGGTCTTGGTCAGCCGACGGTCGTCGCGGATCGTCCAGGTCAGCGGCACGACGAGTAGCAGCAGGGTCACCGGCGCGAGCGAGCGCAGGCGGCCCGCCAGCGCCCCGAGCGCCGGCACGAGCGGGAGCACGTAGCGGTCGAAATGCGCGCCGAGGGTGCAGAGGTCGAGGAAGTAGACGACGACGAAGGAGGCGATGATCAGGTCGTTGCGGCTACGGCGGGCGAGCGCCACACCCAGGCCGAGCACGCAGACGATCAGCGCGGGGCCGAGGCCCTCCCAGAGGCGGTCGAGGAACGCGATCGGCGCGATGTGGTCGTGCTCGAAGCCGAGCCATCCCTGGCGAGCGAGGTTCTGGACGCGGTAGGCGTCACCGAGCGCGCTGCTGAGGTGCACGACGAAGAACGGGCTCGTGGCGCAGAATCCCGCGGCAGCGGCAACCAGCCCGATGGCCAGTCGGCGTGGCTGCCGATAGCCGGCAATGACAAGCGGGACGAGCAGGAAGATCCCCGGGTACTTGAAGCTCGTCGCCAGGCCGGCCGCTAGCCCGCCGAGCTCGGTCCGCCCGGTGACGAGCAGGGCGAGCGTCGCCCCGACCCCGAGGGTGAGCGGCACGTCGGTGACCGCCATGCGCGAGTAGGCGACGTGGGTCGTCTCGACGGCTACGGTCGCGGCGGCGATCGCGCCCGCCGGCCCGCCGTACGCGCGGCTCCCCAGCCACCATGCTGCTGCGACCGACCCGAGCGCGAGCGCGATCACGACGAGCCTCGCGGACAGGTACGACGGGGCGCTCTCCCACGCCTGGAAGGGCGCGAGGACGTACATCAGCAGCGTCGGGTAGTCGAACCAGTGCGGGTCGAGACCGCCGCCGTGGACCATGTGCCACGCTCGCGGGACGATGCTCTGCTCGTCCGGGCTGAAGAGTGCGAAGGGGTGCGCGTAGGCGACGCCGACGAGGCGCACCGCCGCCGCCCCGGCGAGGATCGCCGCGAACGCGGCCTTCGGCCCACCCCAGAGCGCCTCCACCCGGCGGCGCTCAGGCCGGGCCTCAGACGTCGGGGACGCTTCTACCGACGAGCTCGGCAACGTTTCCGGCGGGCACGATCACGGCGTCCATCCCCGCGCGCTCGAGCTCGGCGACCTGGTCTCGGCCGCTGACCGCGAGCTCGGCGATCGCGAGCTTGCCTGCCGGCACGTCCTGGAGCAGGTCGAGCACACGTTCGAGCGGCCCCTCATCGCCGCCCGCACCTGACAGCAGGAAGATTTCGGGATCGAGGCGTTCGAGCGCGGCCTCCAGCTCGTCCTCGTCGCGCACCTCGATCGCGCACTCAAGCCCGAGCTCGAGCGCCTCCCTGTAGAGGCCTTCGAGCCGACCGTCCTCGTCCTCGAGCTCGGCTAACGCGAGCACGCAGGCGTCGGCCTGCGCGGCCTGCGCGTCGCGCGGCGGCCCGTGCGGGCGCCAGAGCAGCGGCAGGCTCGTCGCCTCCCGAAGCGCCTCGACGGCAGCGTGGAGCGCGAGGGCCTCCGCGCCCTCCTCCTCGGCAACCCGTGCGCGGTCCGGGTCGTCGACCGGAACGACGATCGAGATGCCGTCGCCCTCGGAGATGGCCTGACTGAAGCGGCGCGCCCCGGTCACCTGTCGCAATTCTGGCGCAAAGCCGTGACACACGCGTGCGCTGTTCGCCGATACGCTCGCCTCGGGGAGGAGGCTGGGTCCGCCTTAAACAAGGGCTCTGAACTCACCGCGCGGCTCGCTTCAGACGCCTATGGGGTGCCAGACGGTCTTGAGCTCCAAGAAGCTGGAGATCTCCCAGGCGCTCTGGTCGTCGGTGGCGCCGCGGACGACCCGCTTGACGTTCTCGGCGGCGAGGCGCTCGAGCTCGGCCACCTCGCCGTCCAGCCCGGTGAGGTCGAGCGCGTTCACGTCCATGTGACCGGCCAGCACGGGCGCGAGCTCGTCGCGGAGCCCCGTGAGGATGTTGACCACGCCCCCCGGGACGTCCGCGGTCGCGAGCGCCTCGGCCAGCTCGATCGGCGCGAGCGGATGCGACTCCGAGGCGACGGCCACGACCGCGTTGCCGCCGACGAGCGCCGGCGCGACGCGCGAGACCAACCCCGCGAGCGCCGGCTCCTCGGGCGCGAGGATTCCGACGACGCCCTGTGGCTCAGGCACGGTGAAGTTGAAGTACGGCCCGGCGACCGGGTTCGAGGAGCCGAGCACCTGTGCCAGCTTGTCCGCGAATCCCGCGTACCAGACGAAGCGGTCGATCGAGCGCTCGACCTCCTTCGGCCCCGAGCAGAGATCGGCGAACTCCGAGCGCCGCGCCTCCATCATCTCGGCGACCCGGTAGAGCACCTGGCCGCGGTTGTAGGCGGTCATGCCCGCCCACTTCGGGAAGGCTCCGCGGGCGGCGCGCACCGCATCGCGCACGTCCTTGCGCGAGGCCCGCGCCACGTTCTGTCCTTCCGCCTCGTACGTGCGCCCGGACTCGGAGCGCGGGAACTCGCCCCCGACGAACAGCTTGTACGTCTTGCGAACGGGAAGCCTGCTCACTCGGCCGCCCCAGCGTAGACCGGCGCGCCGAGCTGCTGCATCAGACCCAAGTCGTTGTACTCGCCGGCGAACAGCCCGTCCGCGACGGCGAGATTGCCGCGCCCCCACATCTCCTCGTAGAAGCGGCGGACGGCCGCCTTGTTCGCTTCTTCGCTCACTCGAAGCTCAGGTAGGGCTCGAGCCCGTGCAGGCCGCCCTCGCGGCCGAAGCCCGACTCCTTGTAGCCGCCGAACGGCGACGACGGGTCGAAGCGGTTGTAGGTGTTCGCCCAGATCACGCCGGCCCGCAGGCGCTGCGCCATCGAGAGGATGCGCGAGCCCTTCTCCGTCCACACGCCCGCTGAGAGCCCGTACGGCGTGTTGTTTGCCTTCTCGACCGCCTCGTCCGGAGTGCGGAAGGTCAGCACGGAGAGCACCGGCCCGAAGATTTCCTCCTGCGCGATCCGATAGCTCTGCGCGACGTCGGTGAAGACCGTCGGCACGAACCAGTAGCCCTTCTCGGGGAGGCGGCAGGGCGGCTGGTAGATCGCGGCGCCCTCCTCCTTCCCGCTCTCGACCAGTTGCTCGATCTTGTCGAGCTGCTGGCGCGAGTTGATCGCGCCGACGTCGGTGTTCTTGTCGAGCGGGTCGCCCACGCGCAGCGTGGTCAGGCGCCGCTTCAGCTTGTCGATCACGTCCTCGTAGACCGACTCCTGCACGAGCAGCCGCGACCCCGCGCAGCAGACGTGGCCCTGGTTGAAGTAGATCCCGTTGACGATCCCCTCGACCGCCTGGTCGAGCGCCGCGTCGTCGAAGATCACGTTCGCCGCCTTGCCGCCGAGCTCCAGCGTCACCTTCTTGCCGGTTCCGGCGAGCTCCCGTTGGATCGCCTTGCCGACCTCGGTCGAGCCCGTGAAGGCGATCTTGTCGACGTCGCTCTTGACGATCGCCGCGCCGGCGCGGCCGTCGCCGGTGACGATGTTGACAACGCCCGGCGGCACCTCGGCCTGGCGCAGCACGTCGCAGAAGAGCAGCGCCGAGAGCGGCGTCGTCTCCGCCGGCTTCAGCACCACCGTGTTGCCCGCCGCCAGGGCGGGTGCGACCTTCCACGCCAGCATCAGCAGCGGGAAGTTCCAGGGGATGACCTGTCCGGCGACGCCGAGCGGCTTCGGCTTGCGGTTCGGAAAGGCGTACTCGAGCTTGTCGGCCCACCCCGCGTAGTAGAAGAAGTGGGCCGCGGAAAGCGGAAGGTCGACGTCGCGCGACTCGCGGATCGGCTTGCCGCCGTTCAGCGACTCCAGCACGGCGAATTCGCGCGAGCGCTCCTGGAGGATGCGGGCGACCCGGAAGAGGTACTTCGCGCGCTCGGATCCCGGAAGTGCCGACCACCCGTTTTCGTATGCGTCGCGGGCTGCGCCGACGGCGAGCCGGACCTCCTCCTCGGTCGCCTGGCCGACCTCCGCGAGCGGCTCCTCGCTCGCAGGATCGATCGTCGTGTACGTCTCCTTCGGCTCGAGCCACTCGCCGCCGACGAAGTGCCCGTAGCGCTCGCGGAGGGTGACGATCTCGCGCGACTCCGGTGCGCTCGCGTAATCCCAGCCTGCCGGGATCGGCGCGCGGTCCTGCTTTCGCTCCAGCTCGGTCACTCGCGGCCTAGCTTAGCCTCCGGTGGACGCATGGCCCGCCCGCGGGTACCGTGCGCGCGAGCGTCGATCAAGGGGGAGAGTTCATGCGGCTCAAGGTTCTCATCGGCCTGTGCGTGCTCATCGTCGCCGTCGCGCTCGCAGCGGTCGCGAGCGGCGGCAAGGTGGGCAACGGAAGCTCGACCGGCAGTGCCCTGGTCTTCGTGCCGAACCCCGTGCAGAGCCTCGGCGACGAGTCGCTCACCGACCAGAAGGACGCCGACTCGGCCGTGCCCGCAGCCGCCTACCACGCCGTCACGCTCACGAACCTCGACGGCAGGGGCTTCCTCCACGGCGACTACGCCAACGTCTACAGCTCGACGGGCAACCCGGCCTTCTCGCCGACGAACACCTTCGCCTACACGCGGCACCAGGACGAGTTCGAGCAGGTGATGGCTTACTACTGGATCACCGAGGCGCAGAAGTACATCCACAGCCTCGGGTTCGGCGTGACGCGCCGCGCGATCGACAACCGCCCGCAGGCGGTGCGCATCAACCAGCTCGGCTACGACAACTCGTTCGCGACCGACCACCCCAAGAACGAGCTCCGGTTCGGCAAGGGCGGCGTCGACGACGCGGAGGACGCGGAGGTGATCCTCCACGAGTACGGGCACGCGATCCACTTCTCGCAGAACTTCAGCTTCGCCTCCGAGCAGGCCGGCGCGATCAGCGAGGGCTTTGCCGACTACTGGGCTGTCACGGTCTCGGATGTGGTGGACCGTTCGCTCGGCGTTCCGCAGCTGGAGCCACTCCCCTGCGTCGCCGACTGGGACTCGACCTCGTACACGAGCTCGGTGCCGCACTGCCTGCGCCGGGTCGACCTGAACCTGCACTACCCGGCCGACCTGAACGGCGAGGTCCACCACGACGGCCAGATCTGGTCCCGCGCGCTGTGGGACATCCGCCAGGCGCTCGGCAACGTCCGGGCCGACACGCTCATCCTGCAGGGGTCGTTCGACTTCCCGGGAACGACGATGCCGGACCTGGCGAACCGGACCGTGGCGGCGGCGCAGCAGCTCTACGGAACCGGCGTCGCGAACACCGTCCGGTCGGCCTTCGTGTCGCGCGGGATCTTGTCGTCGTAGCTGCGGCTAGTCGATCGTGAAGTAGTCCGGGCTCTGGTAGCGCCCGGTCTTCTCCTTGCGGAGCTGCATGAGGATGTCGTTCAGCAGCGAGGAGGCGCCGAACCGGTAGAGGTCCGGGGTGAGCCAGTCGACGCCGAGCGTCTCGTGCACGAGCACCAGGTGCTGGACCGCCTGCTTCGCGTTGCGGATGCCCCCGGCGGGCTTGAAGCCGACGCGCCTGCCGGTCTCCTCATAGACGTCGCGGATCGCCTCGAGCATCACCAGCGCCACCGGTAGCGTGGCGGCGGCGGAGAGCTTTCCGGTCGAGGTCTTGATGAAGTCGGCACCGGCGGCGATCGCGAGCAGCGACGCGCGGCGGACGTTGTCGTAGGTGCCGAGCTCGCCGGTCTCGAGGATCACCTTGAGGTGGGCTTCGCCCGAGGCCTCCTTCACGCGCACGATCTCGTCGTAGACCTTCGCGTAACGGCCTGCGAGGAAGGCGCCGCGGTCGATCACCATGTCGACCTCGTCGGCGCCGTGCTCCACGACCCAGCGCACCTCGTCGAGCTTCACCTCGAGCGGCGACTGGCCGGACGGGAAGGCGGTCGCGACCGACGCGACCTTGACGCTGCTGTCGCGCAGGCGCTCGACGGCGGTCGGGACGAGGTTCGGGTAGACGCAGAGAGCGGCGACCGAGGGGACGCTCGCGTCCGACGGGTCCGGCCGTAGCGCCTTCGACGCGAGCGCGGCCACCTTGCCCGGCGTGTCCGCGCCTTCGAGGGTCGTCAGGTCGGTCATGCGCACTGCGAGCTCGAGCGCAAAGACCTTCGCCTCTCGCTTGATCGACCTCTTGGCGAGCGTGCCGGCGCGTTCCTCGAGCGCCACCTGGTCGATCGACCCGATGCGCGGCAGCCTCGGCTCGAGCGGGAGCTCGAAGCCGGTCGGGAGCGCGGGCGCCTGCGCCATGGGCGGAGTGTAGCCCCGGGTCCGCGGCTGGCCTGCTCTAGATCCCCAGCCGCTCGAGCATCGCCTCGTCGCGACGCCACCTCGGCCTCGCCTTGACCGTGAGGTCGAGAAAGACCGGGTGCCCGAGGAGGTGCTCGATCTCCGGGCGGGCGCGCGTGCCGATCTGCCTCACGACCGAGCCGCCCTTGCCGATCACGATCTGCTTTTGCGACTCGGTCTCGACGAAGATCGTCGCCCGGACGACCTTCTCGGAGAGCTCCTCGAGCTCGACCGAGATCGCGTGAGGCACCTCCTCGCGCGTGAGCTGGAGAGCCTTCTCGCGGACGAGCTCGGCGACCTGTACCTCAGGCGGGAGGTCGGTGCGCTGCTCGCTCGGGTAGTACGCCGGCCCTTCGGGGAGGAGCGAGACGAGGTCGTCGCGGAGCTCGGCCACGCCGTCGCCGGTAAGCGCGCTGACCGGGTGGAGCGAGTGGAACTCCCCCAGCCGGGCCGCATTCTGCATTTGCTCGGCGATGTGACCCGGCTTGAGGCGGTCGACCTTGTTGAGCGCGATCACCACCGGGACGCCTTGGGCGAAGACCCGGCCGGCGATGAAGCGGTCGCCGGCGCCGATTCGCTCGCGCGCCGAGAGGACGAAGAGGACGGCCTCAACGTCCTCGAGCGAGCGGTCGACGGTGCGCTGCATCCGCTCTGTGAGCGGGTCGCGCGGGCGTTGGAAGCCGGGCAGGTCCGCCAGCACGAGCTGGTAGTCGTCGCCGTTGGCGATCCCCGTCACGCGGCTGCGGGTCGTCTGCGGCTTGTCGGACACAATCGCCACCTTGCCCCCGGCGAGCGCGTTCACGAGCGTGGACTTCCCAACGTTGGGCCGTCCGGCAACGGCCACGATTCCGCTCCTCAACCCAGGTAACCCCCACCCGGGGTGGGGAAGCATGCCCGCCGCCCTCGGCGGTGACGATACCCGGTGAAAGCGCACCCGTCTGTGACCGGGCCGTGACGATTCGGCAACTTCCGCGGCCCGTGACGATTCGGCAACTTCCGCCCAGCAGGTGCGCCGGGCAACGCGCTCAGTCCAGCTCCCACGTCTCCGGCAGCAACTCGGCCGGTGTGTGCGTCACGAGCTCGCCGTCGCGGCTGCGAAAGGTGACGCGGTCGAGACGAAACTCGTACAACCACTGCCGGCAGCCGCCACACGGCGACGCCGTGATCCCGATCGCCTCGAGGTCGCCCGGCCGGCAGCCGGCGACCACCGCGCACGAGATCGCCACCTTTTCGGCGCACACGCCCAACGGGTACGCCGCGTTCTCGACGTTCACGCCCTCGAACACCCGCCCGTCGCGTGTGAGCACCGCCGCCCCGACCAGATACTCCGAGTACGGCGCGTATGCCCGCTCCGCCACCCCAACGGCGCGCTCGTAAAGCTCGTCGGTCACGCCAGCACCTGGAACACGACGAGCGTGACCAGCGCCCCGAGCACCCCGCCGTAGGCCACCTCGAGCGCCGAGTGCACCCCGGACTCGACCCGCGTCTGCGCGACGAGGAGCGCCATGATGAACGTCAGCGAGGAGATCAAGAAGCGGTGCGAGTCGCTGATGATGTACGTCGCCGCCATCCAGCCGGCGAAGGCGACAGCCGCGTGGCCGGAGGGCAGCCCGCCGCGAAGCGGCGTGCCACGGCCGGTATAGGCCTTCGTCGCGATCACGACGATGATCGTCAAGACGAGCGCGATCAGGGTCACCTGGGCCGGCGCGTCGCGAAGCTTGTCGAGCAGCCGCGCGCTTCGATCCGCGACCTGGCCCGAGAAGACGAGATAACCGATCGCCACCGCGTTCACCGTCGCGATCAGGACGGCGCCGGCTGCCACGTCCTTCGCCAGCTTCGCGAGCGGGTCGAACGACGTGGTCGCGACGTCGATCGCCTGCTCGATCGCGGAGTTGATCATCTCGGTGATGAAGACGAAGGCGATCGCGAGCAGGAGCGCGATCAGCTCCAGCCGCGAGACGCCCATCGCAACCGCGGCCACAAGCACGAGCACCGCGGCCAGGAAGTGAATCCGCAGGTTCCGCTGCGTGCGGAGGACATGGATGATCCCCTCGAAGGCGAAGTTGAAGCTCTCGAGGAGCGTCTGTGCGCGGCGCCTCGTCACTCGCTCCACCGCGCCTCCTTCGCCTCCATCTCAGCGCCGTGCTCGTGGCCGAGCAGGTGCAGCACACCGTGGACGAGCGGTGGACGCCACGCCTGACCGACCACCTGCGGGCAGAGCACCGCGTCGCCGAGCTGGCGCGGAGGCCCGGCGGCGAGCTCTTCCCGGCCGTCGATTGGAAACGAGAGCACGTCGGTGACCTCGTCGAGCCCGAGATGGTCGCGCTTGAGCACGCGCATCTCATCCGGCCCGACGAAGTGGAGCCCGAGCTCGCCGTCCTCGACCCCCTCGCCGGCAAGCACGCTGCGCGCGAGCTCGACGGCCGCCTCTTCTTCGACCTCCATGCCGCTGCGGTTCGACACCTCGACCGAGATCATCGCTACCGGTTGCGCTGCGTGCCCGTCTCCTCGGCGTGGAGCTTGTAAGCCTCCACGATGCGCTGGACGAGCTTGTGGCGCACCACGTCCTCGTGGCCGAAGCTGATGAAGGCGATCCCGTCGATCGCACCGAGGATGTCCTGCACCTGGATGAGCCCGGACGCCTGCTCGCGCGGGAGGTCGATCTGGGTCACGTCGCCGGTGACAACGACCTTCGAGCCGAAGCCGAGGCGGGTAAGGAACATCTGCATCTGCTCCGGGCTCGTGTTCTGGGCCTCGTCGAGGATGATGAACGAGTCGTTCAGCGTGCGGCCCCGCATGAAGGCGAGCGGGGCGACCTCGATCGTGCCCTTGTCCATGTAGGCGGCCAGGCGGTCCGGGTCGAGCATGTCGTAGAGCGCGTCGTACAGCGGGCGCAGGTACGGGTCGACCTTCGCCAGCATGTCGCCCGGAAGGAACCCGAGCCGCTCCCCGGCCTCGACCGCGGGGCGCGTGAGGATGATGCGGCCGACCTCCCGGTCCGAAAGCGCGGCGACGGCGAGCGCCATCGCGAGGTAGGTCTTACCGGTCCCCGCGGGGCCGATCGCGAACGTGACGGTGTGACGGCGAATCGCGTCGACGTAGCGCTTCTGGTTGACGGTCTTCGGCGCGATCTTCTTGCCGCGGTGGCGCCAGACGACGTCCTCGAAGACCTCGCGGATGTCCTCGGCCTGGTCGAGGGCGGTGAGCACGGCGTCGACGGTCGCGGGGCCGATGTCGTGGCCTCCCTCGACCAGCTCGGAGAGCTCGTCGACGACCGCGCGGGCCTGCGCGACGTTGGGGTTATCGCCCTCGATCGTCAGGCGGTTGCCGCGAAGCAGGATGGTGATCCGGAGGCGGTCGCGCAGCGCATCGAGGACGCCGTCGCCGACGGTCGCGAGCTCGGCGGCGACGTCGTTGGAAACCGAGAGAACTTCCTGCACGCGGCCTCAGTGTAGGCCTTCTCGCCGCGGACACGGACGGCGGGCCCGGCCTCCGCGCGTGATGCTTTCGTGACTACTCCGGCACAGACACGTGCGGGACTCCTCGATAGGCTCGCAGTGGGGAGGAGGCCGGGCGCGCCTGAATTACGGGACCCTGGTGGGTAACGCGACCACGGGACCCGCGCGCGTCACCCAACCGCCGAGCACGCCAAGGTCAGGCGAGCTTCTCGCGCACGAGCTGGCTGACCGCCGAGCCGTCGGCACGCCCGGCGACCTGCGGCATCACGTCCGCCATCACGCGGCCGATGTCCCGCATGCTCGTCGCGCCGACCTCCGCGATCGCATCGTCCACGATCTCCTCCAGCTCCTCCTCGGAGAGCGGCTCGGGCATGAACTCCTCGAGCACGGCGAGCTCCTGCTCCTCGCCCTCGGCCTGCTCCTCCCGGCCGCCCGCGCGAAACGCCTCCGCGGCCTCGGTGCGGCGCTTGCGCTCACGTTGCAGCACCTGCAGCTCCTCGTCGTCGTGGAGCGGCCGCTGCAGCTCCTTCTCGGCGTCACGCAGGCTCGCGAGGATCAGGCGCAGCGCGTCCCGCCGCGGCGCGTCGCGCGTGGCCATCGCCTGCTTGAGCTCGCTCTCGATGCGCGCGATCAGGCTCATCCCGCGAGCCCCCATAAGCGCCCGCCGAGGATGTGCCAGTGGAGGTGGAAGATCGTCTGCCCGGCTCCCTCCCCCACGTTCACGACGACGCGGTAGTCCTCGAGCCCCGCCACGCGCGCCGTCTCGGCAACGAACTCGAGCATCCGCTTCGCCTCTTCGGCAGGGAACTCGGAGATCTCACGGAAGCTCGGCACGTGACGTTCAGGGATCACGAGCAGGTGCGTCTCCGCCTTAGGGGAAATGTCCCGCACGGCGACGAACCCGTCGGCGGCGTGGACGTGCTCGCCCTCGCGAACGAGTGTGCAGAAGAGGCACTCGTCAGGCAGCGAGGATCCCCTCCTCGGTAATGGCGGCGCCGCGCACGCGGACGAGCTCCCCGACCCGCGCGTCCACGAGCCAGGGCGAGTAGTCGTCCCCGTAGCCCCGGCCGGGGCGGTCGACGAGGACGACGTCCTCGCTGCCGAGCTTTTCGCGCCAACGTGCGAGGCTCGCTCGCCGGGAGGCCTCGCGGAGCCGCGCGCTCCGTTCACGCTTGATCGGAGGCGGCACTGTGTCCGCCACGGCCGTGGCGGTGCCCGGCCGGGGCGAGTACGGGAAGACGTGGACCTTGGTCACGCCGGCCGTCTCGATCACGGACAGCGTCCGCGCGAAGGCCGCCTCGTCCTCGCCGGGGAACCCGACGATCGCGTCGGTCGTGAGATTGAAGTCGCCCAGCGGCGCGACGCGCCGGAGGTACGTCGCCGAGTCGTAGCGCCTCCCCATCGCGCGCAGCACCGAGTCGTCGCCGGATTGCAGCGGGACGTGGAGGTGGCGACCGACGGCCGGCGTCTCGCGGAGCGCCTCCGCAAGGTCCGCATTCACGTGGTTGATCTCGATCGACGAGAGCCGCAGCCGCGCCAGCCCGGGGATCGAGCCGGCCTCGCGCACGAGCCGAGGCAGCCCGTAGCCGGCCTCGCGGTCGCGGTAGCAGCCGAGGTTGATGCCGGTCAGGACGATCTCACGGTGGCCCTGGTCGACACGGCGCCGCACCTCACGCAGCACCGCCTCCGCACGGCGGCTCCGGGAGGCGCCGCGCACCTGCGGGATCACGCAGAACGCGCACGAAAAGCTGCAACCGTCCTGCACCTTGACGAAGGCGCGCACTCGATCGAGCCGCGCGTCGGCCTGGACGCAACCGATTGCGCCCACGTCCCGCGCGACCGCAGCCGGCGTCTCCTCGCTCGGGCGCGGCACGACCACCACGTTCGTGGGCAGTCCCTGGAACCCGTCGGCGGCGAGGTTCGCCCCGCACCCGGTCACGTACACGCGCGCGTGCGTGCGTGCGGCCCGTGAGGCGGCGTGGCGCGACTTGCGCACGGCCTCGTGGGTGACGCAGCAGGTATTGACGACCGCGACGTCGGCGTCGTCCTCGCGCTCGGTGTGGCCGTCCGCGAGCAGCCGCTCGCGGATCTCCTGCGCGTCGACGTGCGAGACCTTGCACCCGAGGAACCGGACCGAGAAGGTCGCCACGGCGCGGAACCTTACTCCTCGCGCCGAAACAGGTCCGCAGCCCAGCCGCCTTCGACCACCCGCCGCTCCTGCCGGAAACCGGCCGAGGCAAACGCGTCCTGCTCGAGGTAGCCGGAGGTGATTACGGCCGAGGCCTGGAGGACCGGGAGCAGCTGCTCGGCGGCATCCGCGGAGATGTTCGCCACCGCGACGTCCGTCGGCGGCAGCGGCTCTACAAGCGCATTCGCGAGCCGGCACTCGACGTCCGCGGCGTTGGCTGCGGCATTCCTGCGCGTCGCCTCGAGCGCGGACGGATCGTGGTCGACCGCGACGACCGGCGCGAAGCCGAGCCGCGCGGCCGCGATCGCAAGCACGCCCGAGCCGCAGCCGACGTCGACCAGGCTCCCGCGCTCCTGGTCGGCCAGCAGCCGCAGGCAGAGGCGGGTCGTCGCGTGACCGCCGGTCCCGAAGGCTCTCCCAGGGTCGACGACGATCGCCTCCGCGTCGGGAGGCGGCGTCTCCCAGGGCGGACCGATCCAGAGCCTGCCGACCCGCACGGGCCGGTGGAATTCGCGCCAGCGCTCCTCCCAGTCGGCCGGCACGTCTTCGGCGACGACCTCGCCGAAGGCCGCCCAGAGGCGCTCCTCGCCCGCGTCGTCGGTGTAGGCGACGAGCTCGAGGCCGTCGGGGTGGTCGATCTCCTCGAAGCCCGACGGGAAGAGCTCGAGCATCAGAGCCCGAGCGGGCTCGGCGCGCTCGACCGGGACCGACGCGGAGACGCGGCGCAGCCGGCTCAGCGGAACGCGCTCTTCAACTTCTGGAAGAAGCCCTCGTCCGCTTCGTAGGTCTCCGGGCCTTCGCTGCGCGAGAACTCGTCCAGCAGGTGGCGCTGCTCTTCGGTCAGCCGCCTGGGCACCCGCACGTTCACCAGCACGCGCTGGTCGCCGCGGCCGAAGCCCTGCAGGACCGGCATGCCGCGGCCGCGCAGAACGCGCAGCTCCCCGGGCTGCGTTCCAGGGTCGAGCTCCAGCTCGAGCTCGCCGTCCAGCGTCGGCACCGTGACGGTTGCGCCGAGCGCGGCCTCCGTCATCGTCAGGTCGACCGTGCAGAAGATGTCGTTGCCCTCCCGCACGAAGCGTGGGTCGGGCTTGATGCGGACCTCGACGTAGACGTCGCCCGACCGGCCGCCGAGGGAGCCTGCGTGTCCCTCGCCCGAGATCCGGATCTGCTGGCCGTCGTGAATCCCGGGTGGCACCTGCACGTCCAGCGTCCGCTCCTCGACCGTCCGGCCCGAGCCGTCGCACCCCAGGCAGGGGTCCTCGACAACCCGGCCGACACCCGCGCAGGCGGGGCAGGTCTGGGAGCGGACGAACTCGCCGAAGACCGTTCGGGAGACCTGCTGGAGCCGCCCGCGGCCACCGCAGGTCGCGCACGTGACCGGTTGTCTACCCGGTTTCGCGCCGCTCCCGGCGCACGTCGCGCACGTGACCGTGACCGGGAACGGCACCTGCCGGGTTGTCCCGGTCGCGGCCTCGGCGAGCTCGATCTCGACCTGCGCTGCGACGTCTGCGCCGCGGGCGCGACGGGGGCGGGCGGCGGTCCCGAAGAGGTCGTCGCCGAAGAAGGCACCGAAGAGGTCGGCGAGACTGCCCAGATCGAAGCTCGTCGGCGTGAAGCCGCCACCACGCAGGCCCTCGTGGCCGTAGCGATCGTAGAGCTGGCGCGTTTCGGGCTTCGAGAGCACCTCGTACGCTTCGACCACCTCGCGGAAGCGCTCCTCAGCGTCGGGGGCTTCGGAGACGTCGGGGTGGAGCGTCCGCGCGAGCCCGCGAAAGGCCTTCTTGATCTCGGCCGCGTCGGCCGATCGCGGAACGCCGAGAAGCTCGTAGTAGTCGCGCTGGCTCGTTGCCATTCCGCGTCTGAGCGTAGCTCGTCGACCTTCTCGCAGGGTTGCGACGCATGCCGTGGCCGAGACGCTCTAGTTCTCGGCGTACACCTCTTCGACGAACCGCGAGAGCTCGTGGGCGGCGGCGCGCACTGAGCGGAGCGCCTTCTCGTAATCCATGCGCACCGGGCCGAGCAGCGTCACGGCGCCGAGCGTCCGGGTGGTGAGACCGTACGACGCGCCGACGAGCGAAAGATCGCGCAGCGCCGGGTGCTCGAGCTCGGGCCCGACGCGGACGAAGGGCCGCCGTGGGTCCAGCGCCTGGCTCAGCACCTCGAGCAGCGCCGCGCGTTTCTCGAGCACCTCGAGCAAGCTGTGGTAGCTCTCGAGCTCCTGGCCGTGCAGGTCCTCGAGCAGACCGGCGGTGCCGCCGACGTACAGGCTCTGCTCCTCCGCGGCGAGCGCCTCGTCGAAGAGGGGCCTTAGCGCCGCGAGGAACGCGGCCTCGCGCGGCCCGAGCCCCGGCTCGTCCAGGCGTCGGCGCAGGAGGCTGCTCCCGAGCTCGAGACTCGCCACGCGGTCGTTCAGGTATTGCGTCGCCCAGTTGACGAGACCCGGGTCGGCCGGCTCCGCGAACCGGAAGACGCGCTTCGTCACGCTCCCGGTCGAGGTGATCACGACGACCATCACGACCTGCGGCTGCAGCAGGAGTACCTCGACGTGGCGGACCGTTGCCGTCCCGAGCGATGGCGCGGAGACGAGCGCGAGCAGCCGCGTCAGCTCGGAGAGCATCTCGGTCGTCGCTTGCAGGGCGGCGTCGACCTCGTTCCGGGCCGCGGTCAGGTCCAGGGGGAACCCACCGGGTTGCGGGTCGAGCCGCTCGAGCAGCCGGTCGGCGTAGTAGCGGTACCCACGCTCAGTCGGGACGCGCCCCGCCGACGTATGCGGGTGCGTGAGCAGACCGCGCCGCTCGAGCTCGGCGAGCTCGCTGCGCACCGTCGACGTCGAGAGGTCCAGGCCGGTCCGCTCGACGAGCGTGCGCGAGCCGACGGGCTGGCGGCTCGCGACGTACGCCTCGACGACGCCGCGCAGGATCGTGCGCTGACGGGCGGTGAGCTCGGTTTCGGCCAGGTCCTCCACCTCTTTGCAGGGATTTTAGGCCAGGAGCTCTGCCGTCACCCCGCCGCCGAGGAAGCGCCCGCGCTGCGTCAGGGCAAGCTCGGCGCCGACGCCGCCGCGTTCGACGAGCCCGAGCCGCTCGAGCCGCTCGACGGCAGCAGCGTCGACCGCAGCGTCGAGGCCGTCCAGCGCGAGCGGCTCGTCGAGCCGCAGCCCCAGGAGGACGCGTTCCGAGCGCTGCACGCGCGCCGGGAGCACTTCGACCTCCCGCGTGGGCCGCTCCCCCGCTCCGAGCGCAGCGAGGTAGCGCCCCAACCGCGGCGTGGTCCGCCACCGACGACCGTCAATTGTCGAGACAGCGCCGATCCCGAGACCCAGGTAGTCCCGGCCGCGCCAGTAGGCGAGGTTGTGCCGCGAGCGCAGGTCGCGACCGTCCGCCGGCACGGGCAGCCGGCAGAAGTTCGCCGTCTCGTACCAGCGAAAGCCGGCCCCCGTCAGACGCTCGACGACGCGTTCGAAGTACGACTCAATTGCCTCTGCCTGGCGCGCGAGCTCGGCCCCATGCGCATGGGTGAAGCGCGTCCCCGGCTTCGCCTCGAGTTCGTAGCAGGAGAGATGCTCCGGCCCAAGCGCCAGCGCCTCGCTCAGATCGGCGTCCAGATCGGCGGGCCTCTGGCCGGGGATCCCGTAGATGAGATCCAGCGAGATGTTGTCAAATCCGGCATCACGAAGAGCGTAGACGGAGCGCCGGACGTCGTCAGGCCCCGCCTGCCGCTCGAGCACCGCGAGCAGGTGCGGCTGGAAGCTCTGCGCCCCGAGCGAGACGCGCGTGACGCCGTACTCCCGCAGCAACCGGGCCAGGGCCGGGGTGACTGTCTCGGGATTCGCCTCGACGGTGACCTCTTCGGCAGATGGCAGCGCCCGCAGCAGCCGTGCGAGCGCGCGCGGCTGGGTCAGCGTCGGCGTCCCGCCGCCGAGGAAGACGCTCTCGAGGCAGGGCGCCAGCAAGGCGCGCTCCAGCGCGAGCTCTGCGAGCAGCGCCTCGACGTACGCCTCGTGCTGCCCCGAGCGGCCCACGACCGTGACGAAGTCGCAGTAACCGCAGCGCGACGCGCAGAAGGGCAGGTGCACGTAGAGGTGCCGCACTTCGGCCGTCGCAGCCGCCGTCACTTCTTCCCCCCGTCCAGGTTCAGCACGGCGAGGAACGCCTCCTGCGGCACCTCGACCGACCCGACCTGCTTCATCCGCCGCTTGCCGGCCTTCTGGCGCTCGAGCAACTTCCGCTTCCGCGTGATGTCGCCGCCGTAGCACTTGGCGAGCACGTCCTTGCGCTTCGCCTTGATCGTCTCGCGCGCGATCACCCGCGAGCCGATCGCAGCCTGCACCGGCACGTCGAAGAACTGCCGCGGGATCTCCTCACGGAGGCGCTCGACGAGAGCCCGCCCACGGGCGTAGGCGCCGTCGCGATGGACGATCAGCGAGAGCGCGTCCACCGGCTCACCGGCGATCAGCACGTCGACACGCTCCAGGTTCCCCTCCCGGAAGCCGACCACGTCGTAGTCGAAGCTCGCGTACCCGCGAGTGCGCGACTTCAGCTGGTCGTAGTAGTCGAGCACGATCTCGGCCAGCGGCAGCTCGTAGAGCAACAGCACGCGCTCCTCGGAGAGGTACTCCATGTGGTCGAAGCGACCGCGCCGCTCGGTGTTCAGCTCCATCACCGGGCCGACGTAGTCCTTCGGGACGATGATCGACGCCTTGATGTACGGCTCCTCGACCCGCTCGACCTCCCGCGGCATCTCGGACGGGTTGTGCACCTCGACCTCCTCACCCGCCGTCGTCAGCACCCGGTAGGCGACGTTCGGCGCGGTCACGATCAGGTCGAGGTCGAACTCGCGCTCGAGCCGCTCGCGCACGATCTCCATGTGCAGCAGGCCGAGGAAGCCGGAGCGGAAGCCGAAGCCGAGCGCCTGCGAGGTCTCGGGCTCGTAGAAGAGGGCCGCGTCGTTCAGCTTCAGCTTCTCGAGCGCGTCGCGAAGCTCCGGGTAGTCGTCCGACTCCGTCGGGAACAGACCCGCGAAGACCATCGGCTTCACGTCCTTGTACCCCGGCAGCGGCTCGGCCGCCGGCCGTGCCTCGGCGGTGATCGTGTCCCCGACGCGCAGGCGCGACACGTCCTTC
>JBKPHO010000497.1:0-1957 GCA_046729915.1 Actinomycetota bacterium | reverse complement strand
CACCAGCCCGTTCCCGCCCCAAAAGCCCGGAAAGTCCGACCCGATCGGGGGATGCGCTGGCTGCGCCGCCCCGATAGACCCGTGACGTGGGAATCGCGGATCGCGACTACATGCGCGCGACTGCCCCCGAGCGCCACCCCGGCGGATGGGTGCTCGCAGCCTCGGTGCTGGCACTTCTGCTCTGGATCATGGCCGTCCCTTCCAACCGCCACTGGGTTCAACGTCACCTGGGCAGCAACAGACCGCTCGTAGCGACCTTCAAGCCGTTGGCCGTCGGGCCGGAAATCCAGGGCGGCCGGCCCTACGCGCCGAACGACAGCTGGGCAGCGTTCCTCCCGAGAGCCTCGGATTGCCCGGGAAGCACCAAAGAACCCTCCGAGCCAACAGCCGAGAGCTCGATGATCTGCGTCGTCAACTACGCCCGGATGCGCCGAAGCCTGACCGCGTTGCCCGTCTCGGCCGAGCTCCAACGAGCGGCCCGCCTGAAGGCGCTGGACATCATTCGCTGCCAGGACTTCTCCCACGCCGCATGCGGCAAAGATCCCCACGCGGTCGCCGTAGCAGCCGGGTACCCAGAGGTCCCGTGGGGCGAGAACATCTACTCCGGCTCCGGGCCGTTCATGCCGGCGCGCGTGGCCGCGGACGGCTGGCTGAACTCGCCCCACCACCGCGAGAACCTGTTCCGGCCGCAATGGACCGAGCAGGGCATCGCCGTCGTCATCGCCAAGCGTTTCACGGGCCAGAGCAACGTCGCGATCTGGGTCTCGCAGTTCGGCGAGCGCCGCTGAATCAAGACCCGGCGGTCTCGACCAGCCGGCACAACGCGTTCGCGAGCCGCATCTGCTCGACCGTGCGGCAATTCGCGTCGAGCAACCGAGGCGAACAGACCAGGTACGCAAGGCACTGCGCCCGCGAGATCGCCACGTTGAGCCGGTTCCGCGAGAACAGAAAATCGAGGCCACGCGGCACGTCCTCCGAGCTCGAGCTCCCCATCGCGTAGAAGACAACCGGCGCCTGCTGGCCTTGGAACTTGTCCACTGTCCCGACCGCGACCGCCTGTGGGAGCTTGTCGCGCAAGCAGCGCACGTGCGCGTTGTACGGCGCCACCACGATCACGTCCTCGTGCCGCAGCACCCGCTCCCCGCGCTCGTCCCGGTACCCACTACCGACCAGCCGCCCCACCTCGGCCGCCACGACCTCGGCCTCCTCGGGCGCCTGCGTCCGGTTCCCCTCGTGCGCCACCGGCAGGAAGCGAATCCCGTTCCCGTTCGCGACCGACCGCTCCAGACACACCGAAGCCGGCTCCAGCCGCCCGTCGTAGAACGTCGCCGAGACGAACGCGTTCACCTCCGGCCGCATCCGCCAGGTCTCACCCAGGAACCAGCCCATCCCCTCCCGCACCGTCTCGTCGGGCCCAAGCAGATGCTGCAGCGCCGAAGCGCTCGCCCCCGGCGGATGCGACCCCTGCGAGACCTGCGCCAGCTGGTTCGGATCGCCGAGCAAGACCACATTCCGAGCCGCACAGCCAACGGCCAATACATCCGCAAGCGAAACCTGCCCCGCCTCATCGACGAACAGCGTGTCCACGTGCTGGTCGAGCTCCTCGCGCGAGAACAGGAACGACGTCCCCGCGATCAGCTGCAGCTCGTCGTCGAGCATCTCGTCGTTCGAGTCGGTGCAGTCGACGAACTCGTCCTCGTACGCGCTCTCGGGATCGCCGCTCGACTTCTTCCGCCCCCGGAACGGAAACCCCGCGTCGACCGCCGCCCCCCGCAGGTCGCGCAGGAACTTGTGGATCGCCTTGTGACTCAGCGAGGTCACGCCGACCCGCTGCCCGCGCCGCATCAGCTCCAGAGCCATCCGTGCCCCGAGCCACGTCTTTCCCGACCCGGGCGGCCCCTGCACGAACAGGTAGCTGCCGTCGAGGCTCGCCGCCGCCTCGACCACCGTCCCGCCC
>JBKPHO010000496.1:0-5411 GCA_046729915.1 Actinomycetota bacterium | reverse complement strand
GCCAGGAGGGGGATCCTGCGCGGGTTGCCCGTGAAGACGCGTCCGTTGAACAGCGCGGTGACGGTGCCACGCGCGCGGCCGGCGTGGCGTTGGGTGAGTGCTTGGCCCCAGATGTCGAAGAACTCGCCCAGTGTGTACGTGCGCTGCACCGGTGATTCGAGGTGGATGATTCCGTCGGCCGCGTGCGTGTGCAGCCACATGAAGCACGATCCTCCGGCGACAAAGCGGCCAGCCGGTGTCTGCTCCACTTCGCCAGGCGGCGCGACGCCGACTCCGGCCGGCACCTGTCGCGACTGACCGTGGACGACGATCCGTAGGTGTGCGTGGATGTGAAAGGCGACCTGCTCGCCGGTCTGGCAGGTGATGCCGTCGATCTGTTGGCCGGCGTGTAGCGGACGCGGCCGCGCCAGAGGCGCGCCCGTGGGGATCGGAACGTCCTCGGGCCCTCGCGGCCCGGTGGCGGGGGCGGGACGCAGGTTTCCGACGGTGCTGAGTGGTGCGAGCGGGAGCGGAGGTCGGGCGTTTCGGTCGCGCGTCAAGGCGAGTGTTGCCGTCGCTGCGAAGGCGGAGAGACCTGCAACGACGCCGATCAGCATGCGCCAACGCAGGCGCGACCGCTTCATGGCTTCGGTCTCCAGGGACACTCGCGGGAATGCGCTTGCGCGCGCTGGGCGCCGCAGACCGGACAGGTCCACCTGGATCGAGCCTTGACTTCGACCATCGCCACGGCGAGGAAGAGCACGGCGATGAGGTAGGCGAGCGAGGCGGCTGTCACCGCGACTCCACCAGAGGGCCCGAGGTCATGAAGACCGCGGCAGGCGCCTTCGCTGCGGCTGGCATGGCGGTAGCGGGTGGCGCCGCGCCACGCCGGTGCGCGTGGGATCGTCCCGGCGTGACGGGCGCCGACACCACGCCGCCTCTGTCTCGACGGGCGTCGCTGCAGACCCGCGGAGAGAACGGGAACGACGCGCAGGAGACGGGCTTGGCGGGTGTCATCTTCATTGGCTACGGCACGGGCTGGTGCCGGGACCTCGTGTCGTGAGTTGGTGCAGTCCTCCGGCTAGTGCAGACGCCGCCCCACGGCGAGTCCTTCCCGGCGCGAGTTTGCGCCGCGGCCGGGGTCGACGACGACGTGCACCCGGCGGCTGAGCCACGCCGAGCGCGCCGCCGCATGCGTCGCGAGCACCAGCTCGTCGGCCGGAAAGCCCTGCAAGACGTCCGCGATCGCCTGAAGCGGATCGCCGTCTCCAACTAGGCCGTTTGCCTCGATGCCGGCCGCGCCGAGCAGATCGAGGCAGCGGCGAAGCCGGGCCACGGCCTCGCCGAACGCCTCGTCCTCGCCGGACGTCCTGTGGCCCAGGCCCGAGTCGAGCGCGGTCGCAACCACGAGCACCTCGGCCTCGCTTTCTCGGACGCGATCGCGGATCGCCTCGTACAGGACGGAATCCTCGGCGCTCGCGCTGGCAAAGACGAGGATTCGGCGCTTCGTCGTCTGCTGGCTGTCGGGCATCTCCCCACTCCTCTCGCCTTAGTCGACTCCTGCCGATCAAGGACGCTCAGAAGGGCCGACTCTTCCCGTGCTCGTGCACGACGCGTCGGCCGCGGACTTGGGCCAGTCGGCTAGCCTGGCCGGTTCCGATCGGAAGCAACCAGGAAGGAGGTGAGCGCGTTGCTCGCACTCACCGACAGCGCGGTTGAGGCCGTGAAGAACATCGTCTCGTCCTCGGGCGAGGTTGAGGAGACAAGCGGTCTACGGATGGTGGCCGACCTGGCGGGGACGCAGGCGAACTTCCAGCTCAGCGTCGTTCCCGTTCCCGCCGAGGACGACGAGGTGATCGAGGAGCAGGGAGCCCGGGTGTTCCTCGAACCGGAGGCGGCCTCGCTGCTTGACGACAAGGTCCTCGATGCGAATCTCGAGGAGAACCGCGTCGCCTTCACAATCGCCGACCAGGTCGGCGAGTAAGCGAAGGCTCTGCGCCGGCGCGGAGCGGTCGTCTGCATAGGTCGGACGACCCTCCGCGCCGTTCAATCCGGCCCGGTCGTTGGCACGGGCGTCGAGTCCCGCGAGACGGTTTGTCGATGCCGTGGTCACCGTGAACGCCCAGTGGTGCCAGAACCCATCCCCCTGAAGCTCCTCGTCTGAGCCGATCTCCCCGCCGCCAGCGCCGAAGCCGGAATAGCTCCGCGCGGCCCGCCCGAGCGATAGGCCGCTCGCCGGCATCGCCGATCGGATCTTGCGTCGCGTCGACCGTAGCCACGTGTGCCTGTGCCGGCGGCATGAGCTCGTGGCGCGAATCCGGGCGACCGGATTCGATGAGCTCTCCGTCGGCTGGCTCTCGGACGACGGCTACGCAATCGTCAAGGCGCGGAGGTTAAGCGGGGGTTCCCGCGTCGACCCAGCGTTGAAAGACCGCGATCTGCTCGTCCGACCAAGCGCCATCGCAAGGCATCGTGCCGTCGCGAAGCTTGCCGAGGATGGCCTCGCTGTTCGCGGCAACGTCGTCGTGTGACCAAAGGTCGAAGGCCCACTTCATCGACTGACGGTCGCGCTCGCGAAAGAGCGGTCTGATCTGCTGCTCGTAACTGATCGACTCGTCAGTTGCCGACAACCTGAGCTCCTCGCTTCGCGACTCTCACGCCAGGACACCGCGACGGCGGTTCGCGTGAGAAGCAACCGCGCATTTTACGTATGTGGCCTCCAGGCCCAACCTCGTCCGTCCGCAACCCGGCTCGCTGTGCTCCTCTCGCCGTTCGACAACCTTCTCTGGGGGGTGCGCGTTCGCGACGCGCGTGCTCGGGTTCGAGCACGTGATCGAGCTGTACAAGCCCGCGGCCAGCGCCGCTACGGCTGATACGTCCTGCCGCTCCTCTGGCGCGTCCGGCTCTCGGGCGCGCCGACCTGAAGTCCGAGCGGCGCGATGGCTCCGGCTACCCCAGGCCTCGAGCGCGTCGTGCGGAGTAGGGCTGAGCCACGGGGGTTGGGCCAACGGCTAGCGTAGAGCAGGTGCCGCCCGAGCCCGCCGTCGAGACGACCCGCCTGCACAAGAGCTACGGCGACGTCCAGGCGCTTCGCGGCGTCGACCTACGTGTCGAGACGGGCAGCGTCTTCGGGCTCCTCGGCCCGAACGGCGCCGGCAAGACGACCGCCGTCCGAATCCTGACCACGCTGCTGCTCCCGGACGAGGGCTCGGCGCGCGTCACCGGCTTCGACGTCGTCCGCGACGCCGCGAAGGTCCGCGCGCAGATCGGGCTGGCGGGTCAGTACGCCGCCGTGGACGAGAACCTGACCGGCTTCGAGAACCTCGAGATGGTCGGCCGGCTCTACCACCTCGGCCGCGGGCATTCGCGTACGCGTGCGCGCGAGCTCCTGTCCTCGTTCGACCTCGCCGAGGCCGGCGGGCGCCTCGTCCGCACGTACTCGGGCGGGATGCGCCGCCGCCTCGATCTCGCGGCCGCGCTGGTCGCCCGGCCGCCGGTCCTGTTCCTCGACGAGCCGACGACCGGCCTGGACATTCGGAGCCGCATCGGGCTCTGGGACGCCATCGAGGCCCTCGTCTCCAAAGGGACGACGGTGCTGCTGACGACGCAATACCTCGACGAGGCCGACCGGCTCGCCGACCGGATCGCCGTGATCGACCAGGGCCTGGTGATCGCGGAAGGGACGCCGGACGAGCTCAAGGACCAGGTCGGCGGCGAGCGGCTCGACATCCACCTTTGCGACGGGCGGCGCGGCGAGGAGGCCGTGGTCGCGCTGGCCTCCATCGCGAGCGATCGCCCGTTCCTCGAGGACGGGTCGGTCCGCGTCCCGGTCGCTCAGCGGCGAGGGACGATCGCCCAGGCGGTCCGTCGGCTGGACGACGCGGGAATCGCGATCGACGACATCTCCGTCAGCATCCCGACGCTGGACGATGTCTTCCTGAGCCTTACGGGCCGGCCGGCCGAGCCGGAGACCGAGGAGGCGGAGGTGCAGGCCAGGTGACGGCGCTGCGCTACGGGATCTCCGACACGCTCGTGCTGGCGAAACGGAGCCTGCTGCGGATCCCCCGCCAGCCGGACCTGCTCGTCGGCTTCACCATCCAGCCGATCCTGTTCGTGCTGCTGTTCGTCTACGTCTTCGGCGGTGCGATCCAGACGCCGGGCTTCGACTACGTCGACTTCCTGATGCCCGGAATCATCGTCCAGTCGATCGTCTTCGGCGGCTTCGTCACCGCGCTTGGGCTGGCGGACGACCTGAAGAAGGGGCTGATGGACCGGTTCCGGTCGCTGCCGATGACCCGCTCGGCCCTGCTGACCGGACGGACGCTGGGAGACGTCGTCACCAACATCTTCCAGCTGGTCGTGATGTTCAGCGTCGGGCTGCTGATCGGGTTCAACTTCTCGAGCAGCGTCGGCGAGGTGATCGCCGGTATCGCGCTGCTCCTGCTGATCGGCTACGCCTTCTCTTGGGTGTTTGCGCTCATCGGCCTCTCGTCCTCGTCGCCGGAGGCGTCGAACGCGTACGGGTTCACGATCCTCTTCCCGCTCACGTTCGTGTCGTCCGCGTTCGTTCCGGTCGACTCGATGCCTAGCTGGCTCCAGCCGATCGCCGAGCACAACCCGTTCACCACCATGGTCGACGCCGCGCGTGCCCTGTTCCTCGGCGTCCCGGCTGGCAACGACGTGTGGCTCGCACTGCTCTGGACGCTCGCGATCATCGCCGTCTTCGCCCCGCTCTCGGCGTGGCGCTACCGGCGCGTCGTCACGCGTTAGGTATGCGCCGGCCTTCAGCCCAGCAGTCGATCAGCGTCGCGAGCCGTCTCGCGCGCGCCTCGGGGCGTTGGCGCTCACGACCCAGAACGTCGCCAGCTGACGGTACGCGAGGGACTGCTCGCTGAACCACACCCAGGCGGCGCGGTTGGCGCGGAACGTCGCTTCCTGGCCGCCGTCGAACGCCGCCTCGTGCCTGCGCTCATCGCCGGCGAGTGTTCGCCCCGCGAACCGTCCTTCATGCCCCGGCAGGCGGGGTCGCGGCGAACAGCTCGTACTCTCGCTCCAAGCCCTTGAGACGGTACCGGCCCCGAGATTCGAACGTCAGCCCGGTGGCGCCTTCGGCGAGGTCGCGGGTCGTGCCCGACACGAGGACCTCGCCGGATCCCGCCTGGTCGAGGATGCGGGCCGCAGCGTGCACCGCCAGGCCCCGAAGCTGGTCGTCGCTCACGACCACTTCGCCGCTGTGGATGCCGACCCGGATCGGGAGCCGGATCGCGTCTAGGGCTCGGACGATTGCCAGCCCGCAGCGGATGGCGCCCTCGGCGTTGTCGAAGACGACCAGGAACGAGTCGCCGGCGGTCTCGACCTCTCGGCCACCGAACCCGGCAAGCACGCTCCGGACGACGTCGTCGTGCATGGCCACGGTCCGTTTCCACGACACG
>JBKPHO010000495.1:0-1898 GCA_046729915.1 Actinomycetota bacterium | reverse complement strand
CGGCGCCGCTTCGAGCGCCCTGCTCGCGGCCGCGCTCGTCGTGACCTGGCTCGCGGCCGTGCGAGGGCCCGCGACAGCCGAGCGGCTCGTCCAGTACGCGGCCGCCTCGGTCGTGGCCTTCGCCGCGTTCGGAAAGGTGCTGTCGCCCCAGTTCCTGATCTGGCTGATCCCGCTCGTGCCGCTCGTCCGCGGCCGCCGCGGCCTGGTCGCCTCGGGGCTGCTGGCGCTGGCGCTGCTGCTCACGCAGGTCTGGTTCCCGATCCGGTACTGGGACCTCGTCCACTTCGAGGCCTTTCCGTCGTGGGTGCTGCTCGCGCGGGACCTCGTGCTCGTCGCGCTGCTCGCGGTGCTCATCGCACCGGCACGCGAACCGGCTCGCAGCTGAGCGCGCGGCCGTCGGCGTCGCACTCGACGAGCGCGCCCTCGATTCGCACGTCGCCCTCGGCGGGCTCGAAGCGCACGTGCATCCCCGTCCGCATCCGCTGGATCGCCAGCTCGGCCTTCACGCCGATGACGGAGTCGTGCGGCCCCGTCATGCCGGCGTCGGTGATCGCCGCCGTCCCGCCGGGCTGCACGCGCGCGTCGCTCGTCTGCACGTGGGTGTGCGTGCCGAGGACCGCGGTCACCCGCCCGTCCAGCACCCGCGCGAGCGCGACCTTCTCGCTCGTCGCCTCGGCATGGAAGTCGACGAGCACGATGCGCGCGGCCTCGCGGGCCTCCTCCACGAGCCCGTCGACCACTTCGAACGGGCTCACCGGCGTCGACATGAAGAGCAGGCCCTGGAGGTTGAGCACCGCGACCGGCGTCCCGTCCTCGGCCTGGACAACGGCGAGCCCTCGGCCGGGTGAGCCGGACGCCAGGTTCGCGGGCCGCACGACGCGCTCGGTGGTGTCGAGGTAGGGGCCGATCTCGCGCCGCCGCCAGACGTGGTTGCCGAGCGTGAGCGCGTCCGCGCCGGCGGCGAGGAGCCGCTCGGCGAGGCGCGGAGTCAGCCCCGCTCCGTCGGCGGCGTTCTCCGCGTTCACGACGCAGAAGCCCGCGCCGACCTCCTCCTTCAGCCCGGGCAGCCGCTCCTCAACGGCCCGGCGCCCCGGCGCGCCGAAGACGTCAGCGACGAAGAGAATTCTCAGGGAAGCGAGGGCGTGGCGGCGTGGACACCGATCGCCACGTGGTTGCCCGCGTCCTGGGTCACCCGCGCGAGCGCCTGTTGCTCGATCTTCGCGAAGTCCAGGATCGTCCCGACCTTCGAGGTCGTCGCCGTGACGGTCGAGCCCACGGTCAGGCTCGGGTCCGGCCTGAGGTGCGTGAGCGAGACGACGATCGAGGGATTCCCGCTCGGCTGGATGTCGATGCGCGCCCCCATGTGCTTCCCGGCCAGGATGTACGGAGTGATTCCGACCACCGTCCCGTCGACTGGCGAGTAGACGTCTGTTCCCGGCGGCGCCCCGACGTCGAGCGAGGCCGTGGCCGGGCCGCTGCCGCCGCCGAGCACGTAGTAGCGCAGTCCGGTTCCACCGCCGCCGAAGAGGCTGCGCGTGACCCGGCCGACGAGCCCCTGGTTGACCTGCCGCCCGACCGGCCGCAGCGCCAGGGCTCCGTCAGCCGAAGCGTGATAGCCGAGGGCCGTCACACGTCCGAGCGACACGGGCAGCATCAACCGGATCGACCCCTGGAGCGCGACCACCTGCGGCCGCGGCGGGCTCGCGGGCAGCAGCCGGGCCGCGGGAGCGGGCGCCGAGGCCCGGACCGGAGCCGAGCGGCCCGACCCGAATGCGGTCAGGAGGAGCGTGACAAGCGCGACTGACGCGAGCAGGACCAGACCCGCCAATCGCCTCTTCCGGCGCGCAGCGGCCGTTTCCGCCCGTCGCCGCCGCCTGGCATGGGCGTGCGCGGAGGCG
>JBKPHO010000494.1:0-11146 GCA_046729915.1 Actinomycetota bacterium | reverse complement strand
GGCCCGATGTCTTACGACAAGCCGCCCGCGGCCGTCAACATAGGACGCGTAGCGTGGCGTAGCTCGCCGATCGTCGTCTTCGAGTCGGCGAGGTTCCAGAGGACGAGGCGCAGCAACAGTCAGCCGGTGCGCGGCAGCTTGGCGATGAGCGCCTTGATCTCCCTCAGGGCGTCCGCCTCTTCGTGGCCGAAGTCGTCGAGGTAGGCGTGCAGCGCCGCCTCGAGAATGCGCAGCTCTTCGTCGGTCAGCTCGATCGTGTGCATAGGCGAAGCCTAAAAGGGTCCGCGCGGCTCGTAGCTGCCACGGCGCGCTCCGACCGCGATCAATGTCATCCCGTCTGCTCCACCCGGGCCGGCGCCTCGAGCTCGTCGACCTGGACGACCGAGTAGCCCAATTACATCCGGAAGATGCCGAACTTCGTGTCCGGGATCGGCGCGTTGAGCGCAGCCGAGATCCCGAGTGCGAGCACGCGCCGCGTGTCGAGCGGGTCGATGATCCCGTCGTCCCAGAGCCGCGCGGTCGAGTAGTACGGGTTCCCTTCGGCTTCGTACTTGGCGCGGATCTCGTCCGGATCGGCGTCGCCGACCATCGTCAGCACCGTGGCTGCCTGCTCGCCGCCCATCACCGAGATGCGCGCGTTCGGCCACATCCAGAGCTGGCGCGGCGAGTAGGCGCGACCGCACATGCCGTAGTTGCCGGCGCCGAAGGAGCCGCCGACGACGACCGTGAACTTCGGCACCTCCGCGCAGGCGACGGCGGTCACGAGCTTGGCGCCGTCGCGCGCGATCCCGCCGGCCTCGTACTCCTTGCCGACCATGAAGCCGGTGATGTTCTGCAGGAAGACGAGCGGCACGCGCCGCTTGCAGGCGAGCTCGACGAAGTGCGCGCCCTTCGCCGCCGACTCGCCGAAGAGCACGCCGTTGTTCGCGAGGATCCCGACCGGGTAGCCCTCGATCCGGGCGAAGCCGCAGACGAGGGTCTCGCCGTACAGGGCCTTGAACTCGTGGAAGCGCGAGCCGTCGACGAGGCGCGCGATCAGCTCGCGGGGGTCGACCTGGTGGCGGAAGTCGGTCGGGACGAGCCCGTAGAGCTCGGAAGGATCGGCCGCGGGCTCCTCCGCGGGCGCGAGCTCCCACGGCGGCTCCTTCGGTGGCAGGTTGAGGTTGCGGACGATCTCGCGCACGAGCGCCAGGGCGTGCTCGTCGGAGGTCGCGTAGTGGTCGGCGACCCCCGAGAGCCGCGCGTGGACGTCCGCGCCGCCGAGCTCCTCGGCGGACACATCCTGGCCGGTCGCGGCCTTCACCAGCGGCGGCCCGCCGATGAAGATCGTGCCGGTGCCCTTGACGATGATCGTCTCGTCGCTCATCGCGGGCACGTACGCGCCGCCCGCGGTGCAAGAGCCCATCACGGACGCGATCTGCGGGATCCCTGCCGCCGAGAGCCGCGCCTGGTTGTAGAAGATCCGCCCGAAGTGGTCGCGGTCGGGGAAGACCTCGGCCTGCAGCGGCAGGAAGGCCCCGCCCGAGTCGACGAGGTAGATGCACGGCAAGCGGTTCTGCTCGGCGATCTCCTGCGCGCGGAGATGCTTCTTCACCGTCATCGGGAAGTACGTGCCGCCCTTCACGGTCGCGTCGTTCGCGACGAGCACGCACTCACGGCCTTCGATCACGCCGATCCCCGTGACGATCCCCGCACCCGGGGCCTGTCCCTCGTACATGTCCCAGGCGGCCAGGGCCGAGAGCTCGAGGAAGGCGCTGTCGGGGTCGAGCAGCCGGTCGATCCGCTCGCGCGCGGTCAGCTTCCCACGCGAGCGGTGCTTCTCGAGCGAGCGCTCGCCGCCGCCGCGGGCGGCGTGGGCCGCGCGCTCGCGCAGCTCCGCGACGAGCTGCTCCATCCGGGCGCGGCGCTCCTCGAACGCGTCCGAAGCCTCGACCTGCGACGTGAGCACCGTCACGATTCGAACTCTAAAGCCCGGGCCGGTTCGGATCGGCGGGCCCGGGGGTACGATGCCCCGAGTCCTCAGGGCACGGAAGGGGAGGGATGCCTGGGGCGGACACAGGTGCAAGGGAGCCGGAGACGAGGTCGTGACCACCGCCGCGCGGCCGCGCCTGGTCTTCTTCTACGGGCGCAACTCGGGACGCTCACGACGCGTCGAGGGCTATCTCTCGCAGGTGTTGCAGCGGCGGCGTAACCACGAGTCGTTCGAGCTGCAGCACGTCGACGTCGATGAGCACGCCGACCTCGCTGAGCGCTTTCACGTCAGCGAGCTGCCCACGATCGTGGTGGTCGAGGGAAAGCGCGTCCAGGGCCGCCTCGAGGCTCCGCGTGGCTGCCGAGACATCGAGCGGCTCCTCGCTCCCTGGCTGCGCTGACCCTTTACCGCTCGGGCACGGCGGATGGCTTGCGCGAGCGCCGATGTGTGGCAGCATGGCTGGTCCTCAGACCAATCGAGCACACAGAAGCAGACGGCCATGCCCAGACCGAATCCGTCTCACCTCGACGACTGGCTCGACGACGAGATCGACTCGCTGTTGCGGTCGGTCGAGGCGGACGTGGATCCTGAGGCGGCCACCACTCCGAGCGCGACGGCCCGCGCCTCTGCACGCTGGTTTCGTCGTCCCGCTCGAGACGTCCGGCCGAGGCGCCCTCGGCGCCGGCCTGGACGCAGGCGCATCATGACGGGGACACGCACCTTCTTCGCGGCGCGCCGCGCCGATCTTGCGTTCTACGCGCTCGGCGTTGCCGCCTCCCTGATGCTCGGGTGGCTGATCGTGCTCTTGGGCAAGCCGTAAGCGGCCTTACCCGGCGCGCGACCTGGTGGAGCCTCGCTGGAGCGCTTCGTCGAGCGTCTCGTCGGCGTCTGTGTCGCCGTTGCCTTCGGACTCGCGCTCGGCCAGCAGCTCTTCGAGCTGGGAGGTCATGGCGCGGAAGACGACCAGCATGTGCTCCAGCCTCTCCTCGTGGCGCCTGGACCCGGCCTGAAGGGTGTTGAGGCGCTCACGCGCGTTTGCGGTCAGGTCTCGCACCTTCTGCGCGACGTCGGCGTCGGCGGCTTCCAGCCGCGCGCGCGCTTCCTCGACAATCTTCGCGGCCTCACTTTCTGCGTCCGCGCGCGTCTGCTCGGCGAAGGTCTCAGCGTCGGCTCGCGTTTCGTCGGCATACGCCTCGGCCTCTGTGCGAACGCGCTCGCCTTCGGCGCGATCCCCGCCGGCAATCCGGCGCGCCTCCTCGATCTCGGCCGCGGCAGTGGCGTTGGCCTCCTCGAGCAGCTTGGCCGATTCCTCCTTCGCTTGGTTGCGGATCCGCGCCGCCGCTTCCCGGGCCGACTTCAGGACCGCACCGACCTCGGCGCCGACATCCGAGAGATCGGCCGGCAGCTCCGCTTCGTTGCTACCTGCGGTGGGCTCGTCCACCATCTCCGCCTGCGGTGTGGGATCCGCGCGGCCGTCTTCGTTCAGCTGTTGCTGTGGTGCCGCCGGTTCCGGCTCGCGAAGCGCCCACTTCCTGCGTCTCCGGTTAGCCATGGTCAATCCTCCTTCGGGTGGACGATATAGGACCCAGGGCGCGCGAATCGAGCCGGCCCCAGTGCTTCGAATCGAAACGTCCGCACGTAGCCGATGGAGAGCGAACGCGGCAAGGCTGCCGGCCAGGAGCATTGCGGCGCCGACTGCGATGAGGATGTTCGTCGCGCCGGTGCCGCCGGACGTCCCCTCGCCCGTGGACGAGCTCGGCGTCGTACGGGACGAAGGCGTCGTGGCGGTTCCGCCTGGCTGTCTCGAGGAGCCCTGGTGCGCCGGGTTAAGCGGGTACTCACGCCAGAGGTGCTGGGGCTGAGGCCGGGGCGAAGTGCTGGTGGGCGCGGCTGAGGCGATGCTTGCGCCCGGCAAGACGGCGGCGAGCGCGACTGCGCAGACGACAGCGAGGCGAACGGCCCGCCGGCCGCGGATGTCGATCCCGGCGTGGGTCGACCGTAGGGGAGTGCCGCAGACTCCGCTCATTCCCTCGCTATGACGCCAAGTTGGTACGACGCGAACGACGTACGGCCTGGAGTAGTACGACGACTCGCCATCGCTGTCAAGCGCTGCCTTTAATCGTTGCGAGCCGTGCTCGTATGGCTGCCGCGCCTGACGATGGCTTGTCTAAACCAGGAAGCTCTGCTACAACCCGGCGAAGTTCTCCGTTCCGCGGCGTCAGGGAGGAGTTCTATGGATCGTGCGGCCGGTCCACCGAAGGGGTCCTCGCGAGGGGAGGTCGTCCGTCGCGGCTCGATCGCGGCTGCCGCCCTCGTGGCGGGCGGCGGAATCGGTCTCCTGCGCCGCCCGGCGGCTGCAGCGGCCGCTGCGCCCTCCCCGGCGCAGGACCGCGAGATCTTTAACTTCGCGCTGCTGCTCGAGTACCTCCAGGCCGCGTTCTACACGGAGGCGGTCGAGCAGGGAGCGCTAACGGGCGACGTGCGGAGCTTCGCGGAGGTCGTCTCGGAGCACGAGCGCGCCCATGTCGCGTTCCTGCGCAAGGCGCTCGGCTCGTACGCGCGCCCGCGCCCGACGTTCGACTTCGGCGAGGCAACGCGCAACCAGCGTGCGTTCCTGAAGGCGGCCGTCCTGCTCGAGAACACGGGCGTGTTGGCGTACAACGGACAGGCTGCGAACCTGACGAAGAAGGCCTTGGCGGCCGCGGCGGAGATCGTCTCGGTCGAAGGGCGCCACGCCGCGTGGATCAGCGACCTCGCCGGCGTGCCTCCGGCGCCGCGGGCGGCCGACGTCGGTGCGCCCTCGGCGCAGATCGTCCGGAACCTGCAGTCGACCGGGTTCCTGAAGACGTGATGAGCGACGGGTTCCCTCACGAGCTCGAGCCGACCTTCGCAGACATCGATGCGGACGGAGCGCTGCAGGAGACGGCTGCGGCCGCGTTCCCGCTCACCCGCGGTGAGCTCTTCAGGCACTCGGCGACGGCAGCCGCGGCCGGGGCGATCGGCTTCGTCGTCGGCTCGGAGGGCTCGGCGGACGCCGCCACGGCGCAGACCGCCAACGACATCGCGATCCTCCGCTTCGACCAGGTGCTGGAGTACCTCCAGGCGGGCCTGTACACCGAGGCCGAGCGGCTGGGCGCACTGAAGCCGGAGACGCTGGCCTGGGCGCGCGTCGTCGGCGCGCACGAGCGCGCGCATCTGCGAGCGATCAAGAACCTGCTCGGTTCGCACGCCGTCAAGAACCCGGGCTTCAACTACGGGAACGTCACGTCCGACGAGCAGGCGTTCCTGAAGACTGCCGTCGCGTTCGAAGACCTGACCGCGGCGCTCTTGAAGTGGCAGGCCCCGCGGTTGGACTCGAGGGCGATCGTCGCCGCGGCCGTGAGCCTGCACTCGGTCGAGACGAGGCACTCGGCGTGGATCCGCCACCTCGTCGGCCTCCAGCCCGCGGCGACGGCATTCGACAAGCCGGCGTCCCAGAAAAGGATGGCGCAGCTGATCGACTCCACGCACTTCCTCGTGTCGCAGTCGCAGCCGAAGATGGCAGCGAAGAAGAAGAAGCCGCACTACACCGGTTGACGATGCGCAAATGGGCCGCAGGGATCGCGCTCCTCGGCGCAGGGGCGGTCGTGCTCGGCGCGGTCCTCCACGACTCGTCGCAACCGAGGAGGGCGTCCGAGTCGTTCGTCGGCGAGGCAAAGCGCCTCCCGCCGCCTCCGAGGCCGGCATTCAGGGTCGGCCGGCCGACGCTCCTGCGCCGGGACGTGACGCTCGCTCGGTTCGCGCCGGTCACGCGCCCGGTCGAGGCCCGCAGCGCGCCAGCGGCGAGCGCGCACCCACTGGCGCCGCTGGAGCTCGAGACACCGGAGGGTACGACGAACATCGTGCTCGTTGTCGGCGAGCGCTCCCGCCCGGACGGCCTGTGGGTCCGTGTGCGGCTGCCGGTCTTGCCGAACGACCTCACGGGCTGGGTGCCTCGAGGGGCGCTCGGTGGCTACCACTTCGTGCACACGCATTTGATCGTCGACCGGGCGAGGTTGACCGCGACGCTTCTGCACGACGGACGGAAGGTCTTCAGCGCTCCGGTGGGCGTCGGCAAGCCGGAGTCGCCGACGCCTTCGGGTGAGTTCTACGTGCGCAACCGCCTCAGCGGGTTCGGCAACCCGTTCTACGGCCCGGTCGCCTTCGGCACGAGTGCTCGCTCGGCGGTGCTGACCGACTGGCCGGACGGCGGTTTCGTCGGCATCCACGGCACGAACGAACCGGGGCTGATCCCCGGCCGCATCTCCCACGGCTGCGTCCGCCTGCGCAACCCGGACATCGTCAGGCTGAGCCGACTGATGCCGCCGGGAACTCCGGTGACGATTCGCTAGACCGGCGGGCGCACCCAGTGCGCGTCCCACACCGCGTAGCGGGTCCTGCTGAGCACCCGGACCCGGAACTCGAGGTCTCGGTCGACGCCGGCCTTCGTGAAGGTGGTGTAGGTGCACAGGAAGCGGCGCCACATGCGTACGCCGTTGCGGCGGACGGAAGCTCCTCGACCGGAGCAGAGCGTCGTCTCGCTGTGGATCTTGACTCGCCGTGACCCGACGCGGACCCAGTCACCGTCGAGCTTCCGCAGGACCTTGTCCATCGTCCAGAACGGCACGGCGCTCTGTGCGGCATCCGCTGTCGAGGCTGCCGCAGCGACGAGCGCGAGAGCTACGAGGACGACCCCGGCCCTCATGCCGCGAAGCATGCCATAGGTTCCACCGCTTTACGATGGGTCGAGCTAGATCTCGGCGCTTGCGACCCAGGCGTCGACGCGCTGGTCTCTCCCGCGCAGGTCCAGGCTCCGCCGCTCGAGGCGGTTCGTCTCGAGTCCGGCGGCCGCGGCCGCGTCCGCGCTGATCAGGATCTCACCCGCCTGCGCGAGGCCCGTCAGCCGCGCGGTCGTGTTGACCGTGTCGCCGAGGGCCGTGAAGTCCCGCGCGTCGCCTTCCCCGACGCTGCCCACGAACGAGGTGCCGGTGTGGACGCCGGCGCCAACCGGGATCCAGGCGTCCGCCCCGTTGTTGCCGGTGCGCTCGAGCAAGCCCTGTGCCGCGGCGATCGCGTTCGCCGCGTGGTCGTGGCCGGCGAAGCCGGGGATGAAGAGCGCCACGGCCGCGTCGCCGACGAACTTGTCGACGATGCCGTCCCGCTCGTCGATCACCTCGGCGGCCGCCCCGTAGAAGCGCGCCATCAGGCGTGAGAAGTCCTCCGGCGCCATCGCCTCGGCGATGCCGGTCGACCCGCGCACGTCGGCGAACAGCACGGAGATCTCGACCTCCGCGCCTCCGGGATGCTTGAGCACCGCCCGCAGGCACCACTTGCACAACCTCCGGTTGAGCGGCGACGGGCCGTACGCGATGGCCCGCATGAGCACGCCGCCGGGCCCGCGGAACGGCGCGTTGCAGAGCTTGCACCGCGGCGGCGAGGGCAGCGCACCCCACATCCGCCGCATCCGGTGGAGGCGTGGGTAGTCGCCCGTGAGCATCTGCCGCCACATCTCCTCGACGTTGGGCTTGGCCATCAGCGGGACGGTACACCCGGCGACCACCGCCACCGAAATCCCCCTGTCGGGGGAGGGCAACCGAGTCGTCGCTGACGACGTGGAAAGAGGCCCCCATCGTCCGGGGCCGCCACCCCTGCGGAAAGGATCGACCCTGTGATCACGATTCGGTTGTCTCGAAAGCTCTTCTTCGTCCTGGCTGCGCTCGGCGCGCTCGTCGTTACCGGCATCCTCTTCGCCGCCTGGAGCACCGGCGGCAGCGGCAACGGCTACGCGAAGGCCGGCTCCGCCTCGGCGCTGACGGTCGGCGACGCCACGGCGTCGACGACCCCCCACCTCTACCCGGGCGCAACCCGCGCGGTCAAGCTCAAGGTCACCAACCCGAACTCCTTCCCCGTCCGCATCACGGCCGTCACGAAGCAGGCGGCCGCGTCGATCACGTCCGACAAGGGCGCCGCTTGCAACGCCTCGACCGGCGTCACCTTCACCGACCAGAGCGGGCTGACGCTCGACCTCGCTGCCGGAGCGACCTCGACGTTCACGCTCTCGGGCGCGGTCAGCATGACCAACGCCTCCGACAACACGTGTCAGGGCGCGGTCTTCACGATCCCGGTCGACGTCACCGCCATCAGCAACGCGTAGCCGCCGCGGGAAGCTCCGCGATGCGGTGGTTGCTCCTGACCGTCATCGCCGCCGTCGCCGTCGGGTTTCCCGGCGGCGCGGCGGCGGGGTGGCGGCTGGCCGGATCCGGGCCGGGGGCGGCCATGGCCAAGACGCTCGGCCCGGGGAACGCGCCTAGCGCCTCCGTCAGCGGGCACAAGGTCACCGTGACCTGGACCGCGAGCTCGTACACGAACGGCGGAGCGCCCGGTGGCTACGTCGTCCGCCGGTACAACGCCTCGACAGGCGTCGTCCAGACGATCGGAAGCAACTGCACGGGCACGATCAGCGCGCTGACGTGCACCGAGAACGGCGTTCCGGCGGGCTCCTGGAAGTACACGACTACCCCCGCCACCGCCAACTGGCGCGGGCCTGAGAGCGCCAAGAGCGCGACCGTAGTCGTGTGAGCGGGCTGGGCCCGGCCGCGGGTGTGGTCGCCGCGGCGGTCGTCGCGGCCACCGCGCTGACCGGTGCCGCCGCCACTGGCTCTCTGGGGTCGGGCCGCGCCCCGGTCGGGTCCGGGTTCACCCTCCGAGGGCATGTCGGCGGGCTCTACCCGGGAGCGAGCAAGCGGCTAGTGGTCGCCGTGCACAACCGCAGCCGCCGGCCGCTGCGAATCCGCTCGATCACGACGCGGGTCCGCGCTGCGCGCCAGGGGTGCGGCGCACGGAATGTCCGCGTCTCGTCGTTTCGGGGGCGCGTCCGGGTCGGCGCCGGCCGGACGCGGCGCGTGGCGGTACGCGTGCGGATGCTGTCGACAAGCCCGCCGGCATGTCAGGGAGCCGTGTTCCCGCTCGTCTTCCGCGGCCGAGCCATCACCCGGTAGGCAGAACCGGGCTTTCGCCGCCGCGACCGCAGGTGAACCGCGGCAGGACTCGGGAACCCCGGGGTCAGATCTTGCAGCGCCACATTTCCGTGTCGAGGCTGAGCCAACTAGTCAACAGGTGCTCTTCGGTGTGTGATTTTTCGCACCTTCGTTACACCATGCCTGCCGGAGAACGGGGCGAGATGTGGCAGTGCAAGATCTGACCCCGGGGTTCTGCCGCCGCGACCGACCTGGCGGGCGCGGCTCACAGACGCCTGGACCGAAACAGGGAACCCTCGAAAGTCGTCATGCCCGCGGAGCGGGCGGACTTTCGAGGGTGACAGGGGCGGCAGGACTCGAACCTGCAACCCCGGTTTTGGAGGTCTGCTGAGGAAGCACCACTTCGCTACGGGGGCGGGGTTTGGAGTGCGCTCCAGGCCTCTCAAGTCCTGTGAGATCCGCTCAGGTCAGTACCGAGTTCGGTACCAAGTTCGCGGCTCAAGGACGCTCGCCGTCGGCCGCACACCTGGGCGTCCGCGACTGCCCTGGCACGTCAGCGGGTCTGCCGACCGATCTTGTGGCGCTTTCGGTACGTCTTCCAAACCGCGTCCATGTCGACCTCATTCGCTGAGTCGCGCAACTGATCAATGGCGGCCTGCGAGTACCGCTCGATCACTTGACCGCCGCCGATCGACACCTTCTTGAAGAACTTCTCGTCGTCCTTCAGTCGGAGATGCTCGATGAGGGCCCACGCCTTCCATGTGGAGAGGCCAGCGCGCTCGGCGACTTCGGTTGGTTTGAACGGCCAGCGGTCGAACGGGTTGACCTCGCGGTAGGGGAGTGCTTCCTCGCCAGGCCTCGCGCGACGCACGGCGGGACCCTCGCCGCGGGTCAAGCGCACGGTCACCGGAAGACGATCCTTGCCCGCTTCGGATTCGATCTCGAGGGTGGCGACACCCGGGAATATGCTGCGCCAGCCCTTCCCCTCCCGGATAGATCGCTGGGCACGCTCCAGCTCTTTTGTCATCGCGGCAGTGAACCAGTAGCACCGGACAGCCGCCGAGCGCCGCATCGACGAGGCTGAGCTTGAAGCGCCACGGTGCCTTCGGTCCGCTTCCGAGCTCGCGGGCCGTCGAGCTCGAGCCCGTGCCGGTAGACCCAGTCGCGATCGGTGCCTAGGTAGACGGCCACCTCGCTCGCGTCGACCCACCTAGCTGGGTGAGCAAGGTCGACCCGTTCGTCCACACCATCTCCTCGTTCTCGAAGTATTCGTTGTCAAAGCAGGTGACGGCACCCGCAGCGAGCTCGATTACGAAGCCCTACTCGAACCGTCGTCGGGGCCGGCTATCCGCAGCCAACGAGTATCGGACAAGATGAGACTGGTTTGGTGAGCGAAAGGCGGCTCAGAGTCGGCCTCGTCGGCGCGTCCGGCGGCGCCATGGAGCCGGCAGGCATCGACGACCCGTATAACCACCCGGCCTACCTCGGACTCGAGCGGGCCGTCAGAGAGCTGGGGATCAGAGGGCGTGTACTGACACCGGCCCCGAAGGAAGGCTACGTGCCGAGCCTCTCACTTTTGGCGCGACAGAAGTACGACCTCGTCATCGGAACGGGACCCTTTGCGGCCCCCGCGATCGACAGAGTCTCCACCGGGTTTCCCGAAACGAGGTTCGCGATCATCGACGTCGCCCACGACGATTTGGCGCATCGCCCGACGAACGTCGTGGGCCTCGCGTTCAGCGAAGAGCAAGCTGGTTATCTGGCCGGTCACCTGGCTGCGCTCGTGCTGACGCTGTCTCCCGGGGAGGAGGTGATCAGCTCGGTCGGCGGGCAGCGGGTGCCGGCGGTCGAGCGGTTCATTGCCGGCTATCAGGCAGGCGCGAGAGGAGCCAATCCTCGCGTCACGACCTTGAACAGCTATACCGACGACTTCCACGACCCGGTGAAAGGCAGGTCGGTCGCCCTGAGCCAGATCGCGAAGGGATCGCGAGTCGTGTTCCAGGTCGCCAGCGCCTGCGGCCTCGGAGCGCTGGAGGCGGCAAGCGAGCGTGGAATCTGGGGGATCGGAGTCGATGTCGACCAATCCCATCTGGGCCGGCACATACTGACGAGCGCGGTGAAGAGGCTGGACGTGGCCGTGTTCGACACGATCGAGGCGCTTGCGCGCGGGACGCTCGAG
>JBKPHO010000493.1:0-9428 GCA_046729915.1 Actinomycetota bacterium | reverse complement strand
GCGCGAGTTGATCCCGAGCTTGCGGTAGATGCTCGTCAGGTGGACCTCGACCGTTCTCTGGGTGACGAAGAGCGCCTGAGCGATCTCGCGGTTCGTCGGGCCCTCACTGGCCATCTCGGCAACGCGCCGCTCGCTCGGCGTCAGCGACGCGACGCCGCTCAGGGCGATGCGACGGGGACGCGCGCCGGTGGCGAGCAGCTCGTTCTCGGCACGCGCGGCGAGCGAGCCCGCGCCGCAGATCGTCGCCAGCTCGAGCCCCTGGCGCAAGTGCTCGCGCGCCTCCGCGCGGCGGTTGGCCCGGCGTAGCGCGGCGCCCAGCTCGGTGCGGGCCTTCGCGTGCTCGAGCCTCGCCGGCGAGTCGCTCAGCACCTCGACCGCCTCCCCGAGCAGCTCGAGCCCACGCTCGCCGCCCTCGACCAGGCCCGCCGCGCGCAGGGCGGCGCCGAGCGCCCGTGGGGCGCCCCACGTGCGCGCCAGCTCGAGCTCTTCCTCGACCAGCGGGCCGGCCTCGTCGCCCCGGCCGAGCTGAAGCAGGGCGAGCGCCGCGGGTGAGCGCCAGGGGATGAACGCGGGGTTCCGGCTGCCGACCTCCTCGAACTGGCGTCCGGCCTCCAGCAGCTCCTCGAGGCCGCCGGCCAGGTCGCCGCGCAGCAGGCGCAGGCGCCTGGAGCTGTCTCCGAGGAAGAGCAGGCGCGTGCTGCCGGGAGGAGCCTCGCCGGGCCAGGCGCCGGCCACAACGGCCGCAGCTTCGTCGAGCCTGCCCTGCTCCATCAGCGAGTCGGCGAGGAAGGCGGCCGCGTGCCGCGCGAAGCGAGCCGTCGCGCCCCAGACCTCTCCTGCGGCCAGGGCCTCGCGCGCTTCGGCCTCCACCTCGCCGAGGTCGCCGCGCCAGCGCAGCGCGAAGGCGCGGAAGACCTTGACCGCGCCGAAGGCGAGCGTCGAGCCGTGCCTGTGGGCCTCGACGAGCGCGTCCTCGTAGACCGTGAGGACCTCGTCGAGATCCGCCATCGCCAGCACCGTGCTCGTCGGGACGAGGCCGGCGCCGACCGGGTACGGCACGGCTGGCTGGTCCCCGCGCAGGATCGTGCCGTCGGCGAGCGCCCTGCGCACGAGCGGGACGACCTCCGCCGCCGGCCTGCCCGCGCGTGCGTCGTGGTAGGCGAGCAGGGAGAGCAGCAGCTTCTCGCCTGCGGTCCCGGCCCGGGGCTCGGCGCGAACGCGTTCGAGCCGCTGGGCCGCATCGCGGTGGAGGCCCGGGGCGAACAGGCCGTTCGTGATCAGGCCGGCCGCGAGGAAGCGCTCGAGCTCAGGATCCGCCCCGGCAAGCTCGTCGAGCCCCTCCCGGAGCACGGCGTCCGCGTCTTCTCCCCGGAGGACGAACAGCTGGCCGCCGAGCAGGCGCGCGGCTTCGGCCCGCCGCACAGGGCTCGTGGCCAGCGCATGTGCCTCACGCAGGTGCTCTATCGCGGCCTCGCCGCTCACGTGCGCCTCGGCCGCGCCGAGCTCGAGCAGCATGTCGCCGCGTTCCGCGTTCGGCGGCGGCTCCTCGAGCGCGCGGCGGAGGTAGGCGACGGCGCTCTCCGAGGCACCGCGCGAGCCGGCGCGGCGGGCTGCGTCGCGCAGCGTGGCGACGGCCTGTGGATCGGCGGCCGGCGGGCTGCGCAGAAGGTGCGTGGCGACCCGCTCCGGTTCGGCTCCTGCCTTGGCGAGGAGCCACGCGGCGCGCGCGTGTGCGTTCTGCCGCTCGGGCGCCGTGAGCTCCTCGTAGACGGCCGTCCGGATCAGCGGGTGCACGAACTCGAGCGGCGTCTCGGCGCGGAGGACGTCGACCCGCGCGAGGGCCGCGGCCGCGTCGGAGACCGCCCGCTCGTCGAGGCCCGCGAGCAGCGCCGCCTGGCGTGGGTCGGCGTCGTCGCCCAGGATCGTGACGGAGTGCGCGAGCGCCCTCGCCTCGGGTGGGAGCCCGGACAGGCGCAGCGTCACCGCTCGTGAGCCGGCGCGGGCCTCGATCTCGTGGAGGCGGGGCACGTTCTCCTCGGTCGGCGCCAGGCCCTCGGCCGCGATCACGTGGACGAGCTCGCGCAGGAGCAGCGGGTTGCCGCCCGTTGCTTCACGGCAGGCCGCGCAGAAGGCGTCCTCGGCCTCGGGCGACAGGTTCTCGCGCAGCAACCGCGTGGCGGCCTCGGCGCTGAGCGGAGCGGGCCGGATGACGGTGGCGAGCGGGTCGGAGACGATCCGGCCCACGAGGGCAGGGTCGAGCCCGGGCTCGGCGGGGCGGAGGCCGACAACGAGGGTGAGATCGAGCTCCTCCATCCGCGGCAGCAGGTATGCCAGCCAGCGCAGGGAGGGGAGGTCGCACCAGTGCAGGTCGTCCAGCGCGAGCATCAGCGGCTGGCGGGCAGCGACGTTGGCCGCCAGCCAGTACAGGCCGTGAAGCGTCGCCAGCGAGGCGTCCGCAGCCGGGTCGGCCTCGAACTGGGCCGGGTCGAAGAGCGGCTCCGCGAGCGCCGCCGCGCCGTTGAGCAGGCCGGCTCGTTCCTCTGCGGGCAGCGAGGCGAGGAACGGCTCGAAGAGCTGCCGCACGATGCCGTACGAGAACGAGCGCTCGAGCTCCGAGCCGCGGGCGCTCATGACCTCGGAACCGGCCGCTTGGGCACGCGCCCTGGCCTCGGCGATCAAGGCGCTCTTCCCGATCCCGGGCGGCCCCTCGATCGCGAGCAGCCGACCGCCGCGCCCTACGTCGCCGACCAGGTCCCCGACCGTGGCCAGCTCGGTGTCGCGCTCGAGCAGCTCGAGCCGAACGGAGAATGCTTGCTCGGTCACCGCTCCAGGTGAGTCTAGGAGGGATTGGCGGAACGTCGCTCGTCGCCGGGGCGCGATGCTCGTTCCGAGACCAGGACGCAGGGAGTGCTCGTAGCCGGAGGCTACGGGTGCGACCGAGGACGCCGCCTCGGGGCGAGCAGCGTGGCCCGGCGGCACAGCGTTGTTTCGCCAAGCCCTCCTAGGGGGTGCCGCACAAAACACTGTGGTTCGGATCTGGGGGCTCCAACGAGGCGGCCCGCGTCTCGCACGAGCACGATCGCTCTCATGTCATCGGAAACAGGGAGGCCCAGATCATGAGTGCAGAGTCCTACGCACCTGTTGTGTCGATCGAGAAGCGGGACAACGCTTCGTCGCTGTCATCGCGGCGCGGCATCGCAATCCTGCTTCTCCTCAGCCTCGTCCAGTTCATGGACGTGCTCGACGCGTCGATCCTCAACATCGCCCTGCCGTCGATCAAGAACGACCTCGGCTTCAGCCAGCAGAGCCTGCAGTGGGTCGTCAACGGCTACATCCTCACCTACGGCGGCTTCCTGCTGCTCGGCGGCCGCATGGCCGACCTGCTGGGCCGGCGGCTCGTGCTCGTCACCGGCTTGCTGGTGTTCGCCGGCTCGTCGCTGACCGGTGGCCTCGCCCACAGCGAATCGCTCCTGATCGGGGCGCGCTTCGCTCAGGGCATCGGGGCGGCCATGCTCTCGCCAGCGGCGCTGTCGTCCCTGACCAGCACCTTCCGCTCCACGCGTGACCGCAACACGGCCCTCGGCGTCTGGGCGGCCGTCTCGGGGATCGGCGGCGCGGCCGGCGTGCTGTTCGGCGGGCTCCTCACCGAGGGGCCGGGCTGGCGCTGGGTGCTGTTCATCAACGTCCCCTTCAGCGTGATCGCGTTCGTGGGCGCGTTCGTCCTGCTCAAGAAGGAACGCCCGTCCGCCGGCCGGCTCGCGAACTTCGACGCTCTCGGAGCCTTCCTCGTCACGGGCGGGATGCTGCTCCTGGTCTACGCGCTCGTGAAGGCACCGGACGTCGGCTGGGGAGCGACGCGGACGATCGCAGAGCTCGCAGCTGCGGCAACACTCCTCGTCGCCTTCGTGGCCAACGAGCTGCGCGTGAGAAACCCGCTCGTGCCGCTGTCGATTCTGCGGGTCAAGGGAGTTGCCGCCGCCGACGCCACGCAGATGATCGCGCTCGCCGGCTTCCTCCCGATGTTCTTCTTCCTCACGCTCTACATGCAGACCGTGCTCGGCTACTCGCCGATCCAGACGGGCATCGCCTATCTGCCGCTGACGGGCGGATTCATCATCGCTGCCAGCATCTCGTCCCAGCTGTTCACGCGCATCGGCACCAAGCCGGTCGTCGTCCTCGGCGCCCTGATCGCCGCGGGCGGGCTCTACTGGCTGTCACGGATCCCCGTCGACGGCTCATACGTCTCCCACATCCTGCCCGGCCTCCTGGTCGTGTCCCTCGGCATGGGCGGGGTCTTCACCGGTCTGACCACGGCAGCCAACGCCGGCGTCGACGCGGACAAGGCGGGGCTCGCCGCCGGGCTCCTCAACACCGGCCAGCAACTCGGTGCAGCGCTCGGGCTTGCGATCCTCTCGGCGCTCGCCACCGCGCACACCAAGTCGCTCCTGGGCAGCGGCCACGACAGCCTCGCCCAGGCGGCCACCGGCGGGTACCAGCGTGCACTCCTGGTCGGGTCGGTCCTCGTGCTCGCCGCGACTGTTGTCGCACTCCTGACGCCCAACAGCCGCCAGACGACGCCGGTTGTGGAGGAGGAGCCGGTGCTCGAGGCCGCCGCCTAGCCCCTAACCACCGATCGTTGCGACCAGGTCGCGGCAGGCCTGGTCGCAACGACGGCAGACCTCCGCGCAGCCTGACCGTATCGCTGAAAGGTCAGCTAGGAGGGCTTGCCGGCCATCGCCCAGACGGCGACCAGGTACGCGGCGAGCAGGACGAGCGACAGGACGAGCGTCGCCTTCAGCAGGCCGGCGCCCTTGCCCTGCCGCAGGCGGTACACGCCGATCCCACCCACCACGAGCGAGACGAGCAGGATCAGGCCGCCGAGATCGGCGAGCAGGGAGCCGATGTCGAGCCAGGTCGGTGAGGGGACGCCCTCCTTCGTCCAGCCCTCCCTCGAGGCGATCCATTCGCCGCCGGCCCGCATCAGGATCCAGCCCGGCAACGAGACGGCCAACAGCGACCAGTAGCCGAGCCGCAGGAAGCGCACGTCACCCCGCGCGAAGCCGAGCGAGCTCGCGCCTGCGAGCAGCCCGCCGACGAGGATCATCGCGCCGAGGACGTGCAGGAAAAGCGGGAAGTTCCAGCTGTCGGGGCGAATGACGGCGAGCATGCTCATGCGCCCGGCTTGAAGATCATGTCGAGGAGGATGAGCAGCACGACGGCCGAGGCCAGGAAGTGGAGAACGACCCCGGCGGGCGCCCGGTTGAGAGCGAGGAGCTCGGAGCTCGGGCCGGTCTGCCCGGCAGCCTCGAGCTCCTTCGCCTTCGTCATGCCCTTCGTGTACTCGACGCCGGTGCGCTGGCCTATCGCCATCGAGACCGCCCAGAGCACGAGCGCTGCAACGATCCAGCCGTCCCAGATCGCGTAGCTGTCGAGCCGGAAGGCGAGCCAGATCCCGAGCACGATCGTCCCGACCGCGCCGATCCCGACGGCCGCGTTGCCGACCTTGACGGCCGGCTCCATGCGGATCGTGCCCTCCGGCGTGTCCGTCTTCCGCACGGCCACGATCAGGACCCAGAAGAGGACGATCCCGGCGACGTAGGCGAAGGCGGCGAGCACGTGGAGCGCCAGCATCCAGTCGTCGAAGCTCACGGGCGGAAGCTTATGACGCGGGGCGGACTGCGAGGGTGGCCCGTGAGCGGCAGGGCCCGCCGTCTCGCATACTTGCGGGGTCGAACGAAAGCTCGCAACGGTTGTCTTCGTCGACCTCGTCGGGTCGACGGCACTTGTCGCCGCGTCCGACCCCGAGGTCGTGCGCCGTCGCGTGACGCGGTTCTTCGAGCTCGTCTCGCGCAGCATCGAAGCGCACGGGGGCACGGTCGAGGCGTTTGCCGGCGACGCCGTGATGGCCGCGTTCGGTGTTCCGCTCGCGCACGAAGACGACGCCGAGCGAGCGCTGAGGTCGGCGCTCGAGATCCGTGCAGCGGTCGGCGGGCTCGGGCTCGAGTGCCGCATCGGCGTCGAGGCCGGAGAGGTTCTCACCGAGGACGCCGAGCTCACGCTCGCGACCGGGCGGGCCGTCAACCTCGCCGCGCGCCTCCAGCAGGCCGCCGAGCCGAACGAGATCCTCGTGGGTGTGGCGGCCCACGGGCTCGCGGCTCACGCCTTCGAGCTCGAGGCGGCAGGCACGCGCAAGCTGCGCGGGTTTTCCGAGCCGCTGCCGGTCTGGCGCGCGGTATCGGCGTCTGAGCGCAAGGGCCGCCCGGTCGGTGCGGTCTCCGCTCCGCTCATCGGGCGCGACTCCGAGCTCGCGCTGCTTCACAACACCTTCGAGCGAACGGCGCGAGACCGTCGCGCGCATCTGGTCACGATCTACGGCGAGCCCGGAGTGGGGAAGAGCCGTCTCGCGCGGGACTTCGTCGCGGGGCTCGAGGGCGCCAGGGTGCTGGTCGGCCGCTGCCTCCCGTATGGCGAGGGAATCACGTACTGGCCGCTCGCCGAGATGGTCAAGGCCTCGGCGGGGATCGTCGACAACGACCCGCCCGAGGAGGCGCGGGAGAAGCTGCGCGCGTTCTGCGGAGACGAGGGAGTCGCCGACCTGCTCGCGCTCGCGGCGGGCGTCCAGGAGGAGGTCGAGACCGACCGTACCCGTGAGGAGATCGCATGGGCCGTGCGCGAGTGGGTTCAGTGCGTCGCAGCGGCTGAGCCGCTCGTGCTCGGCTTCGAGGACGTCCACTGGTCAGAGGAGCCGCTGCTCGGCTTGATCGAGCACCTCGCGCACTGGGTGCGCGACGCCCCGCTACTCATCCTGTGCCTGGCCCGGCCTGAGCTGCTCGAGGTCAACCCACACTGGGGCGGAGGGCGGGCGCGCGGAGCGACGATCGAGCTCGGGCCGCTGGACCAGGACGACGCAGCGGAGCTGGTCGACGCACTGATTGCCGAGGCGGGGGTCCCGGGCAGCGTCCGCGAGGACGTGCTGGCGAAGACGGAGGGAAACCCGCTCTTCCTCGAGGAAACCGTGCGCATGCTCGCCGAGGGGAGCGAGGGGCGCGCTCCGATTCCCGACACGGTGCAGGCGTTGATCGCGGCCCGGATCGACGGCCTTCCGCGCAACGCGAAAACCGTGCTCCAGCGGGCGGCCGTGATCGGCCGCGTGTTCTGGCGCGGAGCCCTCGCGCACGTGTCGAGCGACGTCGACGACGTGGACGAGGTGCTCGAGGCGCTGCTCCTGCGGGACTTCCTCCTGCGCGAGACCCGTTCCTCGATCGGCGGCGAGGAGGCGTTCCGCTTCAAGCACATCCTCATACGCGAGATCGCCTACTCGGGTCTCACGAAGCTCGCGCGCGCCGAGCTCCACGAAGAGTTCGCCGCCTGGCTCCACGGGCGTGGGGTGGACGAGCTCGTCGAGATCCGCGCGTACCACCTCGACCACGCGACGGTCCTGCGGACCGAGCTCGACGGCGTGGCGCCGGAGGAGCTTGTCCGCGAAGCCGCGTCGGCCCTCGAGGCAGCCGGCACGCGCGCGCTGGCGCGCGAGGCGAACCGCTCGGGCCGCCATCTCCTCCAGCGCGCCGTCGAGCTCGAGCCGACGCTGGAGCGGCGGTACCACGCGGCGCGGGCCGCGTGGCGTCTGGACGACATCCCCGCGGTGGCTGTGGAGATGGAACGCGTCCGCGCCGAGGCCCGGCAGGAGGGCAACCGCCGTCTCGAGGGCCGCGCGCTGATCGCCCTCGGCGAGGTGACGGCCTTCCGCGACTCGGACTCGCCCCGGTCGCGGCAAATCATCGAGGAAGGCCTTGCCCTCCTGGAGGCGGATGACTTCATCGGACGCTTCGATGCGCTCAGGCAGCTGTCTACGCTCGCACGGTGGGTAGGCGATCGTCCGGCCTCTCGCCGCCACGCTCAACAGGCGCTCGAGGCCGCGCGCGCCGCCGGCCGAAAGGACCTGGTCAGCTGGGCGGCGAATGTGCTGGCGAGCTCCTACCTGTGGGAGCTCGATCTCGACCGGGCGGAAGAGCTGGCCGGCGAGGCACGCCGCTTGGCCGACGAGAGCGGCGGCATCGTGACGCGCGGCCAGGCGCTCCACACCCTCGCGAATGCTGCAGACGTGCGCGGAGACCCCGACAGGGCGATCGATCTCTACGAGGCGTCGGTCGCCCTGTTCGCCGAGGCGGGTGCCGTCCTCGACCATGCCCGGAGCCTCAACCACCTGGCCGAGCTCGTCATGAATCAGGGCGACGACGAGAGGGCGGAGCAGCTCGCCCGCGAGGCCGTCCGGATGCTGACGCCGCTCGGCGACCGCGGCTACCTGTGCGAGAGCCAGCGTGTCCTTGCCGAGGTGCTTGTCCGCCAGGGGCAGTTCGAGGAAGCGGAGCGCTACGCGTTGGAGGCAATCCGGACCGTCGGTCCCCAGGACGCAAGCTCGATCCCGACGACCCGGACGACCCTCGGCCTCGTGCGGGCCGCGCAGGGTCGAGACGAGGAGGCCGAGGCGCTGCTCCGCGAAGCCGTCGATCGCGCCGACGTCGCCCCCGGGTGGGTCCAGGCCGCGAGCCTGAACCGCCTGTCGGAATTCCTCCGGGGGCGCGGGCGCGTCGAAGAGGCCGAGGAGCTCGGCGCTCCGATCGACGCGCCCACCCGGGCCTAGGCTCGTGCCCGTCGCTCGCGCGTTGCCCTCCGCCTTCTCGGGGACGACGGCGTGGGCGCGGAACGCCCAGACGCCGCTGCGCGACTTCCTCCGCACCGAGACCGGCGGCGCCGCGGTGCTCCTCGCGGCCACCGTGGCCGCGCTCGTGTGGGCGAACGTCGACGAGTCGTCCTACGAGCGGCTCTGGACGACGGTCCTCTCGATCACGCTCGGAAGCTCGGGGGTCAGCCTGGATCTCCGCGGCTGGGTGAACAGCGGTCTGATGACGGTGTTCTTCCTCGTCGTCGGCCTCGAGGCACGTCGTGAATGGGACCTCGGCGAGCTGCGGGAGCGGCGGAGGTTCGCGTTGCCGCTGCTGGCCGGGCTGGGGGGCATGGCGGCGGCGGTCGGGATCTACCTCGCATTCAACGCCGGCCGCGGCTCGGCAGGAGGGTGGGGTGTGGCGATGTCGACGGACACAGCCTTCGCGCTGGGCCTGCTCGCGCTTGTGGGGCCGCGCTTTCCGGACCGCCTGCGGGCGTTCATGCTCACCGTGGTCGTGGTCGACGACGTCGTCGCCGTGATCGTGATCGCGACCGTCTACACGGACACCCTCCACGTCACGCCGCTGCTGGTCGCGGTCGGGTTCTTCGGAGGGATCCTCGTCGGGCGCCGCCTCGGAGTCCCGGCCGGCCTCTCCTTTGCGACCCTCGGCACCGCCGGTTGGGTCGCCTTACTCAAGTCGGGAGTGGAGCCGGTCGTCATCGGTCTGGCGATGGGCCTCCTGACCTGGGCGTTCCCGGCT
>JBKPHO010000492.1:0-2341 GCA_046729915.1 Actinomycetota bacterium | reverse complement strand
CCGGTTGCGACCGCGTTCTACCTGTTCGAGGTCGTGATCGTCGTCTCGATCCAGGCCTTCATCTTCGCCGCCCTGTCAGCCATCTACATCGGCTCGGCGATCGAGCCGGAGCACTAGGAGGTTCTCGTGATCGCAACCGTTCTTGCCGCCACGACCGGGGACGTGACAAAGGCCGGCAAGGCCGTCGGGCTCGCCCTCGGCGTCGGCCTCGGCGCGGCCGGCGCAGGCGTCGGCATCGGCCTCATCTTCTCGTCGATGATCCAGTCGGTGGCGCGGCAGCCCGAGCTGCGCGGGGAGCTGACCGGCATCCAGTGGCTCGGCTTCGCGCTTACCGAGGCGGTCGTCTTCTACGGCCTGCTCGGCTCGATCCTCGCCTACGTCCTCGTCTGATGCCCCTCGCCGCGAACCCGCTGATCCAGGTCACGCCGGGGCTGATGATCTGGACGATCGTCTGCTTCCTGATCACGCTGTTCGTGCTGAAGCGCTATGCATTCGGCCCGATCCAGAAGGCGATCGACGAGCGGCGCGAACGGATCCGGCAATCGCTCCAGGAGGCCGACCGCGCGCGTGAGGAGGCGCGGCGGCTGCTGGAGGAGCACCGCAGGCTGATCAGTCGCGCGCAGACCGACGCCGAGGAGATCCTCGCCGAGGCGCGCCGTATCGCAGACGCAAACGAGCGGCGGATGCGCGACGAGCTCGAGACCGACCGGCAGCGGCGACTCGAGGAGACCCGCAAGCAGATCGAGGCGGAGACGCGCCGCGCCCTCGAGCAGATCCGCGTCGAGGTCGTCGAGCTGAGCATGCTGGCGGCGTCGAAGGTGACGCGCAAGGCGCTCGACGACGAGGACCACCGGCGCCTGATCGAGGAGGCCGTCGGCGAGCTCGACTTCTCCGTGTTGGAGCGCAACGAATGAGTGTCGTTGACCGCGTGTATGCGAACGCGCTTTTCGAGGCCGCACTGGAAGAGGGACGGCTCGAGCCGGTCCGCGAACAGCTTGCGCAGGTGGTCGCCGCGGAGGCCGAGGTGCCCGAGCTGCGCGAGCTGCTGCGCAATCCGCAGCTCGACCCGCAGGCGCGGGCGGCGGCGCTCGAGGAGGTCTTCGCCGATAGCGACGAGTTGCTGCGCAACTTCCTGCTCGTCCTCGCCGACAAGGGGCGCGCCGGCCAGCTCGAGGAGATTGGCCGCGAGTTCGAGCGGCTCGTGGCCGAGCACGAGGGCATTGTCCACGCGGAACTGACCACCGCGGTCGAGCTCTCGGACGACGAGGCGAGCAAGCTCCTGCGCCGGATCGAAAAGGCATCCGGACGGAAGGTCGAGGCCAGCCGCACGGTCGACCCCGATCTGATCGGCGGCATCGTCCTGCGAGTTGGATCCCACCGGCTCGACGCCAGCGTCCGCGGTCGCCTGGAACGCCTGCGGCGCGAACTCGCAACCGCATGATGTTCCAAGGAGAGGAGACCCGTTGAAGCTTCGCCCGGAAGAGATCACCTCGATCCTCAAGCAGCGGATCGAGGACTACGACGTCGAGACCGACCTCGCCGAGGTCGGCAGCGTGCTAGAGGTCGGCGACGGGATCGCCCGCGTCTACGGGCTCGAGAACTGCGTCTCGGCGGAGATGCTCGAGTTCGAGCACGGCGTCACCGGCCTCGCCTTCAACCTCGAGGAGGACAACGTCGGCACCGCGCTCTTCGGCCAGTGGGAGCATGTCAAGGAGGGCGAGCCCGTCAAGCGGACCGGCAGCGTCGCCAGCGTGCCGGTCGGGCCGGAGCTGATCGGGCGGATCGTCGACCCGCTCGGCCAGCCCGTGGACGGCGCCGGACCGATCCATGCGAGCGAGCGCCGGCCGCTCGAGTTCAAGGCGCCCGGAGTGATCGCGCGCCAGCCGGTGAAGGAGCCGGTCCAGACGGGGCTGAAGGCGATCGACTCGATGATCCCGATCGGCCGCGGCCAGCGCGAGCTGATCATCGGCGACCGCACGACCGGCAAGACGGCGATTCTCGTCGACACGATCCTCAACCAGCGCGGCCAGGACCTGATCTGCATCTACGTCGCGATCGGCCAGAAGGCCTCGACCGTCGCCCAGGTGTACGAGAAGCTGAAGGACGAGGGGGCGATGGACTACACGATCATCGTCACTGCCGCCGCCTCCGAGGCCGCGCCGATCAAGTGGATGGCCCCGTACGCCGGCTGCGCGATGGGCGAGTACTTCTTGTTCAAGGGCCAGCACGCGCTCGTCATGTACGACGACCTCTCGAAGCACGCCGACGCCTACCGGCAGATGTCGCTCCTCCTGCGCCGGCCGCCCGGCCGCGAGGCCTACCCAGGCGACGTCTTCTACCT
>JBKPHO010000491.1:0-3941 GCA_046729915.1 Actinomycetota bacterium | reverse complement strand
CCGAAGCTAACCGGGCAACTCTGGCTCGGCGGCGTGATCGGGAAGCCGACGGACGCGCGGCGCGAGCTGAGCGGCGGCCCGAACATGCTCCAGCTCTCCTACGACGGCCGCCGGCTCTACGTCACCAACTCGCTCTACTCGACCTGGGACAACCAGTTCTACCCGGAGATGCGCTCGTGGCTCCTGCGCGTCGATTGCGATCCAAACGGCGGCATGGAGATCGACCACGACTTCTTCGTCGACTTCCACGACCGGCCCGACGGCCCCGCGCGCGCACACGAGGTGCGCCTCCAGGGCGGGGATTGCACGACGGAGATCTTCCAGTGATGCTGGCGCACATCATGGGGATGCCGGTCGAGGAGACCGTGCTGCAATTTGCACCTGCCGGCGCGGTGACGGTGACCGCCTTCGCGATCGCCGGCCCGGCGGCTGCTGAGTCGGTTGAGGAGGCGCTGATGGAAGCGGTGGAGCCCGCGAAGCTCGGTGAGGATGCCGCGACGGTGGTCGCCACCGTGCTCGACTACTTCGAGGGCTGGTTCGACGGCGACGAGGCGCGGATGGAGCGAGCGCTCCACTCGAACTTCGTCAAACGCCGCGCAGGGGAGGAGCTCGGGATCATGACGAAGGAGCGGATGCTCGAGCTCACCAGGCACGGGGACGGCAAGGAGGACGCCGCGGACCGGACGCTCGACGTTCAGGTCGAGGACGTCTACGGAGACATCGCGAGCGCGACCGTGCGCTCGGCGGTCTACCGCGAGTACCTGCACCTCGTGCGAAGGCGCGACGGCTGGAAGATCGCAAACGTGCTCTGGCAGCTGACGTGACGGAGATCGTGCCCACCACGCCCCGGGGCGCGGCCGAAGAAGCGCTGCTCGACGCGGCGGAGCGGTTGCTCGTCGACGTCGGGCACGCGGGCATCACTACGCGCCGGCTCGCGGAGGAGGCCGGTGTCAACCACGGCCTCGTTCACTACTACTTCGGCTCGAACGAGAACTTGATGGCGCGCGCGCTCGAGCGCTTCACCGAGCGCCTGATCGCCCGCCAGCGGGAGCTGTACGCGGCCGAGATGCCGTTCGTGGAGAAGTGGCGGACGGCGATGCGATACCTGGTCAGCGAGGACGTCACCTACGAGAAGGTCTGGCTCGAGCTGCAGGCGCTGGCCTGGAACGACGAAGGCCTGCGCGAGCGGCTCGCGCGGGTGGACGCCGAATGGCGGGCCGTGCTCACCGAGGCATTCGCAGAGCCGCATCGGGAGCTGGGGATCGACATGCCGCTGGAGGCGCTCGTCTCGCTGGTGATGACGTTCAACATCGGGATCATTGTCGAGCGCCTCGGCGGCGTCGAGACGGGGCACGCGGAGCTCCTGGAGTGGATCGACCAATGGCTGTCGAGCTGACCGCACCCGCGGCCGAGCAGACCCGGGCGCGCTACCCGGACGAGTCCGGCTACGTCGAGCGCGACGGCGCGCGGGTCTACTACGAGGTCTACGGGTCGGGCGAGCCGACGGTCATGCTCCTGCCGACCTGGTCGCTCGTCCACTCGCGCCACTGGAAGATGCAGATCCCCTACCTTGCGCGCCACTGCCGCGTCGTCGCGTTCGACGGGCGCGGGAACGGCCGCTCCGACCGGCCGCGGGACGCGGCGGCCTACGACGAGCGCGAGTTCGCGGCCGACGCGCTCGCCGTGATGGACGCGACCGAGACGGAGCGAGCCGTGATCGTCGGGTTCTCCCTCGGCGGGCAGTGCGGCCTGCTGCTTGCGGCCGAGCATCCGGAGCGCATCGACGGCGCCGTCTTCATCGGGCCGAATTTCCCCGGCGGAGGCTCACCGCTGCCCGAGCGGACCCTCTACGACTTCGACACCGAGTACGACACCGTCGAGGGCTGGGCGAAACACAACCGCTTCCACTGGCTGCGCGACTACCGCGACTGGGTCGAGTTCTTCATCGCGAACTGGTTCCCGGAGCCGCACTCGACGAAGCCGATCGAGGACGCCGTCAGCTGGGGGCTAGAGACCGACGCCGAGACCATGATCGCGACGATGGAGGCCCCAGACTTGACCCCCGAAGAGTCACAGGCGCTCTGTCAAAGTGTTCGCTGCCCCGTGCTCGTGATCCACGGCGAGCGCGATGCGACCACGTCCGTCACCCGCGGCACGGCGTTCGCGGAGCAGACCGGCGGCGAGCTCGTCGTGCTCGAAGGGTCGGGACACGCACCACACATCCGCGATCCGGTCAAGGTCAATCTCCTGCTCCGCGACTTCTTGGTCCCGCCGAAGCCGGCCTCGCGCTGGGTGCGCGGTAAGTCGCGCCGCAAGCGCGCGCTCTACATCTCCTCCCCCATCGGCCTCGGTCACGCCCAGCGCGACGCGGCGATCGCCGACGAGCTGCGCAAGCTGCACCCCGACCTCGAGATCGACTGGCTTGCGCAACATCCGGTCACGGCCGTGCTCGAGGCACGCGGAGAGCGGATCCACCCGGCCAGCGCGTTTCTTGCCAACGAGTCCGGCCACATCGAGAGCGAGTCGGCCGAACACGACCTGCACTGCTTCCAGGCGATCCGGCGGATGGACGAGATCCTGCTCTCGAACTTCATGGTCTTCCACGACCTCGTTCGCGACGAGCACTACGACCTCTGGATCGGTGACGAGGCGTGGGAGCTCGACTACTACCTACACGAGAACCCCGAGCAGAAGCAGGCCGCCTACGTGTGGCTGACGGACTTCGTCGGCTGGCTGCCGATGCAGGACGGCGGCGAGCACGAGGCGTTCCTGACCGCCGACTACAACGCGGAGATGATCGAGCACATCGCGCGCTTCCCGCGTGTGCGCGACCGGGCCGTCTTCGTCGGCAACGAGCCCGACATCGTCCCGGACTCGTTCGGGCCGGAGCTACCGCCGATCCGCGACTGGACGCGCGAGCACTTCTCCTTCGCCGGCTACGTGACTGGTTTCGACCCGTCGGACTTCGCCGACCGCGCGGCGCTTCGCCACGAGCTCGGGTACCGCGAGGACGAGCGAGTCTGCATCGTCACCGTCGGCGGCTCGGGCGTCGGCGGGCACCTGCTGCGGCGGGTGATCGAGGCTTTCCCGGAGGCGAAGGAGCGGGTCCCGGCGCTGCGGATGATCGTCGTCGCGGGCCCTAGGATCGACCCGGCGACGCTGTCGCAGCACGAGGGGCTCGAGGTTCGCGCCTACGTCCACGACCTCTACCGACACCTCGCCGCCTGCGACCTCGCCGTCGTGCAGGGCGGGCTGACCACGTGCATGGAGCTGACGGCGAACCAGCGGCCGTTCCTGTACTTCCCGCTCCGCCACCACTTCGAGCAGAACTTCCACGTGCGCCACCGGCTCCGGCGCTACGGCGCCGGCCGGGCGATGGACTTCGAAGTCGCGACACCGGAGACGATCGCGGAAGCGATCGCCGAGGAGATCGGGCGCGAGGTCGACTACCGGCCGGTGGAGCGCGACGGCGCCACGAGCGCTGCCGAGCTCATCGCCGAGCTGCTCTAGCGAAGTCGCCTCAGCCCGGGAAGGACTGGCGCCGTGCCGGCGTCCGCATGGGTGTGCAGAACAACCACCCACGACAGGAGGTCAATCCAATGAAGCGATGGCTCATCGCAGGTGCCGCGGTCGTCGCCGTCGTCGTCGCCGTCGTTCTCGCGACGACTCTCGGCGGTGGGGGCGGAGGCGGCGTTGGGTACTAGCCCCCCGGCGCGCTCGCTCGGCGCCCTCACCCGGTGGGGGTGTCGAGTCGAGCCGCGCGCGCTTCGCGAGCTGATCGGCGACGATCTGTCGGCCGAGGAGCTCCGCCGGCTGGCGTGTGTCGACGCGCTGCTCCGCCTGGCCGCCGCAAGGAGCCGGGAAGAGTCGGAGCTCCTAGGCGTCCTCGATCGAGACAGGCAGTAATTCGAGGAGGTCCACGATGCAGGTTTTCGACAACA
>JBKPHO010000490.1:0-3850 GCA_046729915.1 Actinomycetota bacterium | reverse complement strand
ATCTGGACGAGATCATCGGCTTTGCCGAGCTGGAGCAGTTCAAGGACGTGCCGGTTCGCACCTACTCCTCGGGCATGTACATGCGCCTGGGGTTCTCGGTTGCGATGCACATCCAGCCGGACGTGCTCTTGCTCGACGAGGTGCTCGCCATCGGCGACGAGGCGTTCCAGCAGAAGTGCTTCGGCCGGATTGCAGACTTCAAGCGCTCAGGAGGGACGATCGTCTTCGTGTCCCATGATCCGAGTGCGGTCGAGCGTCTCTGCGATCGCGCGATCATGCTCGAGCACGGTCGGGTGCTCGAAGAGGGGCCTGCGGGCGAGGTCGTGCGGGCCTACCACCGCCGGCTGGTGAGCGCTCCCGCGGAAGCCGCCGCTCGGAAGAACGGAGCCGCGGCTGGCCGGTGCCGCGTCCACGAGGTCCGCGCGGTTGGCGTCGACGGAGCTTCGCGGGACCGCTTCACGGAGGGCGAGCCGATGGCGCTCGAGGTCTGGCTCTATTCGGAGGCCGGGGTCGATGACGCGAGTGTGACCGTCGGCATTCGCGACGCCGACGGACGGCCCGTCGGCTCGCAGACGCTCGAGGGAGTGCTCCTGCGCTCCGAGCGGCTCGAACGGCTTCGCCTCAACTTCCCAGGGCTGCCCATGCGCGAGGGGCGGTTCTTCGTCGACGTTGGCGTCACGACCGCGGATCGCGACGCCGAGCTCGCGCGGGCCGACCGCGCGCTGGAGCTCAGCGTCTTCGGGCAGGACACGGCGGGATCGGGGCCGATTCGGCTCGGCGGCACCTGGGACCTACCCGGGGTCGACGGGACCGGCGAGGGCTAGATTTCATTCGTGTCGCAGCCGCTTCTCGTTAGGGCGTGCCGGCGCGAGCCGGTCGAGCGGACGCCCGTCTGGTTCATGCGCCAGGCCGGGCGGTCGCTGCCGGAGTACCGCGAGTTGCGGAAGCGGTACGGGCTGTTCGAGATCGCACGGCAACCGGAGCTCTGCGCCGAGGTAACGCTGCAGCCCGTTCGCCGGCACGGGGTGGATGCGGCGGTGCTGTTCGCGGACATCATGCTCCCGGTGCTCGGCATGGGCGTCGACGTCGAGCTGGTCGAGAACGTCGGGCCCGTGGTCGCCGCGCCGGTGCGGTCGCTCGCGGACGTCGAGCGGCTCGCCCTCCCCCAGCCCGAGGAGTCGGTGCCCTGGGTGCTCGAGTCGGTGCGGCTCGTTCGCGAGGCGCTGCGGGAGGACGAGGCGGTCGTGGGGTTCGCGGGCGGGCCGTTCACGGTCGCGGGCTACCTGATCGAGGGGAAGCCGACTCGCGAGTTCAAGCTCACCAAGGCGTGCATGTACGGGCAACCCGAGGTCTGGCACGCGCTGATGGAGAAGCTCGCCGACGCGTTTTCGCTCTACGTGCGCGCCTGCGCGGCGGCCGGGGCGGACGTGATCCAGCTGTTCGACTCGTGGGTCGGCGCGCTCTCGGTCGCCGACTACCGGGAATTCGCGGCGCCCTACTCCGCCCGCGTGCTCGACTCGCTCGACGTGCCCACGATCCACTTCGCGACCGGCGACGCGCACCTGCTGGAGGAGCGCGCGGCGGCGGGCGGAGACGTGATCGGCGTCGACTGGCGCGTGCCGCTCGACGCAGCCTGGGAGCGGATCGGCCACGACCGCGCGATCCAGGGGAACCTCGACGGCGCGGCGCTGCTCGGGCCCTGGAAGCGCGTGGAGGCGGGTGCGCGCGACGTGCTGGAGCGCGCCGGCGGTCGGCCTGGGCACATCTTCAACCTCGGCCACGGCGTGCTCCCGGAGACCGACCCGGAGCTGCTCGGCCGGCTCGTCGCGCTCGTGCACGAGACGACAATGGTGCCTGCATGATCGATGCTGTCGTGTCGATCGTCGTGCGACCCCAGTGTCCGAGACCCCGGTGTCAGACACAGCAACAAATGTGTGACGCCGACGAAGGTTTCCCTGCACTCTCGAGGGTTCGGCGATGTCAGACACGGTGACTGATGCCGTCGTGCTGATGGCCTACGGCAGCCCCTCGTCTGCGGAGGACGTCCGGCCCTACCTCGAGGACGTGCGCGCCGGCCGGCCGGTCTCGGATGCGGCGGTCGCGGAGCTGGCCGAGCGCTACCGGCGGATCGGCGGGCGCTCGCCGCTCGACGACGTGACCGAGGCACAGCGTTCCGCGCTCGAGCGTGAGCTCGGCATCCCGGTCTTCGTCGGGATGAAGCACTGGCGGCCGCGGATTTCCGAGGCGGTGAGGGCAGCGCTGGCCGGCGGGGCAACGCGTTTGACTGGGCTTGTCCTCGCCCCGCACTACTCGCGCATGTCGGTGGGCGAGTACCGCGAGCGGCTCGAGGCGGCGCTGGCCGACCGCGCCGAGCTCGTCCTGGTCGAGAGCTGGCACGACGACCCGGGGTTCCTGGACGTCGTCGCAGACCGGGTGCGGGGCACCGACGCGTGGGTCGTCTTCACCGCGCACTCGCTGCCGGAGCGCATCCTGGCCGACGGCGACCCGTACCGGGAGCAGCTGCTCGAGACGTCGAGGCTCGTCGCGCAGCGGGCCGGCCTCGAGCACTGGTCGTTCGCGTTCCAGAGCGCCAGCCCGACCGGAGAGCCGTGGCTCGGCCCCGACGTCCTCGACGAGCTCGAGCGCCTCCATGCCGAGGGCGTGCGGAAGGTGCTGGTCGCGCCGGTCGGCTTCGTCTCCGACCACCTCGAGATCCTCTGGGACCTCGACATCGAGGCGCGCGAGAAGGCCGACGAGCTCGGGCTCGAGCTGGCCCGGATCCGGTCGCTCAACGACGACCCGGCGTTCATCCGTGCGCTCGCCGGAGTGGTGCGGCGCCCACAGCAGGAGCGGCCGGCCGTAGCGGGAAGCGCGGGCGCGTGAGCTCGCGCACCTGCCCCGACTGGCCGCTGCTAATGGAGATCGCGCCGGAGCTGCAGTTCATGCACTACACCGTCGCGGAGGCGAGGCTGCCCCACGAGGCGATCGGGCAGCTCGAGGGCGTCTCGCTGCAGGAGGTCGCGATCTGCGCGGACCTCGACCACAACGTCTTCTACGCCGCCCACACGGAGCCGCAGGTGGCCGAGGCGCTGCGCGGCACGCGCTGGTTCGAGCTGCGCGAGTGGGCCACCCGCGGGCCGGGCAGGGCGGCCTCCTAGGCGCTGCCCGCTCCGAAGCGGCGGGCCAGCACCTCGTCCAGCGGCCGCGTGTTGAGCATGTCGGCCGGGCCGGCTCCTCCGCGCCGGGCCGTCGCCACCGAGAGCACGATGTTCTCGAGGCCTTGCACCGAGTGGGCGTCGGTCGAGCACGTGATCGTCACGCCGAGCTCCCGCGCGAGGCGGACGTGCTCGTCGCGCAGGTCGAGCCGCGGGGCCAGCCCGTTCACCTCGACCGCCCGCCCCTGCTCGGCCAGCCGCGCCAGCACCGCCTCGAGGTCGATCGCGTTCGGGGGCCGGCGGCCGATCAGCCGCCCGGTCGGGTGGCTAAGGCAGCTGACGTACGGCGAGTCGAGGGCCGCCATCACCCGCTTTGTGAGCTCGTCGCGCGAAGCGCGCTGGCCGCCGTGGATGCTCGCCTGCACCCAGTCGAGCTCGGCGAGCAGCTCGTCGGGCAGGTCGAGAAAGCCGTCGCGGCGGATGTCGCACTCCGTCCCGCGAAGCACCCGGAACGGCGCCAGCCGCTCGTTCGCCGCCGCGATCTCCTCCGCCTGGCGGCGCACGTCGTCCGCATCGAGCCCCTGCACCGCGCCGACGCTGACGGTGTGGTCGCAGATCGCGAGGTACTCGTAGCCGCGCTCGCGGGCGGCGAGGCCCATCTCGTAGATCGAGGCCCTGCCGTCGGACCAGGTCGA
>JBKPHO010000489.1:0-1887 GCA_046729915.1 Actinomycetota bacterium | reverse complement strand
AGGCGCCGCCGAGGTGCTCGGCGCGGCCGGGGCGATCGACTCTCCCACAGTTGCGCGCGCCGTCCGCAGCGGCAGCGACGAGGCGTACCGCGCGGTGCGAAAGCCCGTCGAGGGCACGATGCTGACGGTGATCCGCGAGCTTGCCGAGGCCGCGGACCCCGAGGTCGGCCGCTCGCCCGCCGAACTGCTCGCGTTGCTCGTCGAGCGCGGGGAGGAGTCGGTCGCCCGCACAACCGAGCAGCTCGACGTGCTGCGCGAGGCCGGCGTCGTGGACGCGGGCGGGGCCGGGCTCGTGGAGCTCGTCCGCGGCCTGGCCGCCGCCGCAGCAGGCGAGCCGATCGCCGAGGCAGCAGCAGAGCGGTACGCGCCGCTCGACCAGGATGCCGTGCACCAGGCGCTATCGCGCTACCGCTACTGCACGACCTTCGTGGTCGAGGGGACGGACCTCGACGCGGACGCGCTCGAAACCGAGCTGGAACGGCTCGGGGACTCGCTGCTCGTCGTCGGCGACCCGAGCGCGCTCAAGCTCCACGTCCACACGGACGATCCCGGCGCAGCGCTGACGCTCGGCACGCGGGCGGGGGCGATCGACGGAATCGAGATCGCCGACATGCACCGGCAGACCGAGCAGCGCGAGGAGCGACTGCTGGCCTTGCTGCCGGGCGAGGAGGCGCGCTCCGCGGTCGTGGCGGTGGTCGCGGGCGAAGGCAACCGGCGCCTCTTCGAGGACCTCGGCGCCGAGAAGATCGTCCAGGGAGGTCAGACGATGAACCCCTCGACAGCCGACCTGCTCGAGGCGGTCGAAGCCGTCAGCGCCGCCGAGGTCGTCCTGCTTCCGAACAACTCCAACGTCGTCATGGCCGCGGAGCAGGCCGCGCGCGTGGCGGGCAAGCGGGTGCAGGTCGTCCCCACCGAGTCGATCCCGGCCGGTCTCGCGGCGCTCGTCGCCTTCCACCGCGAGCGCTCCGCGGAGGAGAACGCAGCCGCGATGGGCGAAGCGCTCGCGGGCCTTGCTACGGGCGAGGTCACGGTCGCCTCACGCGACGCGTCGGCGAACGGCGTCGCCGTCCGCGAGGGCGAGTACCTCGCGCTCCTGGACGGGGCCGCAGTAGCCTCGGGGCCCGCTTTCGACGAGGTCGTCCGTGCGCTGTTGGCGCGGCTGCTCGCCGAGCCGCGCGACGTGCTCACCGTCCTGTGCGGCGAGGAGGCCCCGGAGCTGAACGGGCTACTGGGCGAGCTCGCGGCCGAGCATCCGGAGCTCGAGCTCGACGTCCACGAGGGAGGGCAGCCGCACTATCCCTTGCTCCTATCTGCCGAGTAGTCTCGGGTTGTGAGCGATCCGATCCGGGTCGTCCTCGTCGAGGACAACGAGGTCTTTCGCGAGGCGCTCGAGCTGCTGCTCGGCCTCCGCTCGGACATGAAGGTGATTGCGTCCGTCCCCGACGGCGCCGACGCCGCCGCGGCCGTCGCCGAGCTCCAGCCCGACGTCGTGCTCATGGACTACCGGCTCCCCGGCCTCGACGGAGTCCAGGCGACGCGTGCGGTGCTGGAGGCATGCCCGACCACGGCCGTCGTGTGCCTGACGGCCTCGGCGAACCTGCGCGAGCGCGACGCCCTCACGGACGCCGGCGTGGTCGCGTTCCTGCGGAAGGACGAGGGCCTCGACGCGATCGTCGCAGCGATCCGCGACGCGGCGCAGGCGCCCGCCTAGTGCCCCTCCAGGCAATACACGCCTGCTTCTGGCCCGCGATCACGCGGCGCCAGGAACCACCCTCGCCCTTGCCAAGGCTGCCAGCCTTGGCCGCGGGTGAGTGCGGCCCCTGGCTTGGTGCTCGCGACCCAGAAGCGGGGCAGCATTACCTGAAGGGGCACTAGTGGAGCTCAACG
>JBKPHO010000488.1:0-2952 GCA_046729915.1 Actinomycetota bacterium | reverse complement strand
GGGCGGTTCCGCAAGGCGCGGGCTAGACTTGAGAACCGCTTCGCCGACGTAGCTCAGCTGGTAGAGCACTTCACTCGTAATGAAGGGGTCCCCGGTTCGAGTCCGGGCGTCGGCTCTGCCTCCTCAGGCTCAGGCGCTCAGTAGCCGCACGATCCCGCGGACGACCAGCAGCAGGCCGAGTCCGGCGACGAACAGCACCGTGAGCAGCCGCCCACGCTGTTCGATCAGGTCGTCGATCGCAAGAAGACCGCGCTCGGCCGCTCCGGGTGCGAGCGCCGTCAGTGCGACCGGTAGCCAGGCCGGCGTCGACGCGAGGATGACGAGCACAGCGATGACAACCGCGCGGCCTGCCAAGGGGAGGCTGCTCGAGGCGATTTCCTTTGCGGCGGGGACGACGAGCGCAAGCGTCGTGAAGTTCGTGGCCATCGAGAAGACGCCAAATCCCAGTGCCTTCCGGGAGCCCATTTCGCGGCGGGCCGGGTGCGCCTTGGGCTCGGGCGGACGGCGCCAGCGGATGGCCAGCGCCAAGACCACGAGCAAGGAGCCGATGACGATGTCGAGCGTCGCGTCGAGGTGCGGCTCCTCGGGCAGTGAGATCGCCCGCCCGAACAGCACGAGAACGCTCACGAAGAGCAGCACGGTGAGGGCGACGCCCGCCGCAAAACGAGTGCCCGCTCGCGTGCCATCTGGTCCCGCCAGGATGACCGTCTGTTCGACGAGCATCACCGGACTGACCGCGCCCGCCAGGCCGAACGGGACGACGAATGCGAGCACCTGCAGCACGAGGGCCGGATCGTAGGCTGCGACACCGCTGGATGTTTCTGGCTGTCAGTGACGGGGTTGCCGGGGCGTCGCGCCGGCGCCGCGGGCCTTCGCGCCGGGCGGCAATCCCGGCGGCCGGGCTCGTACTCCACGGCTGCCTCTTGCCCCTCGCGGCTGCGGGTAGAGGTCCATCAGCGCTCGCTCCTCGTCCGGGACGTCCACGCGCACGCGGGGTGTAAACGGTCAGCGCGGCGCGTGCTCGCGCAGCTTCTCGAGATCGAGGAGGCGGACGCGGCGCCTTTCCGGCTTGATCGCGCCCTCGCGGGCCAGGTCCCGAAAAGCGCGCGAGACCGTTTGCCGGCTCAGCGCCAGCGTTGCAGCCAGCTCGTGCTGCGTGAGCTCGAGGGTCGGCTCCTGCCGCTCGGCCGACTCATCGAGGAGGAGGCGGCTGACTTGCTCCAGGGCTGACTTGCCCGCCATCTCCAGGAGCCGCTGGTGGGAACGGTCGAGGGCGTGGGCCAGCAGGCGGAGCCAGCGAAAGGCGATCTCGGGGAAGAGCTCCTCGAGCGCGCGGATCGTGTCCAGACGGAGGCGCAGGAGCGTGGCCTCGCTCAGCGTGATCGCCGAGTAGGCGTAGGGAGTGTCGAGCAGGATCGCGAGGTGGTCGACGCTCGAGCCCGGGTACAGGATCTGCATGACGAGGCGCTCGGAGCGCGTCGCGTGGACGAGCTCGAGCTCGCCGCGCTCGATAATCAAGAGCTCACGCGGCCGCTCGCCCTGGCGGAAGAGGGTCGTTCCGGCCGGGTAGGTGCGGCGGACTGCGAAGCGACGGAGCGCTTCGACGTCGTCGTCTCGAGGCAGGCTCTCGAAATCCTGCTTGGTCATCGTCTCGCGCAGCCAGCGAGCGAAGCGCGGGCTGTCAGCTCGCGGCTTCCGCGCGGCGGCGAGCAGGGTCGGCGCAGTGATCGCTGGACTGTCGCAGATCCGACAGTTTCTGCGACGGCCTGAGGGCTAGGTAGAGACGAGCGGATTCGTGCCGTCGCGCAGTGGCGGACCGACATAAGGAGGCAACAGGATGTCGCAGACTCTTCCTGAGCGCCGCTCCACGACCTCGCCGGAGCGGTGGGAGCCGCTCGGCGAGCTCGAGCAGGTGACCCAGCGCATGCGCCGGATGCTCGACCAGACGTTCGGTGGGTTCGGCTGGCCGTCACCGCTGATCAGCGAGGCAGGCGGCTGGTCGCCGCTGGTGGACATCGAAGAGCAGGACGACGCCTACGTCCTCGAGGCGGAGCTTCCCGGCGTCAAGCGCGAGGACGTCGACATCGAGGTCGCAGGCAACGAGCTCTCGATCACGGGCGAGATCAAGGAGAAGGAGCGCAAGGGGGCCATGCGCCGGCGAACGCGTCGGACCGGGCGCTTCGAGTACCGCGTCAGGCTCCCCGACCAGGTCGACTCCTCGAAGATCGAGGCGAGCCTCGATCAGGGCGTCCTCACCGTGGGCGTTCCCAAGTCCAAGCGCTCCCAGCGCCAGAAGATCCAGGTCAAGTCGAAGTAAGGCTCGCTGACAACCGCTCCCTACGAGGCCCGGCTCGAGTCCGGGCCTCGGTCCTTCCGGCGACCGGGCAGGAGGGTGGCTGTGCAGGCAGAATAGAGCGGGTTCATGAGCGAGCGGAACCTGGCTGGAGAGCTTGCGCTGCTTGCGACGGAGGTGGATTCGCTTGCGAAGTCGCTGGCGCAGGCGAGGGCTGAAGCAGCCCGCGAGACGGAGCGGCGCAACCGCGCCGAGGCCAAGGCCGAGCAGCTTCGGGAGGAGCTCGCGCATGCGAAGCAGCGGGCGAAGGTCGCCGAGCGCGAGCTCGGGAAGCTCACCGCCACGAGCAAGGCCACAGAGCACAGCGCTCAGGCGTACCAGCACGAGCTGGAGACCCGCCTCGAGGACGCGCAGCGCGTGAACGAGCAGCTGCGCCAGGAAGTGCAGCGGAAGGAGCGCCAGCGCCGCGCGCTCGAGGCGAACCTGCGGCAGGTGATGGAGAACCTGCGGAATGCTGCGCAGGAGGCTCACGGCTCGGCGGTCGTCGCTCCGCGCGTGCACGCGGAAGAGGCGACGGTCGTTCCGCCCACCCGCGATATCGGCGGCTGGTAAGCCGCAGAAGTCACGCTTTCGGCGCACCTCGGTAGGCGCGTTCCGGC
>JBKPHO010000487.1:0-1331 GCA_046729915.1 Actinomycetota bacterium | reverse complement strand
GCGGCCGAGGCGCTCGTCCTGCCCTCCGTCGCCGAGGCGTTCGGGCTCGCCCTGGTTGAGGCGATGGCCTGCGGGCTACCGGTGATCGCCTGCAGGACGCCTGGCCCGGCGGCGATCGTCGCCGACGGCGAGACGGGTTGGCTGATCCGGCCCGACGACGAGGACGCGCTCGTCGAGGCGCTCGTCAGCGCCGCTCGGAGCAAGGAGGAGCGCCGGGCGCGTGGCCGACGCGCGCAGGCAGACAGCCGCCGATACGGCTGGGCGGAGATCGCTCCTCGCTTCGCCTCCCTGTACGAGGAGCTGCTTCCCTCCCCCTCCCAGGCAGCGGGTTGCGCAGGGGCGGCGCGCTTGACCGGGCGGAGGGCTCAGGCCGTTCAGGTCGACCAGTCGCTCACCGATCTCGTAGCCGCTCGCCGAGGTTCTCGAACGCGACGGGCAGGCTGTCCCTAGCTCTTCTGGCGAAGCCGCTGGTCATGCGGCCGTTTGACGGCGCGGTAGAGCGCCCACAGTTGCTCGCTGCCGCCAGTCGGAACACTTAGAGCGTAATAGACGGCCTCGGCCGCATCCCCGCCCAGGGTGATCGGGTCGGCGGTGTCCTCGATCAGCCGGAGCTCGATCGCATCGGCGAGCGGTCGAGCTCCTATCGCCCCCGCGGCACCGGGCTCGTGCGCAGCCTTCACCCTTAGGTCCTCCGCCATGTGCGTCGCCGCTCGCTCGTCGAGCGGGTACCGCTGGCCGGCGACCTCGAATACGACCTGCACTCGGCTGAGCCTAGCTCCGCCCTCGGTCGGGTGCTGTGATGCTCCCGGGCGCGTGGGTCTTCGCACCGCCGATCGCGGCCCGTCACCTCTTCGAGGTCGAACTGGGCCGGAGCAGCGGAGCTTCTGATTGCGGGAGAGGACGGTCCTCATCAGCGTCTGTAGGCGCTGGCCGGCTCGCCTCGAAGACGACGTTCGCCGCGCTGTGGCGTTGTGGGACTGCCGGTTCCGCGTGGGCTGCGAACAACTCGATCCGTCTCCAAACAGGTCGCGCGTCTTCGTGGATCAGACTCGAGCAGCTCCGCCGTGCCGCCGTGTCGATCACTGCGGACGTGGTCGGCAATGACGGCCCGTCCCGTACGCTCCTGGAGGCGTGCCCTGGCACAGGAAACCCGGCTACAAGCTCGTCGCAGTGAAGGACGTGCGACGCCTGACCGGTCTCGAGCCGTCGGAGCTCCTTCGCCGGCCGAACACGCAGCGGCTGACGCGCGTTGACGAGAGCGGCGCCCGAGAAGAGTTCGTGCGCGTTCCCGTCGAGCTCTTAAGCAAGGAGCCGACGGACTGAGAGACGGA
>JBKPHO010000486.1:0-10295 GCA_046729915.1 Actinomycetota bacterium | reverse complement strand
GTGCTGCACTACTCGGCGCTCAAGACCGGTGTCGCCTACATCGGCCTGACGTTGACGATCATCGCCTTCTCCGCGGTCGCGCAGGGTCTCGTCACCCGGTTCGGAGTACGCCGCGTGCTCCCGCTCGGGCTGGCGCTCTCGACGGTCGCGCTCGTGCTGTTCGCCCGCCTGCCGGTCGACGGCCACTACTGGAGCGATCTCTTCCCGGCGTTCATGATCAGCGGTCTCGGGCTCGCGCTGGCGTTCGTGCCGATGTCGATCGGCGCGCTCACCGGCGTGGGGCAGTCCGAGGCGGGAATCGCCTCCGGGCTGATCAACACCACGCAGCAGATCGGCGGGGCGATCGGAGTCGCCGTCGCGACCACGATCGCGACCACGTTCACGACGCACTACGTCGATTCGCACGTCGGGACGAGCCCGCTCGGCGGCGCTGCGCTGACCCACGGGTTCCAGATCGCGTTCTACGTGCTGGCGGCCCTGGCGGGACTCGGCGCGCTGCTCGCCGCGGTGATGCTCGAGTCGAGGCCGGCCGAGCCCGACGTCGTGGTGACGGACGAGGCAGCGCTGCAGCTGGAGGCGGCATGAGCGACCGCCGCCTGCAACGCAGAACCGACGACCTCGTCTTGCAGCTCAAGGGCCTCGTCCACGTGCGGGCGCTCCTCGAGAGCCGGGGGGCATCGAGCGAGGAGCTCGATGCCCACACCGCCGAGATTGCCCGTGTCCGGAGGGAGCTCGCGGAGCTCGTGAGGAGCTCGCGCGACTCGCTCGCCCCAGCGGAGGCCGCGGCCTGATGCGGGCCCGCCTGTTCACCGACGAGAACCGGAAGTGGTGGACCCTGGTCGCCGTCTCCTTCGGCTTGTTCATGATCATGCTCGACAACACGGTCGTGAACGTGGCGCTGCCGTCGATCCGCGCCGACCTCGGGATCTCGATCTCCGAGCTGGAGTGGGTCGTCAACGCCTACGCGCTGACCTTCGGGGTGCTCCTGCTCACCGGGGGCAAGCTCGCCGACCTGCTGGGACGGCGGGCGATCTTCATCGCCGGGCTCGTCATCTTCACCGGCGCGTCGCTCTGGTGCGGCCTCGCCGGCGGAGCGGCGTCCCTGATCGCGGCGCGGACCGTCCAGGGCGTCGGCGCCGCGCTGATGAACCCGGCGACGCTCTCGATCATCACGGCCACCTTCCCGCCGCGGCTGCGCGGGACGGCGATCGGCATCTGGGCGGGCGTCTCGGCCCTCGCGCTCGCGATCGGCCCGCTGGTCGGCGGCATCCTCACGGAGAAGATCAGCTGGAGCTGGATCTTCTTCATCAACGTGCCGGTGGGTGTCATCGCGGTGCTGGCCGCGCGCGTGTTCATCGACGAGACGAAGGACACCTCGCACGAGCAGCGGCTCGACCTGCCGGGCCTGGTCGCCTCCGCGGTCGGCCTGTTCGCGTTGACCTACGGCCTGATCGAGACCAATACGCACGCGTGGGGCTCGGCACGCGTCCTCGTGCTCCTCGGCGTCGCGGTCGTCTCGCTCGCGGTCTTCGTGATCCTCGAGCTACGGCAGCGGCTGCCGATGCTCGATCTCTCGCTGTTCCGAGATCCGACCTTCAGCGGAGCAAACGCGACGATGGGACTCGTCGGGCTCGCGATGTTCGGCATCTTCTTCTACAACTCGCTCTTCCTCCAGAACATCCTCCACTACAGCGCGATCAAGACCGGAGCGACGTTCCTGCCGATGACGGTGCTGATCATCCTCGTGGCGCCGGTCGCCGGCCGGATCTCCGATCGTGTCGGGCCGCGCTGGTTGATGGGAGCGGGGATGACCCTGCTGACGGGCTCGCTGCTCCTCTTCGCGACGCTCGACGCGCAGTCGTCGTTCTGGAACATCCTGCCGGGGCTCCTGGTAGGCGGCTTCGGGATGGCAATCGTGATGGCGCCTACCACCTCGGCTGCGATGGGCTCGGTTCCGGTCGACAAGGCGGGCGTCGGGTCGGCCGTGATCAACAGCATGCGCCAGGTCGGAGGCTCGCTCGGCGTGGCGATCATGGGCACGCTCGTGGCGGCCGAGGTGAGCGTGAGCCAGTTCGACCCGCGCTATCCGACGCAGTTCGTCGACGGCTACCACCGGGCCCTGATGGTCGGCGCCGCGATCCTGCTCGCGGGAGCGTTCGTCGCGGTGCTCACGGTTGGCAGGCCGCGGCGCGCCGTCGCAGAGCCCGACCTGGCCGGCTCACCGAGCTTCGAGGCATGATTCCGATGTGATCGAGCACCTGGCGGCGTTCCTCGCCGTGTCGGCACTGGTGATCGTGACGCCGGGCCAGGACACGGCGCTCACGATCAGGAACGCGCTGCTGGGCGGGCGCGGTGGCGGCGTCGGCACCGCGTTCGGCGTCTCGACCGGACAAGCCGTCTGGGCCGTGGCGACGAGCGCCGGTCTCGCCGTGCTGCTCGAGGCGTCTCGGCCAGCGTTCGTCGGGCTGCGCATCGCCGGTGCTGCGTACCTCGTCTACCTCGGCGGGCAGGCCCTCTACGACGCTGTCCGCCGGCACGGGCGGAGCGAGGGCTCGAGGTCTGGGGGCGCCGGCAGGATGAGGCCGTGGCGGGCGTTTCGCCAGGGGCTGCTGAGCAACCTCGGCAATCCGAAGATGGTGGTCTTCTTCACGAGCCTGCTGCCGCAGTTCGTCACGGGAGGGCACGGCGGGTTCTCGGCGCTGCTGCTGCTCGGCCTGCTCTTCTCCCTGATGACCCTGACCTGGCTGACGGCCTACGCGTTCGCGGTGGCGAAGGCGCGCGCCTTCCTGCTGCGGTCAGGCGTCCGCCGGGTTCTCGATGCGATCACCGGCACCGTGCTCGTCGCGCTCGGCGTCCGGCTCGCGACCGAGCGGGTCTAGGAGGGATTGGCGGAACGTCGCTCGTCGCCGGGGTGCGATGCTTGTTCCGAGGCAAGGACGCAGGGCGTGCCCGTAGCCGGAGGCTACGGGTGCGACCGAGGACGCAGCCACGGGGCGAGCAGCGCGGCCCGGCGGCACAGCCGTCGTTTCGTCAAGCCCTCCCGGCAGTCAGGCCGCACGCGAACGGCGCCCGGCCCCCGTCTGCGCCGCGCCGCCGGCGATCCAGAGGTGGGTTGCCGCCAGGGCGCGCCACGGCCGCCACCGCTCGGACACGTGTCGGTCGCTCACGGCGCGCCGAAGGCCGAGGTCGCCGGCCGGGAAGGCATCAGGCTCGCCGAGCCGGAGGGCGATGTAGTGGGCCGTCCAGGCGCCGAGCCCGTCGACGGCCGTGATCGAAGCGACGAGCTGCTCGAGGCTCACGCTGCGGTCGAGGCGAACCTCGTCCCCGGCGACGGCGCGGGCGAACAAGTGAATTGCTTCGGCCCGCGCCCGCGTGAGGCCGAGGCCGTCGAGGTCCGCCCCCGCGAGCACCTCGGGCGAGGGGAACGCATGCGTCAGCCCGAGCGGCTGGAGGCCCGGGACCGGCTCTCCCAGCTTGGCCACGAGCCGTCCGGCGATCGTGTTCGCCGCGGCGATGCTGACCTGCTGGCCGATGATCGCGCGGACGCCGGTCTCGAAGGGATCCCAGGTACCCGGCGGGCGGAGCCCCGGCCGGGCCCGAACCAGCGGCCCGACGATAGGGCTGCCCGCGAGGCGGCGCGTGGACTCCTCGAGGTCGAAGTCGAGGCCTGCGATGCGGCGTGCCCGCTCGACCACGTGAATCAGCTCCTCCCAGTGCGGGAGGTGCGCCTGGAGGAGGAGGTGATGGTCACCGCCGGGATGGAGCTCGAGCACTCCCGCGTCCCCACCGACCACGACGGTGCGCCGGTAGGTCGTCCCGGAGACGTGCTCGACGCCGGGAATCGCTCGGGCGGCGAGGTAGCCGACCAGTGCCCGCCAGTCGAGCGCGCCGGCGAACGGCAGCCGCAGCAGCAGCCCGCCGTCGGCGACGAGCCGGTCGCGCACGCGCCGTCTGGCCCGGAGCTCGCGGGGGGCGGCGCGGAACACCTCGTGACACGCGCGGTTGAACTGGCGCAGGCTGCCAAAGCCGGCCGCGAAGGCGATCTCAGTGACGGTGAGATCCGTGTCGTCCAGCAGGCGACGCGCGAAGTGCGCGCGGGCCGAGCGCGCGAGCCCATCCGGCGTCACACCCAGGTGCGCGCCGAAGAGCCGGCGGAGGTGCCGCGGGGAAACGCCGAGGCGGCGGCCGAGGTCCCCCTCGGTTCCCTGGTCGAGCGCGCCGCCGAGGATCAGTTGCACCGCTCGGCAGACGAGCTCGGGGCCGGTCCAGATCGCGAGCTGGGGCGAGCGGTAGGGCCTGCAGCGCAGGCAGGCGCGGTAGCCCGCAGCCTCGGCGGCGGCGGCCAGCGGAAACGAGCTCACGTTCTCGGCATTCGGTCGCGCGCTGCACCCGGGCCGGCAATAGATGCCCGTCGTCCTGACCGCGGAGACCGATTCCATGGCCGAGGTATACCGGCCCGGCGGGAGACCTGACCGGCCACATTCGGACGCGGCTTCCGAGGCGCGCCGATGCGTCCGGATCCGGCCGGAACGCGCACGCGTATTGACGGACGCTTGGTGGATCACGGAGCGAGGAGGAGAGATGCCCCAGACAAGCCTTCCCGCCGAGGCCCCTGCCGGCGCGCCGGACGAAGTCGATGCCGTCCGCACGCTGCACGAGCTGAACGCGGAGTACATCCGCGCATTCGTCGAATCGGATGCGGCGTGGTACGCCGAGCACCTGGCCGACGACTTCGTCTGCACTCGTGCCGACGGACGGCGGATCGGGAAAGAGGAGTTCCTGCGGCTCGCGGCGGAAGGTCCCGGGGTGACGGACGTCAGCTACGACGAGATCGACGTCCGCCCGCTGGGCGAGGTCGCCCTGGTGCACGGAGTCACCCACTACGTCCGCGACGGGTCGCCGGTGTCCACGCGCTACACCGACGTCTGGCGCTTCCACAACGGCAACTGGCAGGCGGTCGCCGCGCAGCTCACGCCGGTCGCGAAGCCGTAGCTCGTCCGAAAACGGCGAGTGTCGTGGGAGCGAGCCCCCTACCCTGCTCGGTGCTTCCGTGGCGAGCCCCGGAAGCTCCGATCGAGGGGAGGACACGATGCGAGCGATCGCATGTCTCGTTGTGCTGGCCGCGTTCTGCGCGGCGGGAGCCGGGGTCTCCGCTGCGGCGCCGAATTACGCGGACAACCCGAATCCGGTGCTGTTCCCGAAGCAGGCGCATCCGTACGGAGCGGACATGTCGACGTGGGCCGACAGGGAGTCGCAGTGGGCGTACGCCCAGCCGCTGGCGCACAACCCGGTGCTCGACCAGACCGGTGCGGACTGTGCTGTCGACCAGGCCGGCCCTGTGTGGTTCGTTCCGCGAATCGCCGGCCCGAGGGTGTTCAGCGGCAGCCGGACGTGCTCGATTCCTGCGCACAAGGCGCTCTTGCTCGAGATCGGCGCGTACGTCGACCCTTACCCGTGCCCGGATCCGAGCTTCCACCCGGGGCCCGGCCAGTCGCTCTACGACTTCCTGATCGGCGACGCGGCCGCGTTCATGGACGGGGTCAACCACCTCGAAGTGTCGCTCGACGGGGAGTCGTTCGACGACGTCCTGAGCTACCGCTTCCACTCGTCCGCGCTCTTCAGCCTGACCGGCGACCCGAGCCTTCAGGCCACCTTCGACCCGTGCATCACCGGCTCGCCTCAGCCGGCGATCGTCGACGGGTTCTTCATGATGTTCAAGCCGCTCGACCCCGGCCCGCACGTCATCCGCGTGTTCGGCACCGACGTCCGTGGCGCCGTCAAGACCTACACCTACTACCTGAACATCGTCTAGAACAAGCGGCGCTCGGCTCGGGGAAGTGGGATCGAGGCGCGGACCAGCGTTCCCCGAGCCGCCGCGCTGTAGATGTCGAGCGAGCCGCCGACTGCCTCGACTCGATCGCGAAGGCCCTGGAGGCCGGAGCCGTTGCCGTTCGCTCCGCCGACCCCGTCGTCGACGACGTCGATCTGCAGCCCGTGACCCCGCGCGACGACGCGGATGGTGATCTCGCCGGCGTGGGCGTGTCGTTGGGCGTTGGTGACGGCCTCCGCGACGACGTAGTAGGCGGCCGCCTCCGCGGTGGTATCGAGACGGCCCGATGGAAGCTCGAGCAGCCGGATGGGAACCGGCGATCCGTCCGTAAGGCTTCGGATCGCAGCGGCAAGGCCGAGGTCGGTGAGGATCGACGGATGGATGCCGTGCGCGAGCTCCCGGAGCTGGTCGATCGCGAGCTCTACCTGTCGTTCCGCGTCCTGCAAGAGCGCCGTTGGCCGCGTCGAGCCGCGAGCTGCGCTCTCTGTCGCCGTCGCGAGCTGGCCGGCGAGCATCGTCAGCGTCAGCTGAGCCCCGTCGTGAAGGTTGCGCTCCAGCCGGCGGCGCTCGCGATCGGCCACGCCGACCAGGCGGGCACGGGATCCGAGGAGCCCCTTCGCAATCTCCTCGCGCTCGGAGACGACCGCGGCCAGGAACATCGTCGAGAGCGCCGCCACGGCGATGTACAGCTGGGTGCTGAGCGTGCTGCGCTGGAGGGAATCGACGACGAACGGTCCCGAGTGATGGGCTGTCTTCCAGAGGGTGAACCCGGCAGTGACGGCCACGGCGAGCGTGCCGCCGCGCGGGCCGAAGCGCAGGGCGGCCCAGATCAGCGCCGGAAAGACGATGTAGCTCAGCGGCCGGTCGCTCCGCAACGCGACGTCGCTGAGGAGGATCACCGTGGTCAGCATCGCGGCTGCTTCGAGGACGCGCGGAGCCGTCCAGGAGAGTCTGAGCGGCTGCCACCACGCAAGCGCGAAGGGGACTACGATGAGCGCACCCGCGGTGTCGCCCAGCCACCAGGTGTGCCACACGTGTGGCAGGTCGGAGGTCGTGAGCACATCGCCCAGCCGGAGCGAGAAGGGCCCTATCGTCGCGCTCACCGCCACCCCGACGGAGATCGCCACGATCAGCCCGCACACACCCGCGACGGTCTCGAGCGGCCGTCCGCTGCGAACGAGCCGGCGAAGCACGAGCGTTGCGACGACGACCTCGAGCACGTTTCCGATCGACTGGCCGATGGCCGAGCCAATCGGGAGCTGCTCCCACTGATCGGCGAGCAGGTCGCCGAAGAGCACCCCCGGCCAGAGGCGCAGTCCGCCGAGGTAGAGGAAGGAGATGCCGACGCCGACCGGCAGCCACACGATCGCGGCGACCGCGCCCGAGAACTTGAGCGTGTAACCGACCTGGGCCGCGCCGTAGTACAGGCCCGCCAAAGAGCAGACGAGCACGACGTAGCGGACGCGCGAGTCGTGCGCGAGACGCCACGCCCCTGAGCGTTCCGCGCCGAGCTCGGGCCGTGAAGCGAGCTCCGTCATCTGCGCACCTTGCCACACGCGACGTTCGCCTCCGGTAGGCGACCGGACGGGTATCAGCCCATCCGAGCGGCGTCTTACCCGGGGTAGATGCCCCAGGCACCCGCGTGGGCCTGGCCCGGTTCGAGCGCGATCAGGCCCTCTCCGCTCCGAAAGGCGTTCGGTGCGCAGGTCATCGGCTCGACGGCAAGGCTGCCCCGCTCGACGTCAGGTAGCCCGTCGCCCGTGAAGACCATCAGGTAGGGATAGCTCTCGTCGACCCAGAGGGTCGTCGCACCGAAATGCACTCGGGCTCGACCGTCCTCGTCGCGCTCCAGCCCGGTGAAGCAGTGGTCGAGCCTCGCCGAGCCGATCGGCCTCGCCTCCCGGAAGTCCAGGCCCGCGTCCGCGACGGCAGAGCGCCCGACCGGTAGCCCGCGCTCGTCGGCCTGGAGCACCGTCTCGGCCGGCACGCGAAGCTCGACGTCGTCGACGACGTCCCGGTCGGCGGCGAGGTACGGGTGCCACCCCGCGCCGTACGGTGCCGGGCCGGAGCCGACGTTCGTCGCCTCCGTTCGCACGGCCAGCCCGTCGTCGGAGAGGGAGTACTCGACGCGCAGCTCGAGGGCGAACGGGTAGCCAGGCTGTGGGTAGAGAATGTGCACGAACGCGACCCGGTCGACCTCGCGCTCGGCGACGGCCCAGTGTGACCGGCGGACGAGGCCGTGGATCGCGTTCCGCCGTTCCGGCTCGTCGAGCGGGAGCTGGTGGGCTCGGCCCTCGAACTCGTAGCGGCCGTCCTCGATGCGGTTCGGCCACGGGACCAGGAGCTGGCCCCGGCCCGAGCTGCAAATCTCGTCTTCGCCGTACCCGTCGAGCAGGGGCCGCTCGCCGAGGGAATAGGTGCGGAGGCCGGCGCCGACGCCGACGACCACGGCCCGCTGCTCGCCGAACGCGAGCTCGACCTGCTCCCCTGACGGGCTGACCGGCGCGCGCACCATGCGCAGGTTCTCCGGCGGAGGGCCGCCAGGCTTCATCCCCATCGGACGATGTGGCTGCGAGGGCCGGTTTCTAGCTTCCACCTCGCATGGGCCCGCTCACCTCGACGGTCGTCGATCTCGCTCGCGTGCAGTTCGCCACGACCTCGCTCTACCACTTCCTCTTCGTGCCGCTGACGTTGGGGCTGGGGCCGCTCGTCGCGGTCATGCAGACAATCTGGCATCGGACCGGGAACGATGCGTGGCTGCGGCTGACGCGCTTCTTCGGAACGCTCTTCCTGATCAACTTCGCGATCGGGGTCGCGACCGGCCTGGTGCAGGAGTTCGAGTTCGGGATGAACTGGTCCGTCTACTCGAGGTTTGTCGGAAACGTGTTCGGGGCGCCGCTTGCGATCGAGGGGCTCGCGGCCTTCATGCTCGAGTCGACCTTCCTCGGCCTCTGGATCTTCGGCTGGAACCGGCTCCCGCCGCGCGTGCACCTCGGGACGCTCTGGATCGCCGTTCTCGGCACCTGGCTGTCGGGTTACTTCATCCTCGTCGCCAACTCGTGGATGCAGCACCCGGTGGGCTACAAGATCGTGAACGGAGAGGCGCACCTCACGAGCGTCTGGGCGCTGCTGTCGAACGGGTTCGCGCTGCGCGCGTACCTGCACACGATGCTCGCCGGTCTGATCTTCGGGTCGATCGTGATGCTGGGCGTGTGCTGCTGGCATTTCCTGCGCGGCCACGAGGTCGAGCTCTTCCGCAAGGCAGCGAAGCTGGCGCTGATCGTTGCCGTGCCTGTGACGCTGCTCCAGCTGGTGGTCGGCAACCGCTTCGGGGAGGCGGTCACGAGCGCACAGAGCATGAAGATCGCGGCCTCAGAGGCGCAGTGGAACACCTGCCAGCCGTGCCCCTTCTCGCTCTTCCAGATCGGGGGCTTCACCAAGGATGACGAAACGCCGAGCTTCTCGATCACGATCCCGAGGATCCTCTCGTACATGGCCACCGGCTCGTTCAGCGGCGAGGTCCAAGGTCTCAATCAGCTCCAGGCCCAGGAGCAGCGCAGGTACGGCCCGGGCAACTACATGCCGAACGTCAGGGTGATCTATTGGTCGATGCGGGTGATGGCATTCGCCGGGGTGGTGATGTTCCTGGTCGCCGTCCTCGGTGCGTGGCTCTACTGGAAGAAGAAACTCGAGCGGGCGGGCTGGTTCCAGTGGACGGCGATCGTCGCGATTGCCCTCCCGTACATCGCCGCGAGCGCGGGCTGGATCCTGACCGAGATGGGGCGCCAGCCGTGGATCGTCCAGGGACTGCTGCTTACCGACAAGGCGAACTCGCCGAGCGTGAGCACAACCTGGCTCGGGATCAGCCTCGGATTCTTCATCACGCTCTACCTCCTTCTCGGCGTCGTCGACTTCGTGCTGATGCGCCGGTACGCGAAACCCGACCGGCCCGCGACGCGGGACCAGCTGCCGGAGCCGGCGGTGACGTACTGATGGACCTGCAGATCTTCTGGTTCTGCCTGATCGCCGTTCTCTGGGGCGGGTACTTCGTGCTCGAGGGCTTCGACTTCGGCGTCGGGATGCTGCTGCCGTTCCTGCCGCGGAACGAAGGGGAGCGTGGCGCCATGTTCCGGACGATCGGCCCGGTGTGGGACGGCAACGAGGTCTGGCTCGTCGTGGCGGGCGGCGCGACCTTCGCGGCCTTCCCGGCCTGGTACGCGACGATGTTCTCGGGCTTCTACATCGCGCTGCTCCTCCTCCTCTTCTTCCTGATCGTCCGCGTCGTCTCGTTCGAATGGCGCGGCAAGAGCGAGAGCCCGCGCTGGCGGGCGGTGTGGCTGTGGGCGAACGCCGGGGGCAGCGTGGGCATCGCTCTCATCTGGGGAATTGCGCTCGCGAACCTGCTCTACGGAGTGCCGCTCGACTCCGACGGCGACTACACCGGAACCTTCTGGGATCTCTTCAG
>JBKPHO010000485.1:0-3801 GCA_046729915.1 Actinomycetota bacterium | reverse complement strand
GGTCAGGAGGACGTCGGCGCCACGCCGAAGTCAACGACCGGGCGCCAGGCATACGACCTGATGGCCGCAGGCTTCGGAGTCGGCTACAACGGCCCGCTGCTAGTTGCGGTCGAGCTCGGGACACCGCCCAAGCAGAGCAGCGAATACACCAGCCAGCAGCAGCAGGCACAAAGCCTGCAGAAACAGCTCGAGCAGGAGCAGAAGCAGGGGAAACAGCAGCAGCAACAGCTCACAGCCCAGGCCAACGCTCTGACGGCACAGAGCCAGCAGCTGACCGGCCAGCAGCAGCAGCTCGAGCAGCAGCAGGGCAGCCTCAAGAGCCAGCAGGCGAGCCTCGAGCGCCAGGCAAAGGCCGACTCGCAGGAACAGGCGCAGCTCCAGGCGTCGGCGAACCGGCTCGAGGCGCAGCAGGTCGCGCTGAACAAGCAGATCGCCGGGACGGGCTCGCAGGCGCAGAAGATCGTCCGCGACGGAGCGAAAGTCACCAAGGAGCTGACGTCTGTCGTGCGCAAGCTGGCCAAGAACCGAGCCGACCAGCGGAAGGTCGAGGCGCAGCTGAGCCGGACGAAGAGCCCGGCCCAAAAAAAGAAGCTGCAGGCGAAGCTCCGCAGGCTCCAGGACGAGGAGACGCGGCTCGAAAAGCGGCTGTCGACCCTCGTTCAGGAGGAGCAGGCCAACCGCGAGCAGTCCCAGGCGCTGGTCGCCCAGGCGCGAAACCTCCGCAAACAGGAGGTGAGCATCGCCAACCGCGCGCTGGCGCTCACGGCCCAGGCGGCGACGCTGGCGACGAACGCGGTGGCGCTCGTCAAGGAGAAGCAGGCACTCGTCCAGCAGGCTTCGAACCTGCAGGTCCAGGCGGCGAACCTCCAGACACAGGGGGCCAACCTCCAGACACAGGCGGCGAAGCTCCAGACCCAGCAGGTCGAGCTCCAGGGCGAGCAGCAGTCGGCGAAGAGCCAGCAGCAGCAGGCCGAGCAGCTCAAGACAGACATCACGAACGAGCTCACAAAGGCCGGAGGCGACCCTCGCGGCACCGATCCACGCCTCGTCAACCTCCAGGACGCGCTGGCGGATACCGACGGCGTCAAGGTCGTCTCGCCCCCGCAGATCAACAAGCCGGGGGACGCGGCAACGTTCACGGTGATCGCGACGACCGCCCCCGCTGCGCCCGCCACCGCCGACCTCGTCAAGACCCTGCGGACCTACACCATCCCCCAGGCCACGAACGGCACCGACCTGGACGCGTTTGTCGGGGGGCAGACCGCGAGCTACGTCGATCTCGCCGACGGGATCTCCTCGAGGCTGCTGCTCGTGATCGCGGTCGTGATCGGCCTGAGCTTCTGCATCCTGCTGACGGCCTTCCGCTCGTTCCTCTTCGCGGTTCAAGCAGCGATCGCAAACGTCCTCTCGGTCACCGCCGCGTTCGGCGTCCTGACGGCCGTCTTCCAGAAGGGCTGGGGTCTGAGCCTCGTCGGGCTCGACACCGCGAGTGGAACCGACCCGATCGCCAGCTACGTGCCGCTGATGATGTTCACGGTGCTGTTCGGGCTCTCAATGGACTACCAGGTCTTCCTGATCAGCAAGATCGAGCAGTATCGCCTGGAGAGTGGTAACGACCGTGACGCGATTCGCCGCGGCCTCGCCGGCGGGGCGCGCGTGATCATCGCGGCCGCCCTGATCATGATCTCGGTCTTCGGGAGCTTCATCCTCAACGCCGACCCGACCGTGAAGCAGTTCGGCGTCGGGCTCTCGGTCGGTGTCGCGCTCGCGGCGGTGACGGTGCTCGTGTTCGCACCCGCGGTGCTCGTCCTCGCGGGTAGAGGAAGCTGGTGGGTCCCGGCCTGGCTCGACCGGGTCCTCCCGCACATTGACGTCGAGGGCGCCGGGGCGGCACCGGTGGCGGCACCGGTGGGGGCGGCGCACCCGTCCGGCGCCCCCTGAGCGCGGCCGCTCGAAGCAACCGCGCTCATTCGGGGGAATCCGGCGCCTACGCTGTCGGGCCGAGTGCGGCCGGTGCCTCGACCCGCCTCGGCGGGGACGGCTCGGCCGGCGGCTCGAGGCGCGGCAGCCATTCGAGCCAGCTCGGCAAGTACCAGTTCCAGTCGCCGAGCAGCTTCATCGAGGCCGGGAGCAGCACCGCGCGGATGATCGTGGCGTCGATCAGCACCGCAACCGCCAGGCCGATGCCCATCTCCTTCATGTCGAGGATCGGCATGAGCGCGAACACCGCGAACACGCCCACCATCACAACCGCGGCGCTGGTCACGACGCCCGCCGTCGTGCTGATCCCGTGCTCGACCGCATCCTCAGTCGAGAGACCGCGGTCGTAGGCCTCCCTCACCCGGGTCAGGATGAAGATGTGGTAGTCCATCGAGAGCCCGAACAGGATCACGAACAGGAAGATCGGCAGCCAGTACGCGATGCCGCCGTTCGAGTTGAAGTCCAACAGACCCTCGCCCCAGCCGTACTGGAAGATGAGGACCAGGGCACCGTAGGCCGCGCCTACGGAGAGCAGGTTCAGCACGATCGCCTTCAGCGCGATCACGATCGAGCGGAACGTGACGAGGAGCAGGGCGAAGGCGAAGATCAGGACGAACCCGAACACGATTGGCGCCTTGCTCTTCAACAGCGAGTTCTGGTCGGCCGATTGGGCCGTGGTGCCGGTGACGGCGAAGGTCGCGTCCGGGACCTTGCCGATCGTGGCCGGCAGGATGTCGTTGCGAAGCGTCTTCAGAGCGTCGTTCGACTTCGCGTCTACCCCGCTGCCGACGAGAGGGATCGTTACCCGGGCGACGTCATGAGACGCATTCACCTCGACGTCGATCGGCTTCGTCGCCTGACCGCTCGCGAGTGCCTGCGTCCTCAGTGCTCCGATCGCCTGCTTCGTCGCCGGCGAATCGGTGTTCGCTTCGACCGCAACGATTGCGGGCGCCACGTCGCCGTTCGAGAAGGCGTCCTGGACGCGCTGGATCGTGTCCACGGTCGGTGCGTTCTTGGGCAGCGACTCGAGCCCGCTCTGCGCGGTGTGCAGCTTGAGCGCGGGTAGCGCCAACGCGATCAGCAACCCGCCGGCCAGCGCTGCCGCGACCGCCGGATGCTTGAGGATCGGCCTCAGGAGCGCCCGCCACAGCCGGCTCCCGCCCGCGTCGTTCCGGAACCGGTGCACGAAGGGGATTCGCCCCTTGTCGACGCGCGGACCGAGCTTCGAGAGGAGCGCCGGCAGCACGGTCAAGGAGCCGAGCATCGCGACTCCGACCACGATCATCGTCGCGATCCCGAAGGAGAGGTACGTCTTGTCGCCCGCGAAGAACAGGCCGGCCATCGCGATCAACACCGTGAAGCCGGAGATCAGGACGGAGCGACCGGACGTTGCACCCGCAACTGCCAGGGCCGCGTCCGAATCCTTGCCGGCGGCCCGCTCCTCGCGCCACCGCTTGATGTAGAAGAGCGAATAGTCGACGCCGACCGCAAGGCCGATCAGCAGGATCACGGCGTTGACGTTCGGGTCGGCAGGAACAACGTGGCTCGTGACCGCCACGAGGCCGATGGTGGCGAGAACGCCCGACAGGGCGAGCAGAATCGGGATGCCGACCGCGACCAGGGTCCCCAGAACCAGCAGGAGCACGCCGATCGTGATCGGGATCGACCGCTCGCCGGCCAGCTTGAGCTGATCCTGGAACATCTCCTCGAGCCCCTTGTCGGAGCTGACTCCGGCGTGGCCCACGAAGAATCCGGGATGTTGGGTCCCAACCTTCGTCGTCGCGGCCGAGAGCGCGTCGATGTTGTCCTGGGCCCGATCGG
>JBKPHO010000484.1:0-1515 GCA_046729915.1 Actinomycetota bacterium | reverse complement strand
GGCAGTCATGGCTCAGCTCTCGATGACCGGGCTGATCGTGGCTTTGGACGCCTACGGGCCCGTGACCGACAACGCGGGCGGGATCGCCGAGATGGCCGAGCTCGACGAGTCGGTGCGCGCGATCACCGACCCGCTCGACGCCGTCGGCAACACGACGAAGGCCGTGACGAAGGGTTACGCGATCGGCTCGGCGGCGCTCGCGGCGCTGATCCTGTTCGACAGCTACACGAACGGGCTCTCGGTGCGCGACTTCCAGACGGCCTTCACCCTGGACGACGCGTGGGTGGTGGCGGGGCTCTTCATCGGCGGCCTGATGCCGTTCCTGTTCGCGTCCCTGGCGATGGAGGCGGTCGGGCGCGTGGGCGGGCAGGTCGTGACCGAGGTGCGGCGGCAGTTCCGCGAGATCCCGGGGATCATGGAGGGGACTGCACGGCCGGAGTACGGGCGCGCGATCGACATCGTCACCGGCTCGGCGATCAAGAGCATGCTGCTGCCGGCGCTGATCCCGATCGTGTTCCCGATCGTCGCGGGCGTGATCAACGCGAAGCTGCTCGGGGGACTGCTGATCGGGACGATCGTCACGGGCTTGTTCCTGGCGATCGCGATGACCTCTGGCGGCGGCGCCTGGGACAACGCGAAGAAGCTGATCGAGGACGGCGCCTTCGGCGGCAAGGGCTCCGAGGCCCATGCGGCGGCGGTGACGGGCGATACGGTCGGCGACCCCTACAAGGACACGGCCGGGCCGGCGATCAACCCGATGATCAAGATCACGAACCTCGTCGCGATTCTGATCATCCCGCTGGTCGTCTCGATTCACGGCTGAGCCGCGTGGCCGTTTCGGCCATGGACTAGGGACAGTCCCCAGGGTCTCGCCCCGGCGAGGCGGATCGCCGTCTTAGCGGACTCCCGGGCGCCGGGGTGTCCGTTTTGGCCATGGCCTAGGGACTGTCCCTAGGACACGGCCGGAACGGACATGTCCCTTTGAGCGACCGCGCAGCCCTCTAGAGTCCGCGCGATGTCACGAAGGCGGCGGCAGCAGCGGCTCGAGCGCGTGCTCGGTACGCCGGCGCTGTTCTCGACGGCTTACGGCAACGTCGGCTCCTCGATCTACTACGCGCTCGGCGTCACGGCGGTCTTCGCGCTCGGGCTCACACCGGTCGTCTTCGTCATCGCAGGCCTGATCTTCGCCGCCACCGCAGCGACGTACGCCGAAGGCACCGTCCGCTTCCCCGAGGCCGGAGGCTCGTCCAGCTTCGCCCGCCACGCCTTCAACGAGCTCGTCTCGTTCGGGGCGGCGTGGGCGCAGATGCTGAACTACATCATCACGATCGCCATCTCGGCGTTCTTCGTGCCGCACTACCTCTCGATCTTCTGGGGCCCGCTGAAGCAGAACCCGTGGGACATCGTCGGCGGCGGGCTCGTGGTGGCGCTGCTCGTGGTGCTGAACATCGTCGGCATCCAGGAATCCGCGCGCGTGAACATCGGCCTCGCGCTGGTCGACTTCGGCACGCAGGT
>JBKPHO010000483.1:0-6089 GCA_046729915.1 Actinomycetota bacterium | reverse complement strand
GAGCTCGGCGGAGCGGCCTGCGGTCCCGTACGGGTTGCCGCCGCCGGCGACCAGCACCCGGCCGTTGCCGAGCAGGGTCGCGCTCGCGTGCTCGCGGGCGGCCGTCATGGGCTCGACGCGCGACCAGCGGCCGCGGGCGGGGTCGTAGAGCTCCGCGCTTCGCAGCCAGCCGTCACCAAAACCGCCCGCGACCAGGACGGTGCCGTCGCCCAGCAGCGTCGCGGTGTGATTCATACGAGGCGTCCGGAGGCTGCCCGTCAACGTCCAGCGGCCCGTCGCCGGGTCATACAGCTCGGCACTCGCCTGCACACCCGTACCGTCAGCGGCAAGGCCGCCGACGACCAGCACGCGCCCATCGCGGAGCAGGGTGCCGGTCATCGAGATTCGGCCGACATTCATGCTCCCCGTTGTCGTCCAGGTGTTCGTCGCCGGGTTGTATAGCTCTGCGTCGGCGCTGAACCGACCGCCGCCCGCGACGAGCACGCGCCCGTCTGCCAGGCGCACAGCGACGTGCGCCCAGTGCGACTCGTTCAGCGAGCCGGCCCGGCTCCACGTACTCGTCGGCGGGTCATACAGCTCCGCGGTGAACTCGTCGACCCCGCCGACGACGAGAATGCGCCCGTTGCCGAGCGGCGTGGCGGTCACGTGCGCGCGCGGGGTGGCCAGGCTCGCCGTCGCCGACCAGCTGCCCGTCGCCGTGCTCGCCGAAGACCCCGAGGCGAGCGCAGGAACCGTAAGGGCGAGGAAGGCGCAGATTGTGGAAGCGACCGATGTCGGGCTCACGACGAATCCCCCTTTTGCTTGCCTGATCGAGACGAGAATCGCATGGAGCCCCGTCGCCCACCCTTACAAAACCCTTAAGCCGTAGAGACGCCCCGACGGCTGAGCGGGGATCGCGGCGCGCCTACCGGGGCACGCGTCGCGCGCCGGCAATCTCCACCCGAAGCTGCGCCAACGGCACGCAGCGGACTTGCTCGCCAGTCTGCGGGGCCGAGATCGCGGCCCGCTTGGAGACCACGAGCTGGACGTGGCCGCCGCCCTCGGTGAACAGCAGGTCGCCGGGCCGCAGCCGCGCAAAGCGGATCGGCCGGCCGGTGCGCAGCTGGTCCCAGCGCGACCGCGGGATCTTCCATCCGATCGACCGGTACGCCGCATACACCAGCCCAGATCAGTCGAAGCCCGTCGCGGGAGACGCGCCGCCCCAGCTGTAGGCGACGCCGACCTGGCGGTGGGCATAGCCGACGACCCTCCCGGGCGAGCTTCTGCACGCGGGAGGCGTGACTCGACTGCGAACCCGAGGATGGCCACTTGGCCTTCGCGAAGCCGGCTTCGGCAGAGCGGCGGCGATCGTTGCAAGCAGCGCGAGCACGAGCAGCGGGCGGCGCACCGGGCCTACATCGGCGCCACCCGCTCGTCCTCAGGCGAGTATCCCTCGTTCGAGGGATGTGCACCTGCGTTGACGGGCCGCCGGGCTTACGCCGCGGCGAACGAGGTGCTCGTCTTAGTACGCCTGCGCCCACACCGCATCGGTCACCGCCGTCCGCCCGCAGCAGATGCAGGTGCCTGCTCGCGGACATTGCTCAGCCAGCGGGAGTAACCGGATCGTTGCGGAGCTTTCGTCCTTGACGCGCACCTCGCACTCCCTGCGTCCACACCATGGTGCGACGACGAACCCGCCCGCGTCGCGCAGATACTCGATCATCTCGTCGTAGCTACTCGGGTCGCGGAGCGTTCGCCGCTCCTGTTCGTCGCGGGCGGTCTGGAAGAGCGATGTCTGCACGTCGCCTAGCAGCTCGTCGATCGCGGCAGCCGCGCGAGTGAGCGGGATCTGCTGCTTGTCGCCGGTGTCGCGGCGGGCGACGGTGACTGCTGCCGCGGCGAGGTCGCGGCCGCCGATCTCGAGGCGAAGCGGCACGCCCTTCAACTCCCACTCGTTGAACTTGAAGCCAGGCCGGTACTCGGGCCGATCGTCGACGCGGACGCGGACACCCCCCGCCCTCAGCTCGTCGGTGACGGCAGCAGCGGCCTGGAGCACATCAGCGCGGTCGTCCTCGCGGTGGATCGGCACGATCACGACTTGCTGCGGGGCGACGCGAGGCGGGAGCCGCAGCCCAAGCTCGTCACCGTGCGCCATCACGAGACCACCGACGAGCCGAGTGGTCGCGCCCCACGAGGTCGCATAGGGATACTGCTCGCTGCCGTCCCGGCCGGTGTAGCGGACATCGAACGTCCGCGCGAAGCCCTGCCCGAGGTAGTGCGAGGTTGCCGCCTGGAGCGCCTTACCGTCGCGCATCAGGGCTTCGAGCGTATAGGTGTCGACGGCGCCGGGGAACCGCTCGCTCTCGCTCTTCCTGCCCCGCAACACGGGGATCGCGAGGACGTTCTCGATCATGTCGGCGTAGACGTCCTGCAGGATCGTCAGCGCCTCCGCGACCGCTTCCTCCTCGGTCTCGTGCGCCGTGTGCCCCTCCTGCCAGAGGAACTCGCTCGTCCGTAGGAAGAGGCGTGGCCGCAGCTCCCAGCGGACGGCGTTGGCCCACTGGTTGTAGAGCAGCGGCAGATCACGGTACGACTGCACCCAGCGGGCATACGTCGACCAGATCAGCGCCTCGGAGGTGGGACGCACCGCGAGCGGCTCCTCCAGCTCCTTTCCGCCCGCCTCGGTGACGACGGCCAGCTCGGGTGCGAACCCTTCGACGAGCTCGGCCTCCTGCGCAAGCACCGATGCAGGCACGAACAGCGGAAAGTAGAAGTTCTCGTGGCCGGTCGCCTTGATCCGATCGTCGAGCCCGCGCTGGATCGCCTCCCAGATCGCGTAGCCGTAGGGCTTGATCACCATCGCGCCACGAACGGGCGAGTTCTCGGCGAGACCTGCGCGGCGCACTACTTCGCCGTACCACGCGGGAAAGTCGCTCGACTGGTTGGGCAAAGGGGTGGTGCTCATCGGGACGCTCCCGAGAGCAGCCGTACTGGGAACATCGTGCTCTCCTTCCTAGACGTCTACCGGCGGTCAGGGAGTTGTTGCGGCGCTCCGGGCCGAAGCGGCGGGAGCGCCTACGCCGGGACGTGCACGAACGGCAGCCGCGGAGCAACCGCCGGAACCGGCAGAAGCTCATCCACGCGAGGCCGCAGCAACGTCATGCTCAGAGGATAGCGGCGCACGAAGCGAAGGCTCAGCGAACCCAGAGCTGGTCCAGCAGCACATTCCAGAACGGGTGGTACCTGTAGTTGCCGACGCGCGAGCTCGTGGTCGATCCGGCTCCACAGGTCGCCGCCGGCGGCGGGCTCGCGCAGCTGCAGCGCGTCGGCGCAGCGAATCTGCGCGTCGATCCCCGCGGTCGCAGAACTCGGCGGCGTTGAGGTTCTTCGGGCTGCTCGGAACGAACGCGCGGCACGTCAGCAGCGGCTCGATGAAGTTCGAGGGCGTCGGATGATCCTGGAACCAGATGACCAGCCGATCTGAGGCCGCCGGCGCCAGTCGCTCAGGTCGCCCAAACTGACGCCCGCGGCGTTCACCTTGAACGAGCGCGGTAGCCCAGACGGTGGAGCACCGAGACGACGTAGCGGCCGATCTGCAATGTCGGTGTTCCGGGCAGTGACGGAAGGTGGAAAGGCGCCGCCCCCAAAAGTGGGATCGAGCCAGGTTGCGGGGGCCAGTAGAGGCATCGATGCACCGACCTGGAGTTATCGCCCCCCACCTCTACGAGCTGCCCTCGCGGCCCGGCCTGATGACGCCGGACTCGGCTCCGGCCGAGGCCGTGGACATGAGGCTCGTTCTCTGGACGGTCGCGGCGGTGCTCGCCGCGGTCGAGTTGTCTGTCGAGCTCGGCCTTACCTAACCGCGTCGCGTGGAGTAAGGGCCGGGCGGCCCGCTCTGAGGGCTAGGCGGCGACGGCCACCCAGGGGAGAGAAGCCCGCCCGGCACCCATTTAGACGTCCACGGATGGGGCGCGTCAGTCCGGGCCAACGCACCAAGCTGCCGCCAGTACGAAAACTCTGGACGTCCCCTTGTAGCCGCTGCCACCAAGTGGGACACTGGGTTTGCGTTTGACCTTGCCGGAAGCCGTCGAGGGTTTGCGGCGCCTTCCCCGACTCCCGCATAACGGCCAAAGCTCACCGAACCGCGCGAGCTCTAGCTCAGCGCAACAGCGGTGGGCCTAGGAGGTGGTGGATTTGTCGGGTGAGGAGTCCACACAAGGAGCGAGGCTTCCCATGTCGTTGGCAAGGACGCCGAGGAAGCGAGCAACGATGACCGGCGCTCTTCTCGCCGTCTTCTGCGTGCTCGTGCTGGTTGGCACGCCCGCCGCGGCGAACGGGTCTGAGCTCGCAGCCCCCGCCGTCCGTGCGAGCGACTTCACAGAGTGCGCCAGCACAGTCACAACCGTGTGCTTGCGACTCTGGACTTCCGGTTTCGGAAGGATCGAGGCTACGGCCGGCGGCACCACCACGACCTGCGACTACACGGACATTCTCACCAACGAGCGCGAATGCCCGGTTCCCGTTCCGCGCGGCTCGAGTGTGAAGCTGACCGCGTTCCCGGAGCCCGTTCAGGGCACGGGGACACCGTCGGAGTTCGTCCATTGGAGTCGCTTCGAGTGTCCCGGCACCGGATCGTGCACCTTCAATGCAGTCGATGACGACGAGTGGGTGGTGGCCGTCTTTTCGCCGCTGAAGCTCGAGCTGGACGAAAGCGGCGACGGCACCGTGGCGGCGCCGGGGCTGACCTGTCCGCCCAACTGCACGCCGGACTTTGCCCTCTTCCCGGCCGAACAGAACGTGACGCTCACAGCGACGCCTGCGTCGGGCAACGTCCTCCTCTGGCACCCCGGCTGCGACCCAGCCGGAGGCGACCCCTCCAGCACGACCTGCACCGTCACGATGACGAACATCCGTACCTTTGCCACGGTCGCGTTCGGCCCGCCGGGCACGCCTCTGGTGCCGCCCGATTTCCCGTTCCAGATCTCTGTCGGTTTGAAGGTCAAGCGGACCGGTTCGGGTCACGGCACAGTGAGCGGAAGTGGAATCAGCTGCGGTGCCAAGTGCTCCGAGACCTTCGACTATCAGTCGAAGATCACGCTCCGGGCCGATGCGAGTTCGGGCTCGAGGTTCATCCGCTGGGCCGGTGCATGCGGCACCGGCTCGACATGCACATTCAGCGCCGGATCGGTGACCGCGGTCGGTGCCCGCTTCGATCTCGCGCCGCCGCCGCCACCACCACCGCCACCGCCGCCACCGCCGCCACCACCGCCGCCGCCTCCCCCACCAACGCACCTCACAGCCAAGCTTCTGAAGCTTTCGGTCAAGGGCCACGGTGCGCATCGCGCGATCGTGTTCGTCGTGCTCGTCGATCGGCGAGCGACGATGAGGGCGCGACTGCTCAAGCGCGCCGCAACGGTCACGCACCGCAAGTATTCGCTCGTGAAGGGGCGCAACACGCGACGCCTTCATGTGCCTCGAAAGGTGAGGCCGGGGTTCTACCGTGTGTCGCTGAAGGTCGCCGCGAGCGGCGATACGAGAACGTTCACGAGGCGGGTCAGGCTCCGACGCTAACCCGATTTGGCCACGGCGAAACGAAAGCCCCAGCGATCGAGTGCGGCCCGATCCTCCGAGGCCGCGACACCCGACGGCGCACGCGAAGGCCGTGGCATGGCGCTTGTCAAACAGGCGAGCGTCGTGGTTGGGCTCATCTCGGCCGCCGTCGGGCTCTTCTTCCTCCTCTTCCCTCAGTTCCGGCCGGAGCGGGGTCAGTCGAGCCCGGAGCAGTCGGCAAGCGTGGATCGGATTTCCCCGCCGAATCGGCACACGACGAAAGGAGACTTTCTCGACTACATCGAGCGGCAGAAGGTGGGCCTTACGAAGCAGCAACTCCAGGAGGTCGGAGCCTCGGCCTTCGCGACCATCAAGATCGTCGGGTACAAGGGCCGCACCCTCACCGTGGAGCGCCAGATCGTCAATGCGAGAACCGGCCACGCTGTTGGTGAGGCAGCCGACTTCAAGGTCACTCCTCCCAAGGACCGCGTAGAGCATCCTTGGGGCGACTGGGCGCCGCTCCGGCCGGGCCGGGGAAGCTACATCATGGTCATCAAACT
>JBKPHO010000482.1:0-12912 GCA_046729915.1 Actinomycetota bacterium | reverse complement strand
CGGTCGGGATTCCGATCGAGTACGTCCACCACGAGGTCGGCCCGTCGCAACACGAGATCGACATGCGCTACGCGCCGGCGCTGACAATGGCCGACCACACGGTGACCTACCGCCTGATCGTGAAGGAGATCGCGAAGAAGGCCGGCTTCCACGCGACCTTCATGCCGAAGCCCATCTTCGGCGAGAACGGCTCAGGGATGCACACGCACCAGTCGCTCTTTACCGACGGGCGCAACGCGTTCTTCGACGGCGACGACCGGTGGCACCTCTCCGAGGCGGGGAAGGCGTTCATCGCCGGCCAGCTGCACCACGCGCGCGAGATCGCCGCGATTTTCGCGCAGTGGGTCAACTCCTACAAACGGCTGGTGCCGGGCTACGAGGCGCCGGTCTACGTGGCCTGGTCGCAGCGGAACCGCTCGGCGCTGATCCGGATCCCGCTCTACAAGCCGGGGTCGGAGCAGGCGACCCGGGCCGAGATCCGCTGCCCGGACCCCGCCTGCAACCCGTATCTGACCTTCGCCGCGCTCCTGCACGCGGGGCTCGAGGGGATCGAGCGCGGCTACGAGCTGCCCGAGCCGATGGAGACGAACCTCTACCACCTCACGCCCGAGCAGCGGCGCGAGCGCGGGATCGTCTCGCTGCCGGAGACGCTCGGCGAGGCGATCGACGAGCTGGCGGGCTCCGAGCTCGCGCGCAAGGCGCTCGGGCCGCACATCTTCGACCGCTACGTCGAGCTGAAGCGGAAGGAGTGGGACGAGTACCGCGTGCAGCTCACCCGCTGGGAGCGCGAGAAGTACCTCCCGGTGCTCTGACGCGCTTAATATGAGAGGTGGTCTCGCCAGCTGTGGCCGGCGAGGCCCAACTGACGGCCGACTGCGAGCTGCTGGATTTCCGCAGCTCGCGGTCGTTGTGCCGCGCTACGGCTTGCCCGACATCGCGATCCACGCGACGACGTAGGCGAGGACGCGGACGGTCGCGAGGAGCGGCACCGCGAGCTGGAGGCGGCTGCGACTGACCGAGAGCCAGGCGAGGGTGCCCGTCACGATCAGCAGCACTCCGGTTCCTTCCGAGCCGATGAAGCCGACGCCGACCCAGCCCGGTTCGTTCGCTCCAACCCTACGGAGGCATGCTGCTACCTACAATCGCCGGCGTGGACGAGACCGCTCGTCACCTGCGCCTGTTGACCGACACGATCGCCGCGGTCAACTCGACGCTCGACCTCGAGGAGGTGCTCTCGCTCGTCGCGCGCGGGGTCGCCGACGCGCTCGGCGCCGATGCCTGCTTCGTCTACCTCTACGACGAGCAGGCCGACGAGCTGGTGCTGCGGGCGACCTTCGGCACGCGGGTCGAGGAGATGACCGGGCGGCCGCGGATGCGGCCGGGCGAGGGGATCACCGGTAACGCGGCAGCGGCGCGTGCTCCTGTGATGATCCCGGCGCAGGCCCACCTGGACGACCGCTTCAAGGCGTTCCCGAACCTCCCGGAGGACGAGTACGAGTCGATCCTGGCCGTGCCGATCCTCGCGCGGGAGACGCTCGAGGGCGCGCTGAACGTGCGCACGCGGGCGCCGCGGGAGTTCACGCCGGCGGAGATCGACCTGCTGGTTGCGATCGCGTCCCAGGTTGGGCAGACGATCGAGCACGCGAAGCTGTACGCGCAGGCCCAGCGGCGAGTCGTCGAGCTCGAGGCGCTGGCGCGGATCTCGGAGGCGGTCTCGGAGTCGCTTTACCTCGAGGAGTCGCTCGAAGGGATCGTCGAGGCGACGGTCGACGCGCTCGTCGCGACCGGCGCGGCGATCGTGCTCGAGGACGGCGAGGTCGGCTGGCCGGAGGGCCGCGCCGGGGGGTATGCGGTGCGCGTGCCGTTGCGCTGGAAGGGGCGGCAGGTCGGCGAGCTCGTCTGCGACCGCGACACGCCCTTCAGCGCGGACGACCGCGCGCTGCTCGGCTCGATTGCGAGCCACGCGGCGGTCGCGCTCGAGCACGGGCGGGCGGTGCTGCGCGGGGTGCTGGCCCAGGAGATCCACCACCGGGTCAAGAACAACCTGCAGACGGTCGCGTCCCTGCTGCGGCTGCAGGCGCGGGCCGACGGCGTGGACGCGAGCAAGGCGCTGGACGACTCCGTGAACCGGATCCTCGCGATCGCGGCGGTGCACGAGGTGCTGACGGAGCGCCGTGACGACGACGTCGAGCTGGACGACCTGCTAGATCGGCTGCGCGCGATGCTGGTGCAGGGGCTCGGTGCGTCCAAGGAGGTCGAGGCCTCGCTCGAGCCGGTGGCTCTGGCCGGGAACCGCGCGACCGCGCTGGCGCTCGTGTTCTCGGAGCTGCTGCAGAACGCGCTCGAGCACGGCGGCCATTCGGTGCGCGTCGAGCTGGCGAGACGCGACGGGGAGGTCGTGCTCGCGATCGCGGACGACGGTTCGGGGGTGGAAGGGGAGCCGGTCTCGGGGACAGGCCTCTCGATCGTGCGCGCGCTCGTGCGCGACGAGCTGGGCGGGACGCTCTCGCTCGAGTCGAACGGCGGGCTGCGCGCGGAGGTCGTGTTCCCGGCCTGAGCGCTGCGGTGACGCGCGCGAGTGGAAGCTGAACCGTTCTTCAGCGGCCACAGGCGCCGACGACGACCTCATGGCCCGAGACGGTCAGGTAGCGGGTCGGGTCGGAGCGCACCTCGTCGTACTGAGCAAGCGCGAGGTGGATGTGCGCGAAGCAACGCTTGTCGCTGCATTCGCAGAGGAAGGGGATCGGGTCCTGCATCTTGAGCTCGCGCGCCTTCTCGGCAACCCTCTCGTTCGCGTTGCGGAAGACGTCCTCCACTTGCATTGCTCGAACCCCCATGCTCGCTGCCTGCAGGAGGGCCTTCCCATCTCGAGCACATCGAACCTTGCCAAGTGAGCCGTCTGGGCGGACAATCGCGCTCGTGGGAGCACGAGAGGAGCATCTCGCCCGGAACGAAGCCCTGTTCCGGGAGGTCAACGAGCGCGTGGCCGAGGTGGCCACGCACTTCATCGAGGTCGAGACCAAGAGCGATCCGGTCGACTTCACCTGCGAGTGCGGGCGCAGGGACTGTGCGGAGCAGATCACGATGACGCTGGCCGACTACGAGACGATCCGCGCCGAGCCGACTCGGTTTGCAGTCGCTCCCCACCACGAACAGCCGGAGGTCGAGACCGTTCTCGAGCGGCACCCGACGTACTTCGTCGTCGAGAAGCGCGACGAGGATGCCAAAGAGGTCGCGCGCGAGACGGATCCGCGCGAGTAGCTCGTACTAGCTGTCCTGTCGCCCCGGCCTCTAGGGTCGGATTCCTACTCGTCCTCCACCGCAGGCGACCCGCCCTCGAGACGCTCGGGGTAGAGAGGGGCAAGGAACTCGAGCCTGGCACGAAGGCGGTTCATTTCGTTCGAGCGATCGTCTTGACGACTGCTCTCGACCGCCCTCGCAGCGAGAACGACCTCTTCCAGCGCTTCGGCCAGTGCACGGTTCACCAGGCGGTACCTCCCCTCGCCGCCCGACGGCAAACCAGAGCGGGCCTGAGCGGCTAGCCGCGCTCGAACACGGCGATGCGCCAGATGCGGGTCGAGCGCTCGTGCAGCACGGTCCGCATCCCGGAACGCTCCGCCGCTGCCACCACCCGCGCCGGAGCGTGCACGAACGTCTCGATCCGGCCGGTGAGGCGGAGCCAGAGGTTTGCGACCGCCGCCCCAAGCTTCAGCCACCACGTGTCACGCGGAAAGCTCAGCGCCAGCAGGCGCCGCGAATGCCCCGCCGCCGCGCCCACGAGGAGCTCCGGATCCGGGTAGCAGCAGACCACGCGGTGCATGACGACAAGGTCGGCCGGTTCGAGCGAAGCCTCGTTTTCCACGAAGTCGCCGTGCCGCCGCTCGATTCGCTGCTCGGCGCCGGCCTCGCGCGCCAGCGCCAGCGCCTCGTCGTCGTAGCCGTGCGAGATCTCGACGATCGTCGCCCGCTCGGCGCCGCGCTTCAGCAACTCGAGGTCGACCGCGCCGACTCCGCCCCCGACCTCGAGTACCGTCGCGCCTTTCGCGCCGCGTGCCGCGAGCTCGTCCACGAGCCGCTGAGCCGTGTCGTCGAGCCCTCGCTTCCGGTACCGGCGCGCGTCGCGCCTCGCGATACGTGCTCCGAAGAGCTTCTCGTAGCCGCTGGCGCAGCAGGCGCTCATCGGCCCGAAGTCTACGATCCGCACGATGAGGATCCTGGTCGCCGAGGACGAGACGATCATCCGACTCGACCTGCGGGAGCTACTCGAGCGCTCCGGCTTCGAGGTCTGCGCGGAGGCGAAGGACGGGCTCGAGGCGGTCGAGCTCGCGCGCGCCGAACAGCCCGACCTCGCGGTGCTCGACGTGAAGATGCCGCGCCTGGACGGGATCGAGGCGGCGCGCCGCATCCTCGACGAGCGCCCGATCCCGATCGTGATGCTCACCGCCTACGGTCAGGACGAGCTCGTCGCGCGCGCGATCGAGGCCGGGGTCTTCGGCTATCTCGTGAAGCCGTTCCGTGAGCAGGACCTGCTGCCTGCGATCAGGACCGCGCGCGCCCGGCACGAGGAGCTGGTGGCGCTGCGCGCGCAGGCAGACTCGCTCGCGGAGGCGCTGGCCTCGCGCAAGTGGATCGAACGCGCAAAGGGCCTGCTGATGGAGCGCGAAGGCCTCACCGAGCAGGAGGCCTTCGCTCGTCTGCGCAAGGCCAGCCAGGTGTCGGGCCGGCCGCTGAAGGTGGTCGCCGAGGCGGTCGTGGCCACTTTCGACGGTGTCGAGTGAGCCGCGGGCACAATGCCGCGGTGTCGATTCTGAGCTCACCGCGCCGCCGCCGGCGGCTGCTCAAGGTCGCAGTTGTCCTCGTGCCGCTCGTGCCGCTGATCTATCTGGGTGTGCACTACTCCTCGCCGGGCAACCCGGGCGAGGCGACGGGGCCCGCGGTCGAGGAGCCCGGCCTTGCCCAGCCGAAGCGGGCGCCGTTTACCAAGGAGGACCAGCGCGCGGTCCGGCAGGTGCTGCGGGAGTTCGAAGCCACCGCCGTGATTCGCCGCGACGTGGGCCGGTCGTGGAACCTCTCGGCGCCGAGTCTCAGAGAGGGCTTCACGCGTAAGCAGTGGAGTCGCGGCGATCTGCCCGTCGTGCCGTACCCGGCGGCCGACAGAGGCCTCGGGAGCTGGAGCTTCGTGCAGTACTCGTACACCGGCACCGTCGGGCTCGAGGTCTTCCTCTTTCCCAAGCCGGGCTCGGGATGGTCGGCGATGACGGCGGATGTCGAGCTCGTGAAGGGCAAGGACGGGCGCTGGCGCGTCGACTACTGGATGCCGAAGCGGTTCCACGGGCCACCCGCGGTCGCGGCGAAGGCGAAGGCAAAGGCGAAGGCGAAACCCGCGCAGCAGGCGGCGGCGGCCAAGGCGGCCGGGAAGCGCCACGTGAGCACCACTCGGAAGGCTGCTCCCGCCACGACGCAGCCGCCGAAGCCGAGCCGCGCCTGGTGGCTGGTGCCGATCGCGCTGCTCTCGCTGATCGTGCTCGCCCCGCTCGGGTTCGGGGTCAGCGTGTGGTATCGGAACCGCCGCGCAGCGCGCGAGTACCTCGACGAACAACGCGAAGCCTGATCAAGAGGAGGCCTGCGCCTCCTCGAAGAGCTGCTCCCAGCGCGAGATCAGCCCCTGCAGCTCGGCGCGCGCCTGCCGGTGGGCGGCGAGCGTCTCGACGTCGGACCAGTCGTCTGCGAGCCGCCGCTCGAGCTCGGCGACGGCTTCCTCCTGGCGTGAGATCCGGCCCTCGAGCTGCTCGAGCTCGCTCGCGCGGGGCGGTGCCTGGCGACGTGGCTTCGGCTTCTCCTTTCGCGTCGAGCTCAGGGCGGGAGCGGGAGTCGGCGCCGGCTGCTCCAGCCGCCGTGCGTACTCGGCCCAGCCGCCGTCGAACGAGCACAGTGTGCCGTCCTCGATCGCGAGCATCCGCTGCGCCACCGCGTCCAGCAGCGCGCGGTCGTGCGAGACGAGCAGCACCGTTCCGGGAAACGCGTCGAGCGCGGCCTCGAGCGCCTCGCGGCTCTCGAGGTCGAGGTGGTTCGTGGGCTCGTCGAGGACGAGGAAGTTCGCGCCTGACGCCACGACCAGCGCGAGCGCCAGCCGACGGCGCTCGCCTCCCGAGAGCGCGGTGACTGGCTTCTCGTGCGCTTCCCACCCAGAGAAGAGGAACCGGCCTAGCAGCGCCTGTGCCTGCGGCCTCGGCAGCCCGGTCGCGCGCTGCGCGCAGTCGAGCACGCTGCCGCGCTCGTCGAGCTCGACCTCGTGCTGCGAGAAGTACGCCGGCACGACGCCGTGGCCAAGGCGCGCCGAGCCCGCGGTCGCTTCGCGCCGGCCGAGCAGCGTCTCGAGCAGCGTCGTCTTGCCGGAGCCGTTGGGGCCGACGAGCCCGACGTGCTCGCCGCGCTCGAGCGCGAATGACGCGTCGGTGAGCAGCTGCTTGTCGCCGGCGGCGACGCCGAGCCCGTTCGCTTCGGCCACGGTGCGGCCGCTGCGCGCCGGCTTCAGGAACTCGAACCCGAGCGATTTGCTCCGCCGCGACAGCAGCTCGAGCTCGCCCGCCGCGCCTGCGCGCTCCCGCTCGAGCCGCCTGATCTGCGTCAGCTTCGCCTGGGCCTGCTTGGCCTTGCTCTTCTTGTAGCGGAAGCGCTCGACGAAGCGCTCGAGCCGGGCGATGTCGGTGCCGACGCGCTCGGCGGTCTTCGCCGCTGCCGTTGCCCGCGCGGCCTTCTCCAGCCGCCAGGCATGCCACGGGCCGGGGAAGAAGAGCGAGCGCCCGGCCTCGAGCTCGAGCACGCCCGTCGTGACCGCCTCGAGGAACCAGCGGTCGTGCGCGACGAGGATCACCGCCGCGTCCAGCGACTGCAGCTCCTGCTCCAGCCACTCGAGGTTCTCGACGTCGAGGTGGTTCGTGGGCTCGTCGAGGAGGAGCAGGTCGGGATCGCCTGCGAGCGCGCGCGCCAGCGAGGCGCGAGTCAGCTCGCCGCCGGAGAACGTGTCCAGCGGGCGTTCGAGGTCGTGCTCGGCGAAGCCGAGCCCGCGCAGCGCCGCAGCCGCTCGGTCGCGCCACCTGTAGCCGCCCGCGTGCTCGAGGCGAGCCTGCGTATCCGCGTACCGCCGCAGGGTCGCCTGCGCGTGGTCACCCGCGGCCATCCCCTGCTCGAGCATCCGCAGCTCCTCCTCGGTCTCGATCAGGTCCCGGGCGCCGCTGAGCGAGTACTCGCGCAGCGTCAGGCCACGGTCGAGCGGCGGGCGCTGGTCGTGGAGCGCGATGCGGGTGCCCTTGGCGAAGGCGAGCTCGCCGCCGTGCACGTCGCTCTCGCCGACGAGCATGCGCAGCAGCGTCGTCTTGCCGGCGCCGTTGGGGCCGGAGAGCGAGAGGCAGTCGCGCCGCTCGACCGAGAACGAGACGCCCTCGAAGAGCAGCGAGCCCGCGAGCTCCTTGCGCAAATTCGAAGCGGTAACGATTGGCACGTCCCTAAGCGTAAGGTGCCGCCCTATGCGGGTGCTCGCGCTCGACGTCGGCAGCTCGTCCGTGCGGGCGTGCGCGTTCGACGAGCGCGGGCGCGTGCTCGAGGGCACGGCGCGCCGAGCCTGCGAGCCCCGTTACGGCCGCGACGGCTCCGCCGATCTGGACGCCGACGAGCTCGTGCGCGCGAGCCGCGCGGTGCTCGACGAGACCGCCGGCACGCGCGACGCGCTTGGGATCTCGTGCTTCTGGCACAGCCTGCTCCTCATCGACGCCGCCGGCCGGCCGCTGACCCCCGTCCTGCTCTGGCAGGACCGGCGGGCGACGCGGCAGGCGGAGGAGCTGGCGGCCCGGCTCGACGCGGATCGCGTCCACGCGCGCACCGGCTCGTTCCTGCACCCGAGCTTCTGGCCCGCGAAGCTCGCCTGGCTGAAGGCCGAGCGCCCGGAGGTGCTGGCGGCGGAGAGCCGCGCTGTCTCGTTCGGCGACTACCTCTTCATGCAGCTGACGGGCGAGCTGTGGACGAGCCTATCGACCGCATCGGGAACCGGTCTGCTCGATCTTCGCGCCCGCGCGTGGGACGAGGAGCTGCTCGACGCGCTCGAGCTCGACGCCGGGCTCCTGCCGCCCATCTGCGAGGACGCTGCCGGCAGCCCTCCGACCTTCCCGCCGCTCGGTGACGGAGCCTGCTCGAACCTCGGTGCCGGCTGCACGACTCCGGAGCGGGCCGCGCTGATGATCGGCACCTCGGGCGCCTACCGGATGCTGCGCGACGGTGAGCCGGAGCCGCGCCCCGGGCTCTTCAGCTATTTGCTGGATGCCCGGCGGGTCGTCGAGGGCGGCGCAATCTCCGACGGCGGCAACCTGCACGCGTGGCTCGAGCGGACGCTCCGCCTCGACAGTCCCGAGCCGCGCGCGCCCGACGCGCACGGGCTCACCTTCCTGCCCCTGCTCGGCGGCGAGCGTAGCCCCGGCTGGAACCCGCACGCGACCGGCGCGGTGACGGGCCTCACCTTCGCCACGGACGCCGCCGACCTGCTGCAGGCCGGCTTGGAGGGAGTCGCCTACCGGCTCGCCGAGATCGCCGAAGCGCTCCCCGAGGTGCGCGAGGTCGTCGCCACAGGCCACGCACTGCTCTCCAGCCCGTTCTGGATCCAGCTGTGCGCGGACGTGCTCGACCGGCCCGTGACGGAGTCCGCGGTCGCCGAAGGCTCAGCACGCGGCGCGGCGGTCCATGCTCTCGAGCGCCTCGGCGCCGAGCCCGACCCGGCGCCGCTCGGCCGCACCTGCGAGCCCGATCCGCGTCGAGCGGAGCTGTACAAAATCGCCCGCGAGCGGCAGCGCGACCTGTACAGACGCTTGTTTCGGAGGGCTTGACGAAACGACGGCTGTGCCGCCGGGCCGCGCCGCTCGCCCCGATGCTGCGTCCTCAGTCGCACCCGTAGCCTCACGTGATTCAAGAACGCGTATGCGTTTGCATCCTTGCCTCGGAACGAGCATCGCACCCCGGCGACGAGCGACGTTCCGTCAATCCCTCCTGTTCTAGGCGCCCACGGCGGCGCCGACCAGCATGCGCGCCGAGTCGGCGATGTGCGCCGCGTCGATCCCGGCCGCGGCCAGCAGCTCGGCCGGCTTCCCCGACCCCGGCATCTCGCGCACGGCCAGCCGCACGACCCGCGCAGGGGCCTCTCCATCCGAGAGCGCCTCGAGCACCGCGTCGCCGATTCCGCCCTCGGACCAGTGGTCCTCGACGGTGAGAATGCGCCCCCCGGTCGCCTCCGCGGCTGCGCGCAGCGTCTCGCCGTCGACAGGCTTCACCGAGTAGAGGTCGATCACGCGCGCGTCGATGCCTTCCGCGATCAGCCGGTCGGCCGCCTTCAGCGACTCGTGCAGCGTGATCCCGGCTGCGACGATCGCCACATCGTCGCCTCCGCGCAGCACCCGCGAGCCCCCGATCGGGAACTGGTCGCCGGAGCCGTACACGACCGGCGTCGCCGCCCGCGTGGTGCGCAGGAAGACAATCCCCTCGCGGTCGGCCATCTGGGCAACGAGCTTCGCGGTCTGGTTGGCGTCGCAGGGGTAGAGCACGGTCGAGCCGTGGGCGGCGCGCATCATCGCCAGGTCCTCGAGCGCCATCTGTGACGGGCCGTCCTCGCCGATCGACACTCCGGCGTGCGAGCCGCAGAGCCGGATGTTCGCCTCGCTGATCGCCGCCATGCGGATGAAGTCGTACGCGCGCGTGAGGAAGGCCGCGAAGGTCGACGCGAACGGCACCCACTCCCGCACCTGCAGCCCGACCGCCGCCGCGATCATCTGCTGCTCGGCGATGAACATCTCGAAATACCGCTCGGGATGGGCCTCCGCGAAGATCTCGGCGTAGGTCGAGTTCGAGACCTCGCCGTCGAGCGCGACCACGTCACCGCGCGCGGAGCCGAGCGCCGCCAGCGCGTCGCCGTACGCGCGCCGTGTCGCAACCTCCTCGCCGAGGTCCCAGGTCGGCAGCTCGAGCGTCCCGCTCGCCTCGAACCGATGCGGCTCGCCGTGGAACTCCGGCTTGGCGACGTCGATCACGATGTTGCGCTCACCGCCGAGCTCGGCGATCGCCTCCTCGGGATGGTCGAGCGCCTTGCCGTGCCAGCCGCCCTTGTCCTCGACCTCCTTGACGCCCTTGCCCTTGAGCGTCCGCGCGACGACCACCGTCGGCAGGCCCTCCTTCGAGACGGCCTCGGCGTACGCGCGATCGATCGCCTCGACGTCGTGTCCGTCGATCTCGATCGCGTGCCAGCCGAACCGGCGCGCCCGCTCAGCGAAGGAGTCGAGGTCCCAGCCGTGCATCGTCTCGCCCCGCTGTCCGAGACGGTTGACGTCCAGGACGACCGTCAGGTTGTCGAGCCCGTAGAACGAGGCGTGCTCGAACGCCTCCCAGACCGAGCCCTCCGCCATCTCGCTGTCTCCGTGCAGGACCCAGACGCGGTAGGGCAGCCGGTCGAGCTTCTTCCCGGCCAGCGCGATGCCGACCCCGTAGGGCAGCCCCTGCCCGAGCGAGCCCGTGGCCACGTCGACCCACGGGACCGCGGGGGTCGGGTGGCCCTCCAGGCGGCTGCCGAAGAGGCGAAAGGTGAGCAGCTCCTCGTTGGTGATCGCGCCCGCTGCCTTGAACATCGAGTAGAGCAGGGGCGACGCATGCCCCTTGGAGAAGACCAGGTGGTCGTTGCGCGGGTCCTCGGGTCGGTCGAAGTCGTAGTGGAGGTACCTCGCCAGCAGTACGGCCATCAGGTCGGCCGCGGACATGGACGAGGTGGGGTGGCCGGAGTTCGTGACCGCGGCTGCGCGGATCGAGTCCACCCGTAGCTGCTGCCCCAGTTCGCGCCAGCGCTCGGCCTCGGTCATCCGGGTAACGTAACGGTCCTATGCGAGTCGCGGTCGCCTTCGACCACCGCGGCGTCAGGCTGCGCGAGCGCGTGATCCAGGATCTGCAGGCGCTGGGCTACGAGGTCGTCGATCTCGGCACCGACAAGCCAGCGCCGCGGATCGACTACCCGGACAAGGCGCGTGAGGTCGGCGAGGCAATTCGCGGCGGCGAGGCGGAGCGCGCCGTGTTCGTCTGCGGCTCGGGCGTCGGCGCGTCCGTCGCGGCGAGCAAGATCGCGGGGATCCGCGCGGCGGTCTGCCACGACACCTACTCCGCGCACCAGGGCGTCGAGCACGACGACATGAACGTGCTCTGCCTCGGCTCCGACGTCGTGGGCCCGGAGCTGGCGACCGAGCTGGTGCGCGCGTTCCTGGTTGCACGGTTCGACGGTGGGGAACGCTACGTCCGACGGCTTGAGAAGATCGAAGAGATGGAAAGGGAGAAAACGTATGGCTAAATCACGACTCCACCAGGTATCCGAGCTCGGCCAGAGCGTCTGGATCGACTTCCTCTCGCGCCACCTGCTGCAGAGCGGGGAGCTCGCGCGGATGATGGAGGACGACGCCGTCGTCGGCGTCACCTCGAACCCGACGATCTTCCAGAAGGCGATCTCCGAGGGAGACGTGTACGACGAGCAGCTGCGCGAGGTGCTCGCGGAGGAGGACGACCCCAAGGAGGTCTTCCTGCGGCTCGCCGTGCAAGACGTGCAGGACGCTTGCGACCTGATGCGGCGGGTCTGGGACGGAGGCAGTGGGAGGGACGGGTACGTCTCCATCGAGGTCGATCCGAACCTCGCCTACGACACCGATGCCTCGATCGCAGAGGCGCAGCGCCTGCACGAGCTCGTCGACCGGCCGAACTGCTTCGTCAAGATCCCGGGGACCAAGGCGGGGCTGCCCGCGATCGAGGAGATGATCGCCCGCGGCCGCAACATCAACGTGACGCTGATCTTCTCTCTCGACCGCTACGCGGAGGTCGTCGAGGCGTACCTGCGCGGGCTCGAACGGCTCGTCGAGAACGGCGGCGACCCGAGCCGCGTGGCGTCGGTCGCGAGCTTCTTCGTCTCACGCGTCGACACCGAGGCCGACCGTCGGCTCGACGAGGTCGGCGCGCCCGACGAGCTGAAGGGCAAGCTCGCGGTCGCCAACGCGAAGCTCGCCTACCAGCGCTACAAGGAGCTCTTCTCCGGGCCCCGCTGGGAGGCCCTGCGCGAGAAGGGGGCGAGCACGCAGCGCTGCCTCTGGGCGTCGACCTCGACGAAGAACCCGGCCTACCGCGACGTGCTCTACGTCGATGAGCTGATCGGCCCCGAGACCGTGAACACCATGCCCGAGGAGACGATCCGTGCCTTCCAGGACCACGGCGAGGTGGCGCTCACGCTCGAGCGCGACATCGACGAGGCGAGGCGAGTGTTCGAGCGCGTCGCCGAGGCGGGCGTCGACTACGACGACGTGGTCGTGGTGCTCGAGCGCGAGGGCGTGGACAAGTTCGCGGACTCGTTCCGGGAGCTGCTGGACGGCGTCCAGGCGAAACGTGACGAGCTCGTCACCGCCTGAGGCCGGGGTTGGGGCTCTACGCGGAGGTCGCCGGCGAGGGCCCGGAGGTCGCGCTCGTGCACGAGGGCATCTGCGACAGTCGCATGTGGGACCCGCAGTGGGAGACCTACACGCGCGGCCGTCGCGTGCTGCGGCTCGACCTGCGCGGCTTCGGGCGGTCGCCGCTCGAGCCCGGACGCTTCTCGAACGCACGCGACCTGATCGCCGTGCTCGAGGAGGAGGGATTCGAGCGGCCTGTGCTGGTCGGGGGGTCGATGGGCGGGCGTGTCGTGCTGGAGGTCGCGGTGGCGAGGCCGGAGCTCGTCTCCGCGCTCGTGCTCGTCGCCCCCGGCCTCCCCGGTCATAACTGGTCGCCGGACGTGATGGCCGCGTGGGAAGAGGAGGAGGCGGCGCTCGAGGCAGGCGACCTCGACGAGGCGGTCGAGATCAACTTGCGCACGTGGGTGGA
>JBKPHO010000481.1:0-1027 GCA_046729915.1 Actinomycetota bacterium | reverse complement strand
GCTTAGCTCTCACGTCGGCGGGCACAATGGAGCGAGTGGTCGGCGAGCTGATCTCCGAACGCTACGAGCTGGAGGAACTCGTCGGCACCGGCGGCATGTCGAGCGTCTACCGCGCGTACGACAAGCTGCTCGAGCGCCACGTCGCGCTCAAGGTGTTGCACGAGCAATTCACCCGCGACGGCGATTACGTCGAGCGCTTCCGCCGCGAGGCGCGCTCCGTCGCGCAGCTCTCGCACCCGAACATCGTCACCGTCATCGACCGCGGCGAGCAGGACGGGAAGCAGTTCATCGTCTTCGAGTACTGCGACGGCGAGAACCTGAAGACGCTGCTCGAACGCGAGGGGCCGCTCCCAGAGCGGGAGGCGGTCGCGATCGTGCTCCAGGTAGCCCGGGCGCTCGGGTTCGCGCACGAACACGGGATCGTGCACCGCGACGTCAAGCCGCAGAACGTGCTGCTGAACGGCGACGGCGGGACCAAGGTGACCGACTTCGGGATCGCACGGTCGCTCGAAGTTCACGGCGGCCTCACGCAGACCGGCACGGTGATGGGGACGAGCGACTACATCTCGCCGGAGCAGGCGCGCGGCGGGCGAGTCACGCCCGAGAGCGACGTCTACTCGCTCGGCGCCGTGCTCTACGAGCTGCTCACCGGCGAGGTGCCGTTCCCCGGCGACAACTTCGTCGCGGTCGCGATGCGCCACATCAACGAGCCCGTGCCGAGCGTGCGCGCCAAGCGGCCGGATGTCTCGCCGCGCCTCGACGCCGCGGTGAGCCGCGCGATGGCCAAGGACCCGCGCGACCGCTTCCGCTCGATGGACGAGCTGTGCAGCGAGCTGAGGGCTTCCCTCGACGACCCGGAAGCCGGGTTCTCGGGCGCCGAGACAATGGTCGCTGCGCCGCCTCGCCGGCCGCGCCGGCGCGCTGCGCGCCCACCGGCCGAGCGGCCGAGCGTCTGGCCGCTGATCATGCTGCTCGCCGGCCTGGCGGTCCTCGCCGGGATCCTGGCCGCGGTCTTCACCTTCACCGA
>JBKPHO010000480.1:0-7814 GCA_046729915.1 Actinomycetota bacterium | reverse complement strand
GTTTGCGGTAGGCCCGGTACCCCATGACGAAGTCGACGATCTCCTGGGCGAGCTCGTGTCGGAGTCGTCTCCTTACCTGCCAGATCTCGCGCAATCCAAATGCAGCGAGCAGGGATGCGGCGACGGTCGTGATCGCCGAGGGGATGATCGCCCAAGCACTGGTCGACGAGAACGCCGCCAGGACGGTCGCCGTCGCAGCCGCGATCGGGGCTACGAACTGTGCGACCGTGAAGCTGTTGCGCGCCCTCGCTCCTGCTCTGAGCTGATGAGACCACTCGCCGACCGCGATCGCGAACGGCTTGGCCTTCTCCGGTGCGATGTCGTTCTCAACCAGGCGATACCTGCTGAGGAAGGTCCTCAAGGTCTTTCCTTCCACCTAGCCTCTGGATGCCTAGCACCACTGCCGTCCTTCGCATCGCCACTTGGCAGCGATGCTAGACCGAAGGGCGCACCGCGCGCCTTCGCGATTGCAGCGTGGTCGACAGGTCCCAGCGCGACAAGGTCACGACCACTCGGGACCACGGCTGCACCAGCCACGCGGTCCAGGCAACCAGGCGTAATCCGCCTTCGTTGTCTTGATCGGATGGCTAGCTTAGAAGGTTGATTTGACGCGGTCAGGCAGCCACGAGTTCTTTGTGGACTCCGAGACATTGGCCGACCTCTGCCGAGGTCTCGCGGTCGGCTATGACGCCGGCAGGCGTCGGCTTGTGGAGCGGAGTGTCATAGTGCGCACTCGGTCTTGGCGCGCTCGTCTCAGGCTGGGCCGACTGGACAGCAGCTAAATAGGCATCTAGTTAAGCCACGATCCGACACCAGTCGAGACCTGGTCAGGGCGAAAAACCGCGGCAAGCTCGCCCGATACAGATTGTGTCGCAACCTACGATCCGGCCGTGCTGCAGGTGCTCGCGTTCGTCGTCCCGTTCGGCCTAGCGGGCGCGGTGAGTCCGGTGATGCTCATCGAGCAGACCGTCATCCTCGCCGGCCCAGATGGCAAGCGCGCGGGCACGCGTTACGCGGAGGGCGCAGCCCTCACTCTGCTGCTCTTGGTGAGCGTTCTCGTGCTATTCGGACGGGCGATCTCACTGCCGCAGGAGCCGCACCTCGACGCGACGCTCGACATCGTCATCGGAGCCCTGCTCGTGGTCCTCGCGCCGGCCATCCGCTGGCTCCGTCCGCGCAAGCACAGGGAGCACCGGGCGCGCCGCGAGATGAACCCCCGGGAGGCGCTGGGCCTTGGCGTGCTCTCGATGGCCACGAACCTCACGACGATTGCGCTCGTCGTCCCCGCCGCAAAGGAGATCGCCTCGAGCGACCTCCAGCTGGCGGGCCGCGCCATTGTGATCGCTGTGCTCGTCGTGCTCGCGTCGACGCCGGCCTGGTTGCCCGTCGCCCTGACATCGGTCGCGCCCGGAGCGGCCGTGCGCGGTCTTCGTGCGATCGGCGACCTGACCGAGCAGCGGGGGCGGCTACTTACGGTGCTGTTCGTCGCTGGACTCGGAGTGCTGCTTGTCTTCCGCGGGATCGTGCGGCTACTGGGCGTGTGAGTCGCTCCGGCCGTTCGGTGTTCAGGCCAGGAGGAGGGCTCGAGGCTGACCTTCAACCATGACGGGCACAGGTACGACCTCGGCCGGCTACGGCCGTGTCGCGGTCGATGTCGACGATCTCGACGTGACGCTAGCGCGTCTGAGTGAGCGAGGAATCGAGCCCGAACGCGAGCCCTACCGGGTGGGCGCCTCTCGTTGTGTCCAAGATGGTTACTTTTGACATTGATTTGCGATGGCGGGCATTTGCAACGTTCAGGGCTGAACGGGTCGGCCTGCTGAGCCCGCTTGAGCTGGGCGTAGCTTGAATTTCGATCGCCCACGTCCTCAACCACGAGCACGGTGGTTCGTCTGCATCGTCATCACGGACACCAATGGACGTGCAACGACCTTCGCCCCAACGGGATCTTGTTTCCCGCCTTCCACGTGTAGACGACCGTTGAGAGCTCCGGCGGGTCTGCCGGCTCACCCTCGACTGTCTCCAACCTGGGCAGAAATCCTGCCATCCAGTCTCCTCCCTCCTCTGGAGCCGGACGGCCGGGTGCGAGCATACTGGCAACCAGAACAGGAGGAGAGTTGGGTGAAGAAACGCGTGCTGGGCCTAGTGGCACCCGGGGCGGACAAGGTCGGAGATATCGTGACGCCGCTGATCCGCGCCGAGGTCGAGTATCAGGACTACGTAGCTGACATCGCCGACGAACTGGTTCGGAAGTGGCGGGATGATGTCGTCATGGTCCGAGAACAGCTCATTCAGCAGTGGGAAGAAATCGGCAAAGGCCGCGAGACCGGCTGAACGGGCCGACCGCGTCTGCACGGGGTGCGCGGTAGGAGTCGAAAGACGAGGGTGATGCCGTTACCGAGATCGTGATGTAAGGCGATCGCCCAGCTCGCCGGACTCAGCCGCCACCGGGTCGCTCTACTTGCCAAAAACACTTGCCAAGCCTCGCGCGCGTGAAGCTATAAGAGGGCGGCGAGTAGGATCTGGAGGCTTTGGCTACCTTCCTCCCACTCTTTCGCTATGAGGACGGTCGGGAGCAACCCGGGAGGGCCTTCACAACCGACGAGCACCTAGGGCGCGGGCACACGGTTGAACATGACGGCCAGCGCTGGCGGCTAGAAGAGAGCGAAATGCTTGAGGGCCATCCGAGCCGCTTCAAGATCATCTTCGTGCCTGACGTACCGGCTCAATAGAAGAGCCAGTAGAAAAACCCGCCTGAGCGGGGGCTTCTACGGGACGATCGCCTTCCCGGCGCGCTTCCAGCTCGTCGCGACGATGAACCTGTGGGCGTGCGCTCTAGATGCCGGCGAACTGGAACGGTTTGCCCTAACGCACCTCGAGCTCGAGAACGGCTGGCCGCTCGAATGGAGCGGGGCCTCGCACCTCGATCCGATGCCGGCCCGGCCTCAGCGTCGCCGCTAACCGCGCGCCCTGCCCCAACTCGCCGTCCAGGTCCGAGAACCAGGACAGCTCGCTCGCGGGCGCCGCGCCCTCGGCGATCGCAAAGAGCTGAACCGGCTCTCCGAACCGGACTCGTCCGCGGCGGGCCGACGACCAGGCGAGTATCAGGCGCTCGCGCGGCCGCACCCGAAACGGCTCGGAGCGCTCCGTCGCCGTGTGGTAGCCGGAGGTGGCGAGCACTTCGAGGAGGCACTCGTCTCCCGAACCCTCGAGGAGACCGCTCACGTCGACTTCGCCCTCGGGGTGACGCGAGACGAAGGCGGTCCAGGTGGCAGCCCCGTCCTGACTCGCCCGGATCGCGACGGCGAGGTGCTCCGAGCCGCCCCTGACTCGATAGGTCAGCATCCCGCGACCCTGCTCAAGCTCGCCGGGCGCCGGAAAATCGACCTCGAGCTCCGGGGCGGCCTCGACCGGCATCCGCGCCAGCGTCTCCTCACCCGTGCGGAGCTCGACGGCAGACGCCTCGCGGAGCCAGGGGACCTCGGTCTGGACGAGCTCCGGCATCTCGTCCTCGGCCACTTCGGATCGGCTGATCGGCGCTGGGGCGCGAGCGAGCACGGCACCGCCCTCGTCAAGCACCACAGCCTCGAGCTCGGATCGGACGAACGGCGGGCGCGGGGGGAGCGGTCGAGCAAAGCCGGGAACATCGACGACGACCCAGCGGTCCGGGAACCGCGCGAAGCCGATATGCACGAAACGGTCAGCAAGGATGAACGGAGACGTCGACTGAGGCGGCGGGGGTGGTAGCGGCGGGAGGCTCCAAAACGCCCGCGCGTAGTTGTAGGGAGAGATCCACTTGGGCGAGCAATACGACATGAGATCGTAGGTCGTGAGTGGGTCGAGCGCTTTTAGCGTCGTCCAGTCGAGACCCACCTCCCCGATCGAGGCCGCCGGCAGCGGAGAAAACGCGGGGTAATTGGGATAGTTGGGATCAACGTAGGCTGGGCCGCCACACGGCGCGTGCTGCGGTGATCCGCTCATGTGCAGGATCTCGTGCGCAAAGGTCTCGGGCCCGCGGTCGCTGATGATCCAGCGGCTCACCGCCCAGCCGCCGTAGGCCGCCTGGCTCACGTTGGCGGGATAGATGCCGACGTAGACAACGTCGGCCGGGAGCGACTCCGCGCCGACGAGGGTGTCGAGAATGTTGAGCAGATTGCCGGTGGTTCCCCTGTTGGCCGCGAAGCCCGACCAGGCGGGATCGTGCGCGGAGGGATCGATGCGGGTGAAGTCGCCATCGTAGCGCTCGACGGAGTCGCGTACGATCTCGAAACCGGGGGAGGGAATCGGCAGCACCCGCTGTGCGAAGTCGGTTGCATCCCAGAAGTCCTTCACCGTGGGCGCCGCGACGTTCATCCCCCGCCCGGTGTATCGAATCCGCACTAGGCGGATGCGAATGCGCCGCCGCTCCCTGAAATCGAGCGTGATCGAAGCCGTGGCGGTGGCGACGACGTTGCCCCAATTCGGGGCGTATTCCAGCACGATCACGTTGAACCGGTAGGAGCCGGGCGCATGGGGCATGAGGACGATCTGGAGCGTCGTGGTGGGATCGGTTCGGGTGGCGGGCGTGGCGCTTGCGACCATGACGCCGGTTCCCACGAGGCTGAATGTGGAGCCGTAGGCCCCACCGGGCGTCGGGGTCGTCGTGGCACCGCCGACGTTGGCGCCCGGAGTCGCCCCTCTGACGTAGAGGCGGAGCACGGTGGGCTTCTCGGCGACCAGAGGCAGGCTGTTGTCGGGGCAGGGAATGTTCGTACCGCTCGGGCCCGGACACAGCGGATGAGTCGACCGGAAGAATTGGATCGCCTGCGTGGCTTCGATGCCCCAGATCGTGAGCATGGACTTCGGTCACCTCGCCCTGCGCGTACGGACGGCTTGCTCGGCGGCCTCCCAATACTGGCCCACGGGATCGCGGGTGTCTAACGACGAGGCCCCGTTGCGCGGTCCTCGTGAAAGCGAGAGGGCGCCGGCCAGCACGCGGCTTCGAGAGATCCAGAAGCGTCTCTAGAAGCTCGTCGAGTTGCTGGACAAGGACCAGCTCGAGCTCCTCTACAACCACTCGAAGCTGCAACGAGTATCAAAGCCCAAGCGCTACACCGAGTGCGCTCAATCGACGATCTGAACGGGCGATCGCTCGACTAGACGAAGCCTACGCCACGATGGAAAGCGAGGGTCATGCCCCGTTGTGGCAGTACTTCGCGCGGCTGGCGAGAAACAAAAGCCACTCGAGCTCATGTGCGCACCCAAAGGCATCGGCCCTCCGCTGTAACCCAATTTCTCCTGCAAAGCGGCAACTTCTGAGGGTGCCGAAGAGGGGGCCAAAGGTGCCGATCACGGACCCCAGCAGCTGCCGCCTGGCGACTGACCGGATGCCCGCGGAGCTGGTGGGGAAGGTTGTGCCCCGTTGTGGCAGTACTTGCCCCGGTCATGAAAAAAAGGCAGACGAGTCCATCGCTGCCCCCAAAGGACGCGATCGCGGACCCCAGAGCTTTTCCCCTGCAAACCGCCCTCTTCTAGGGGACGTGCGGAGGGGCCATGATCGCCATCTTGGACCCCTGGCAAGCCGACGTCGTGATCGTGGGCGAAGGCCATGCCCCCTTGTGGCAGTAGTTCTCGCGTCTGCTAAGGGTCGCTGTAGGCAGACCTGCGCATGGCGGTCCCCAAAGGGAGAGGTCGCTAGCTCAGCGTGTAACCCGAGTCGATACGCCATTCGGTACCGACTTTGGCGAGCACGAAGTGGGCGGGTTGCGGCTCCGACCAGCGCGCGGTTGCGCGGTTGCCGTTCACGTCGATGTCCATCGATCCGTCGGCTGCCCTTCTCAACGCGTCCGGGTCGAGCCGGGATAGGCGCTGCTTCAGCGCCTGCTCGCAGCGGTCGCCTCTCGCGCGGCGGGTGAGCTGGAGGCAAGCCTTGGCGGCATCGCCGTCGGCGAGCGCCCTCAGATACGTGGTTGCGGTCTTGCTGATCTTCTCTTGGTTCGAGGCCTTTCCGACGCCGCACCCCGCCGCCAGGGCGGCGGCGAGAAGCACGAGGACGAGGACTCCGAGAATGCCGATCGGTTTCTGCGCGCTCATGCCCGTCCTTTCATGCGTCGCGGGTTACGGTCCGCCAGGCCCCGGCGGCGAGGGGCACGATCGTCCAGGCCGCGACGACGAGCACGGCCGTGGTCAGCGACATCGGCACGTGGGCGCCGTCGCCGAGCACCGCTGCCGGCTCCAGGCGCTCGGTGGCCGCGCCGATCATCGTCTCTCGGAACACGCCCAGCGAGCCGATCTGCAGCAAGAGGGGCATGGCGACGAGGAGCCAGCCGAGCAGGATGCCGATGGACGTCCCGCGGGAGGAGATCAGCGACGAGACGCCGAGCGCGATCACGAAGCTCAACGTGCCCAGAAGCCCGAGCCAGCCCGCCGAGTGGAGGATCAATCGTCCAGCCGGCGGGTCGAGAGGCCCGGGGAGCAAGGTCGCGGCCGTCGCCGTGAGGGAGAACGCGATCCCGAGAGGCAGGAGCAGGAACGCCAGCCCAGCCGGCACGCGTGCGGCGAAGAGCGCCAGTCGAGAGCGTCCTGTCACGACCAGCTCCCGGAAAACGCCTGCACCCAGGTCGCCGGTGCCGACGGTGGCTCCGACGAGGATGCCGGCCACGATGGTCAGCGCTCCGAGGAAGTTGAGCGAGTCCGCGAAGTTCTGGGCGCCACCCGCCGGGCGGTGTTTCGCCGGGTCGACTCCGTGCAGAATCGCAAGGATCACGTAGGCGACGATCATCGGCAGGATCGTGAGTGCCAGGGTGGCGGCGAGCAGGCCGCGGCGCTTGCGCACCTTGAGGAGCTCCGCGCGCACGAGTCTGGGCGACCAGCAAGCGTTCCAGTGCCCGCGCGGCAGCTCCGCGGTGACGATCGACGTGTTCATGCTGCTTCCTCCAATCGCGATGTGATCTCCAGGAACCGCTGCTCGAGCGAGGCCTGTACCGGCTCGAAGCGACGGATGGCAAGCCCGGCGAGAACGACGCTGCGGCTGATCTCGTCGGCCGCCGGTTGGGCTTCGACGTCCTTGGCGAGGCTGATGTGAATCCCGTCGGGGCCGGGTGTCGCCGAATCGACGGCGCGCTGCCCGGACACGACCCCGAGCGCACGAGCATCGTCACTGGTGGCGACGAGGACCGACTGCTGTCCCCCTCGCGCCAGCTCGGCGATCGACCCCTGCATGACCACACGGCCGCGGTCGACGATCGCGACCTCGTCGCAGATCTTCTCGACCTCGGCGAGCAGGTGCGATGAGAGGAGCACCGTTCGCCCCTCGGCGACGAAGCCCCGGATCATGGCCCGGAACTCGTGGATTCCCGCCGGATCGAGCCCGTTGGTCGGCTCGTCCAGGATCAGCAGCTCGGGGTCGCCGAGCAGGCTGCGGGCGACCCCCAGCCGTTGGCGCATGCCGAGCGAATAACGCTTCACGCGTTCGTCGGCACGATGGGCCAGACCGACGCGGGCCAGTGCGCCGTCGATGCGCGCGTGCGCCTTGGGCTCGCGCGCGGCGGCGATGATCTCGAGGTTCTCGCGGCCGGTCAGAAAGCCGTGGAAGCGCGGCTCCTCGACGATCGCGCCGACACGCGCGAGAGCCTTTGCACGGCGGGCCGGGACGGGCTGTCCAAGCAGGTGCATCGTCCCCGCCGAAGCATCGGTCAGGCCGAGCAACATCCGGATCAGCGTGGTCTTGCCGGCGCCGTTCGGGCCCAGATAGCCGAAGGCTGCGCCGCGCGGAATGCGCAGGTCGACGTCCGCGACGGCGACGCGGTCGCCGAAGCGCTTGGTCAGCCCTGCCG
>JBKPHO010000479.1:0-10119 GCA_046729915.1 Actinomycetota bacterium | reverse complement strand
ATCGTGGCCTTGCCGTTCGTCGCCCAGGCGACGGAGAAGAACTTCCCGCTTGCGACTACTCCGGGCCGGCCTTGCGCAAGCGCGCTGCCCGAGCCTCGGCTGAGGACGAGGCCCAGAGCAAGCCCGCCGAGCGCTGCGGCTCCAATCGCCGCAAGCAGCAGCCGTCGTCGGGCAACGAACCTCATCGGGATGACGTCACTTTGCACACAAGCTGGGACGAGCGCAACTTCGTCACGAGTCAGTAACCGGATTGCTGCCCACGAATGGCACTACGAGGCGCACAGTCAGCTGGATGCGCTTTGCGATCGTCGCCCACGGTCCGAGCCTGACGAACCTGGCGCTCGCTGCGCATGGCTGGAACGGCCTGCCGGGCGAGCTGCTCTCCCCGCGAGAGGCGCTGCTGACGCTGAGCCGCGGCGACGTGGCGCTCGCGCGGCTCGACGTACGCAATCAGCTCGACGGGATCGAGGAAGGCCTGTGGGCGCTGGAGCGGCTCGAGGACGCCGGCGTGACCGTGCTCAACCAGCCGGCCGCGCTGCTCCACGCCCACGACAAGCTGCTGACCGCCCGCGTGCTGCGCTGCGCAGGGCTGCCCCATCCGCGCACCACGCTGGTCGAGCGCCACTCCCCGCCGCCGGACATCGACTTCCCGGTCGTGCTGAAGCCGCGCTTCGGCAGCTGGGGGCGCGACGTCGTGCTCTGCCACGACCGGCGCGAGCTCGAGCAGGCGCTCGAGACGCTCGCGTTCCGCGGCTGGTTCCGCGCCACCGGCGGGGTGGCGCAGGAGCTGATCCCGCCGCTGGGCCACGATCTGCGGCTCGTCGTGGCCGGCGGCAGCATCGTCGGCGCGGCCAAGCGCATCGCGCCTCCAGGCGAATGGCGGACGAATGTGGCGCTCGGCGCGACCGCGGTTCCCGCGACACCGCCGCCCGTTGCCTCGCGGCTCGCGCTGGCCGCGGCCGCGGCGTCCGGGCTCGATCTCGTCGGCGTCGACCTGCTTCCCACCGGGCCGGGAGGCTTTTGCGTGGTCGAGCTGAACGGCGCGGTCGACTTCCGGCCGGTCTACTCGTTCCCCGGGCGCAACGCCCACGCCGACACGATGGCCGCGCTCGGCGGCGCGCAGCCGGAGCCGGCCGGCGCGGTCGAGCAGTTCGCCGATCAGATCTCCTGAACTCGGCGTTTCCGGCCGATACAAGGGCCGATGGAACCTGCGGAGAGCATCTGGCGTCCCCTTGGCGAGCTGCTGATCGGCAAGGGGCTCGTCACGAAGGAGGAGCTCGAGCTCGCGCTCACGGAGCAGTCCGAGAGCGGCCGGCTGCTCGGCGCGATCCTCGTCGAGCGAGGCTTCGTTTCGGGTCCCGCGCTCGCGGTTGCGCTGGCGGAGCAGTACGGCATCGAGCTCGCGACCGAGCGCGGCTTCGGCACCGGCCTCTGGGCCGAGATCGACCGGCGGCACCGCCGCGGCCGAGGGCGGTCCGAGCCTGACAACGTCGTGACCCTCGAGCCTTTGAAGCCGCCCTCGCTCGAGGCCGTGCCCGACCCCGAGCCCGAGGTCGAGCGGCTCGAGGCCGAGAACCGCCGCCTGCAGGCCGAGGTCGAGCGCCTGCAAGATGAGGTCGCGAAGCCGCAGCTAGTCGAGGAGCCGGTGCCTGCTCTGGCTCACCTGCTGTTCGTCCCGACGCCGGCCCGCTACTTGCTCGTCGGGCGGGAGGGCCCGCCGCCGGAGCCCGGCTCCGAGCTCGAGGTGGCGGAGACCGAGCGCAGCTTCGTCGTCTCGAAGGTCGGCCCCGCACCGTTGCCGGGCGAGCCGAGGCCCTGCGCGTTCCTGCTGCCGCTCGCCTGAGCCCGCGGGGCTAGGCCCCTGGTCTGATCACAACCAGGTTCTGCGTGATCCCGAGGTACCGGTAGCGCTGCTCGCCGGTGAGGTCATTGACCGTCTCTTCCTCCCGCGGCGCGATCTTGCCGGGCACCGGCGGCTGGGCCTGGGGCAGCGTGGCGCGCAGGGGCCGCTTCAGGTGGCTCGACAGATCGTCACGGTGGAAGAAGAGGGTCGAGGAGAGCGACTTCTCTCCCTGCCCCGGCGGGAAGAAGACCAGGACGTTGTCGATCGGCTGCGCATACTCGAGCGTGTAGAGCGCCAGCTCGAGGGCCTCGCGGCGGAGCACGGTGCCACGGGCGCGGGACGGCTTGCCCTCCGGGATCGAGCAGTTCTCCGTCGCGCCGCAAAGGACGTACATTGCCGTGTCGTTCTTGTCGTACTGCTCGTCGACCTGCTGGGGCGCTCCCTTGTTCAGCACCGCAATCCCCTCGACGTTCGCGCTTTGGGAGCCGCCGACCTGGACTGCCGCGAGCTGGTCGCCGCTCAGGAGGCGGTAGGTCCGCCCGACGTGCTGGGCGATCTCGAGCAGGCGCGAGGAGGTCGAGGACGCGGCCGGCTGCCAGCTCGACCACGGAGGCGGCGGAGGGGCTTCCGGCCGCTGGAGCAAAACGATGAAGGTGCCGATGCCCGCGCCTACGGCGGCGCCGAGAAGCAGGTACGCCACCGCGAAGCGGCCCCGGGTGCCTAGACGGCGGGCCATGCCGCCGCCTGGGTGAGGTCGACCTTCGGGACCTTGAGCTTCGCGTTCTGGAGGATCTCGACGAGCTCGTCGCCGAAGAGCTCCTTCTTCTCGATCAGCGCGTCGGCAATCTGCTCGACCGAGCGCTTGTTGTGGGCGATGAGCGAGTGGGCCGAGACGTAGGCCTGGCCGAGCAGCTGCGCCGCGAGCGCGCGCTTGTCGCGGTCGCCGAGCACCCCCGCGAGCGGGTCGTGGCCGAGCGGGCCCCCGTCACCGGTGCGGTTCATGATCTGGAGCCCGATCTGCTCGAAGCGCTGCATGATCTCGTCGCGCTTCGTCTCGGCGGCCTTCGTTCGCCGACCCACCGTGCCGTTCGTCCGGCCGTTCAGCTCCGGCTGCTCCGGTGCCATGCCGCACGCACCGACCATCCAGGCGGCCCGTGCGGTAGCGCTCTGGACGTCGCCGCCGACGCCGGTCGAGTTCTCGCCGTAGAAGACGCGCTCCGCGGCCATCGCGCCCAGCGCCCAGACCAGTTGCGCCATCTCCTCGGAGCGCCACGAGCTGAAGCGCTCTTCTTTCTCGCGGGCCTGGTGGTGGCCGAGCGCCGCTCCGCGCCGGCGGATCGAGAGCCGGGTCGACTCGGCTCCCTTCATGTACATGTGGGCGGCGGCGGCGTGGCCGGCCTCGTGGATCGCGACAGCACGCGTCTCCTCGGGTATGTACTCGGTTCCGATCGCCGTGCCCGACTCGACGGTGGTCATCGCCTCGACGATGTCCGGCCAGCTGAAGGCCAGCCTGCCGTCGTGGTGCGCGATCGTCAGCGCCATCGAGCAGACCTGCTCGATCATGGCCGGCGAGTAGCCGTTGGTCACGCGGGCGAGCTCGTCCCGGCGCTTCTCCGTGTCGAGGTCTGGATCGTGGGTGACCTTGGCGAGGTAGAGGTCGAAGATGTCGAGCCGGTCGTGCTTCGTCGGGGTCCGGAACCAGACGTGACGGCCCATGCGGCCCGGGCGGGTGAGCGCGGGGTCGAGCATGTCCATCGGGACGTTCGTCGCGCCGATGAAGTAGATCTGGCTGGCGGAGGGCTTGGCGTGGGGCAGTCGCAGTGAGGCGCGCCCGATGCGGCGGGGGACGATGTAGAGCGCGTCGAGCGTCTTGTTCACAAGGTTGGTGGTCGCCCGCTGCGTGAACGGCGGATTGTCGATCCCGTCCATCACGACGAGCAGCTGGATCAGGGCGAGCTGACCCTGGCCGCCGAACATGCCCGGAAACGCCTGGTTCACGATCCGGCCGAGGAACGGAGCGGGGGCCGCGACCTGCGGCTGCCGCAGCGCGAAGACCCGCTCCCGCCAGGCGCGCGACTCGAGGATCAGGTCCTCGCTCGGGTTGAGCGCACCGTTCGGGCCGTAGAAGCAAAGGTCGTGGAAGCTCGGCGGCTTCGGGCTCATCACCGGCGAGGCGCCGCCGAGCGTCTGGCGCCGCATGCCGACGGCATCGATCTCGTCGATGAAGACGATGCACTGGCCGCCCCACTTGCGCGCGAGCTTCTTGGCCTTGCGCGCCATCCAGCGGACGATGACCACGTCCATTCCCATGAACGTCTGCGCGAACCCGGAGCCCGGGATGGTCACGATCGGCGAGTTGAAGCCGGTCGCGATCGCCTTCGCCAGCATCGTCTTTCCGGTGCCGGGCGCACCCAGGAAGAGCAGCCCTCGCTCGCGCCGGCCGCCCGCCTTCTCGAAGGCCTCGCCCGACTGCCAGAGGTTGACGACCCGCCGCACCTCCTCCTTCGCTTCGGCCTGGCCGCGCACGTCGTCGAGCTTCACGCCCCAGTCCGCGTCGCCCGGCTCGAAGCCGCGGATCTGGCTGACTCCCATCGCCAGCAGCGGCCCGAAGAGGATCACGAAGTTGATCAGGAAGAAGAGCGGCAGGATCGCGATCTGCGACCAGAAGATCGGCGACGTGAGGATGTTGTTCCACACCCACGAGACCGTGTCCTTCGCTGTGTCGATCAGGTTCGAGTCGTCGGCGCCGTGGGTCAGCAGCCGTATGACGTAGATCACGACGACGAAGAGCAGTGCGGCGAAGAGGAGACGGAACCAGAAGCGCCAGAACCAGACGCGGCGGCGCGCGACCACGTCATCCTCGCGCACCTTCGCGTTGTCGACCCCGAACAGGCTCGGCCACTCGATGAAGCGGCGGAAGATCAGGTCGAGCAGCCCGCGGAAGGCCGCGACGGACAGCACCGTCAGCAGCAGCGACCAGCCGAGCGCCAGGTCCTGAACCTTGTAGAGCCAGACGAAGAGCGCCGGGCTCGAGATCAGCGCGACCGCAGTCGCGGCGCGGCGCAGTGCGCGCCACTGGTCGTTCAACTCTCGCGACTGCTCCGTCGAGAGGGCTCCCGCGACAGGGGCGGTCGTCATTTCCGCAGTGTAGATGTCACTAAGCTCACGTACTTCGACGTGAATGCTTCGGATCTGTTTGCAGCAGAGGAAATCGAGCGCGCGCGAAGGTACCACCGGCCGCTGTATTTCGCGCTTGTTCTCGACTGGGCGCTGCAGGTCGGAGTGCTCGCGGCGATCGCGTTCGGGCCGCCCGGCGACTGGCTCTGGGGCGCGACCGGCGGGCGCTGGTGGGCGCGCACGCTCGAGCTCGCGGCCTTGGTGCTCGGTGTGTCGACGCTGGTGCGGCTGCCGCTCTCGGCGTGGCGCGGGTGGGCCCACGAGCGGCGGTGGGGCTTCTCGACGCAGACGCTCGGAGCGTGGCTCGTGGACGTGGCCAAGGGACTGTCCCTCGGCGCGTTGCTGACCGGTATCGCGCTCGTAGGGCTCGTCGGGTCGGCCCGTGCATGGCCGTCGTGGTGGCCTGCGGTTGCTGCTCTCGGCGCGGCGGCGTTGACGCTCGTGCTGAGCCTGCTCGCGCCGGTGCTGTTCGAGCGGCTCTTCAACCGTTTTTGGCCCCTGCCGGACGAGACGCTGGCGCGTGACCTGAAGGACCTTTCGGAGAGGGCCGGCGTGCCCGTGCGCGCGATGCTCGTCACGGACGCGAGCAGGCGCACGCGGAAGCACAACGCCTACGTCTCGGGGCTCGGGCCGACGCGGCGACTCGTGCTCTTCGACACGCTGCTCGAGGACGCTCCTGCGGGGGAGGTCCGAGGCGTCGTGGCCCACGAGCTCGGGCACCGGCGCTTCCGGCACGTCGCGCTCGGGACCGCGCTCGCGATGGTGGGCGCTGCGGGGGCCGTGCTGGTGTTGTGGGTGGTGACCGCGTGGGACGGGCTCATGGCGGCGGCCGGTGCCGAAGGGCCCGGCGACCCGCGCGTCGTGCCGCTGGTGCTGCTCGTGCTGTGGCTGCTCGAGCTCGTCGCGCTGCCCTGGCAGACGTGGCTCTCGCGCCGCTGGGAGCGCGCCGCCGACCGGTTCGCGCTCGACCTCACCGCCGACGGTGCGGCGATGGAGCAGATGCACCGGCGCCTCGCCCTCGCGAACCTGGCCGACCTCGACCCGCCGCCGCTCCTCTACGCCCTGCTGTTCACGCATCCGACCCCGCCGGAGCGCATCGCGGCGGCGAGAATGCGGACGTGAGCCACTTGCACCACCACACCGACGCGCGCCGGCCGCTTGCGCTCGCGCTTGCGCTGATCCTCGTGCTGATGGCCGGCGAGGTGGTCTTCGGCGTCGTCGCCGGCTCGCTGGCGCTACTCGCGGACGCCGGGCACATGCTCACCGACGCGGCGGCGCTCGGCCTTGCGCTCGCCGCGGCCGCGTTCGCGCTCCGTCCCGCCCGCGGGCGCTGGACGTTCGGCTTCCGAAGGCTCGAGATTCTCGCCGCGCACGTGAACGGGATCACGCTGCTCGTCGTCGGCGTCGTGATCGTTTACACGGCCGTCCGGAGGCTGATCGAGCCGCCCGATGTGCGAGGCGGCATCGTGCTGGCGGTCGCGTTGGTGGGCATCGCGGTCAACCTGGTCGCGAGCGCCCTGCTGGCCGGGCCGAGCCGCGAGAGCCTCAACGTGCGCGGCGCGTTCCTCCATGTGGCGACGGACCTCGCCGCCTTCGCCGGAACCGCCGTCGCCGGCGCGCTCGTGCTCGCGACCGGCTGGGACCGGTTCGACCCGATCGCGAGCCTCGTCGTGGCCGGTCTCATCTTCTGGTCGAGCTTCGTGCTGCTGCGTGAGTCGACGCGGATCCTGCTCGAGGTGGCGCCCCGCGAGCCCCGCGAGATCGCGGAGACGATGCTCGCGGTCCCGCACGTGACGGAGGTCCACGACCTGCATGTCTGGACGGTCGGCAGCGGCTTCCCGTCGCTCTCCGCGCACGTGCTGGTCGAGCCGGGCGCCGACTGCCACGCGATCAGGCTCGAGCTCGCGACGCTGCTGCGCGACCGCTTCGGCCTCGGCCACTCGACGCTCCAGGTGGAGCATGCGGCCGCGCGCACGCGCGAGGGCAACCTGCCGATCGCATCCGGTTAGCGTCGGGTTAGAGTCCCCGCGTGGCGCGGCTCGAGGGCAAGACGGCGATCGTCACCGGCGCCTCGAGCGGGATCGGCGCCGCGACCGCGCACGCTCTCGCCGACGCGGGAGCCAAGGTGGCCGGCGGCGCCCGCCACGTCGAGCAGCTCGAGACGGAGGTCGCGCTCGAGCTCGACGTGACGGACGCCGCGAGCTGCGAGCGCTTCGTCGCGGAAGCCGTGAGCGAGCTCGGCGGCCTCGACATCCTCGTCAACAACGCCGGCCTCGGCCTCGGCCGCGAGCCGTTCGACGAGAGCACCGAGGAGGACGAGGAGCTCGTGCTGGAGACGAACGTGCACGGGCTCTTGCGCATGACGCGCCTGTGCCTCCCGCACATCCACGACGGCGGCCACATCGTCAACCTCGGCTCGATCGCGGGGCGGCAGCCCTACGAGAACGCCGCGGTCTACGTCGCCTCGAAGTACGCCGTCCGCGGCTTCACCTACGCACTCCGCGAGGATCTCCTAGGCCGCCCGATCCACCTCACCACCGTGGATCCCGGGCTCGTGGAGACGAACTTCTCGCGCGTCCGCTTCCGCGGCGACGAGGAGAAGGCGAGCGCCGTCTACGCGAACGTCGAGCCCGTCAGGCCCGAGGACGTCGCCGAGTGCATCCTCTTCGCGGTCACGCGACCCCAGCGCGTGAACATCGACGAGCTCGTGATCAAGGCGCTGGCCCAGTCGAGCCCGGTCAAGATCGTCCGCGAGCCGTAATGCCGCTGACGATCCTCGAAGGCTCGACCTTCTGCATCTGCGACGAGCGCGGTGACATCGACGGCGAGACGCAGGGGCTCTTCGCCGACGACACGCGCTTCCTCTCGCTCCTGCGCCTGACGGTCAACGGCGCGAAGCCGCTGCTGCTCTCGTCGGGGAAGGTCGAGTACTTCTCCGCCGCTTTCTTCCTCCGCAACCCGCTTGCCGGCGAGCTGCCGCAGGACTCGCTGTCGATCGTGCGTAACCGCTTCGTGGGCGACGGCATGCAGGACACGATCGTCGTGCAGAACCAGAGCATGGAGCCTGTCGAGTGCGAGATCGCGCTCGAGCTCGGCACGGACTTCGCGGACATCCTCTCGGTCAAGGCGCACGACTTCGCTCTCGGCGATCCTGCGCGCGCCGAGCCGCTGCCGCCGCCTGTCACCGGCGGCTACCAAGACGAGCACAACCAGTTCGTGTTGAAGGAGTCCGACGACGAGGGCACCGCTTGTACGCAGCTGATCCTCTCTCAGCGCGGGGAGGTCGGCGCGGGGAAGGTCAGCTACCGGCTCGAGCTTGAGCCGCGAGAGCGCTGGGAGCTGCGGCTCGACATCCTCGCCTCGATCGACGGCGACTCGGTGACGCCACGCATGGCGGAACGCCGGTTCGGCGAGGAGGTCACGCGCGTGCGCGAGTCGCTCGCCGCGTGGCAGCTCCGCGTGCCGCAGATCCGCGCGGACTGGGACCTGATCGGCCGCTCGTTCTTCCAGTCGGTCTCCGATCTGGCCTCGCTTCGCATGCGCGGCGCGGGGCGGACGGGCCGCATGCCCGCCGCCGGCATGCCGTGGTTCATGACCGTCTTCGGGCGCGACACACTGATCACATGCCTGCAGACGCTGCTCTTTGGGCCGGAGCTTGCGCGCACCGCGCTCGAGGTGCTGAGCGAGCTGCAGGCGCGCGACGACAACCCGGACGTCGACGCCGAGCCCGGCAAGATCGTCCACGAGCTGCGCGCGGGCAAGGCTGCGGAGAGGTGGTTCAGGACCTACTACGGCACAGTCGACGCGACGCCGCTCTACCTCGTGCTGCTCTCCGAGGTCTGGCGCTGGACCGACGACTCCGCCTTTGTTCGTGAGCTGAGGGAGCCGGCGCTCGCCGCGCTGCGCTGGATCGACGAGTACGGCGACCGCGACCGCGACGGCTTCGTCGAGTACGAGCGGCGGACACTACGCGGCCTGGAGAACCAGTCCTGGAAAGACTCCGGCGACTCGCAGCGCTTCCGCGACGGGTCGCTCGCCCACGCGCCCATCGCGCCGGTCGAGGTGCAGGGCTACGTCTACGACGCGAAGCTGCGGACGGCCGAGGTGGCGCGCGAGGTATGGCGCGACCGGCCGCTGGCCGAGCGGCTCGAGCGCGAGGCCGAGGAGCTCCGCCGTGCCTTCAACGAGCGCTTCTGGAGCGACGAGCGCGGCGGCTACTACGTGCTCGCGCTCGACGGCGAGAAGCGGCAGGTCGACTCGCTTTGCTCGAACATCGGGCACCTGCTCTGGAGCGGGATCGTCCCGACCGATCGGGTGGACGCCGTCGTCGACGCCCTGATGGGCGAGCAGCTCTGGTCGGGCTGGGGCGTGCGGACGATGTCGACCGGAGACGCCGGCTACAGCCCGCTCGCGTACCACAACGGCACGGTCTGGCCGCATGACAACTCCCTAATCGCGCACGGGCTCGCCAGGCAGGCGCGCTGGCCGGAGGCGCAACGGATCGTCCGCCGGATGCTGAGCGCGGCCGCCCACTTCGACTACCAGCTTCCCGAGGTCTTCGCCGGCCTGCCCCGCGCCGAGACTCCGTTCCCGATCGCCTACCCGACGGCCGCGCGCCCGCAGGCGTGGGCCGCCGGTACGCCGGTGCTCCTGCTCCAGGTTCTGCTCGGACTCGAGCCCGACCGGCGGCGCCACCAGCTCGAGACGCTGGCACCCGAGGAGCTCCCGTCCTGGGCGGGACGCTCGATGCGGCTCTCGGGGATCCGCGCGTTCGACCGCCAGTGGGACGTCCGGGTCGACCAGGGCCGAGTGACCGTCGAGGAGGCATAGTGGCTGACGACCCCTTGCGAATCGCGATCCTGAGCCCGGCCTGGTTCGCCGTGCCCCCGACCGGCTACGGCGGGATCGAGTGGATCGTTTGGCTGCTCGCCGACGGCCTGGCCGACGCCGGGCACGACGTCACGCTGTTCGCCTCTGGCGACTCGCATACGAAGGCGACGCTCTCCTCGGTCTTTCCCGTCGCTCCGAGCGCACGGATCGGGAGCACCCTTCCGGAGCTGCACCACTGCCTTGCCTGCTACGAGCGGGCCGACGAGTTC
>JBKPHO010000478.1:0-8570 GCA_046729915.1 Actinomycetota bacterium | reverse complement strand
CGGTCCTCCGGGGTGTAGTTGGCGACCTGCTCGACGATGTCGGCGCGCGGGCCGACCAGGCTCATCTCGCCCCGCAGGACGTTGATCAGCTGCGGCAGCTCGTCGAGGCTCGTGCGGCGCAAGAACTCGCCGCTGCGGGTGATGCGGGGGTCGTTCGGCGCAATCCCGTAGGGATCCTCGGTCAGGTTGAGCTGCTGTCCGAGTTCGATCGCGCCCTTCACCATCGAACGGAACTTGAACATCGAGAACGTCCGCCCGCCCTCGCCGACCCGGGCCTGCGCGAACAGCACCGGTCGCCCGGATTCGAGCAGGATCCAAAGCGCGATCCCCCCGAGCACGGGGCTGAGCACGACCAGGCCGACGCCTGCCAGCACGCGGTCGGCGGCGTACTTGAGCCGCAGCGCGCGGCGGCGCTTCGGGAAGCTCATCGGGGCGCGGATATCATCGCGCGCGTGCCTGCCGCCCTCGTCGGTCCGCTCCGCATCCGGCTCCATTCGACCACAGTTTGACGACCGGCGAGCTCCACGTCTGGTCGACCGAGCCGGGCGACCTCGAGCGGTGGCTCGAGCTCTGGCAGGCCTGGCCGCGGCGCGAGGCCTTCGCGCATCCCGGCTACCTGAAGCTGTACGAGGACGAGAAGAGCCGCCCGCTCTGCGCGGCGTGGACGGGAGCTGGGGGAGCCGTCCTCTACCCGTTTCTGCTGCGTGACCTGACGCAGGAGCCGTTCTGCCCGCCGACGCTCGAGCGCGCCGCCGATCTCACAAGCCCGTACGGCTACGGCGGCCCGTTCTTCTGGGGCAACGACGATCCCGACGCGGTCGCGGCGGAGTTCTGGCCCCGGTTCGCCGAGTGGGCCGAGGGTGAGGCCGTCGTCTCCGAGTTCGTCCGGCTCGCGCTCTTCCCCGAGTCCCTCCTGCCGTACCCTGGCGAGCGCGTCCAGAGGCTCGTGAACGTCGTCCGCGACCTCGACCCTGACCCGGGCCAGCTTTGGATGGACTTCGAGCACAAGGTGCGCAAGAACGTCAAGAAGGCGCAGCGCTTCGAGGTCCGGATCGAGCTCGACGAGACCGGCGCCCGCGTGGCCGACTTCCTCCGGATCTACCGGCACACGCTGGGGCGCCGCAACGCGGACGAGCGCTACGACTTCCCGGCCGAGTTCTTCGAGGGTATCCAGCGCAAGCTGCCGGGCCAGTTCCTCTACGCCCACGCGCTTTCGGGCGACCGGGTGATCTCGTCCGAGCTCGTGCTCGTGTCGGCAGAGACGATCTACTCCTTCCTCGGCGGCACCGAGCAGGAGGCCTACGAGCTGCGGCCGAACGACCTGCTCAAGCACGAGCTGATCCTCTGGGCCAAGGAGGCGGGCAAGCGGCGCTTCGTGCTCGGCGGCGGCTACAGCGAGGACGACGGCATCTTCCGTTACAAGCGCGGCTTCGCGCCGCACGGGCTGAGACCGTTCTTCGTGGGGCAGCGCATCCTCGAGCCCGCCCTGTACCGGGAGCTGACCGAGCACTCCGGCCACGCGGCGGCGGGCGACTACTTCCCCGCGTATCGCACCTGAGCGTTTGGCTACCGTTCCCGCCGCGAGGGGCAGGAAGCGCTAGCCGAAAGGGGTCGTAGTGACAACCGACGACGTCTCTAGCCTGCTGCCGTGGGTCGCCTGAGCGGACGCGCAGCTCTCCTCGCCCTCGTGCTCGTCGGCGCCGCCGGCTGTCGTGGCGACGACCACGCGAGCGGTGAGCGAAAGTCGCCCGAGGCACCGCCTGCGACGCTGGCCCGGCCCGCGCCCAAGCCCGTTCCGGCTCAGCGCAGGCGCACGGCGGTGCTCGTCGTCGTGCGCGACGGCGACCTGCATGGGCCGGTCGTGGGCGCGCGCGTCCACGTCGGCAAGTACAAGGCGCGCACCGACCGCGGCGGCCGCGCGAAGGTCGACATCCCCCACCGCGGGCCCTTCCACGTCCACGTCTCGCGGCGGGGCTACTCGCCGGTGACGACCCGGATCAACTTCCTCAAGCACCCGCTCGCCGGGGTGCGCCTCTACCAGCCGAACCTGCAGTGGCCGATGTACGGCGTCGGCCCGGCCCGGACGCAGGTGCAGACGAGGATCCGCCTGCGCCCGCCGTTCCGCATCGTCTGGAGCCGCGCCGCCGGCGGCTTCATGGAGTTCCCGGCGGTGGTGAACGACGGGGTCGCCTTCGTCTCGAACTACTACGGCAGCGTGCGCGCCTTCCTGATGCGGAACGGCGCGACGGTGTGGCGGCGGGACCTCGGCGGGAAGATGGCGGCCTCTCCCACCGTCGTCGGCGAGCACCTCGTCGTCCACAGCATGGACGGCCACGTCTACGTCCTGAACCGGCGCAACGGGCGCGTCGTCTGGCGGTTCGCGGTCGGCTCGCCGGTCGAGTCGTCGCCGCTCGTGCTCCACGGCGTCGACTACTTCGGCGCCTGGAACGGCACCGTCTACGCCCTCGACCTGCGGACGCACCGGCTGCGCTGGACCTTCGGCAGCGGGTCGAAGATCACCTCCAGCGCCTCGTACGCGGGCGGCACGGTCTTCATCGGCGACTACGGCGGCCGCCTGCGCGCGCTCGCGGTCGGCAACGGCGGCCTGCGCTGGACGGGGTCGGTCAACGGCCGCATCTACGGAACGCCGGCCGTCGCCGCCGGGCGGGTCTTCGTGCCCTCTTCGACGGGCAACTCGCTGACGGCGTTCTCGACGGGCGGTCACCGGCTCTGGTCGATCAACACCGGCGCCTACGTCTACTCCTCGCCGGCGGTCTGGAACGGCCGACTCTACTTCGGCTCCTACAACGGCTCGCTCTACAGCGTCTCCATCCGGACAGGGTCGATCGCCTGGCGCTTCTCGACCTCCCGCCCGATCGGCGGCGCTCCGACCGTCGTGGACGGGATCGTCTACTTCGGTAGCCGCGAGCGCCGGATCTACGGCCTGAACGCGCGCACCGGCCGGCTCGTCTTCCGGTTCCGGGGCGGGACGTCCGTTCCGGTCTCGGGCAACGGGCGGCTGCTGCTCATGCACGGCTTCTCGAGGCTCTACGCCGTCAAGCCGACGCGGCGATGAAGAAGGCCCTCCTCGCGCTGGCGGCGGTCGCCGTGGTCGCCGTCGCTGCGATCGGCGGCTTCGTCCTCTACCGCGAGCACCAGAGCAGGGACGTCCGCGGGTCCCCGACGGAGGAGTTCGTCCCGACGCAGGAGCCGCCGCCCCCGGCGCGGCCCGCGACGGTGAAGATCCCCTGGCCGATGTACGGGTTCGACCCGGCCCGCCGCCGGGCGCCGGCCGGAATGAACGTCAGGCCGCCCTATCGGCCGATCTGGGGCTTTCGCGCCGGGCACCTGGTCGAGTTTCCGCCGGCCGTCGCCTACCGGCTGCTGTTCTTCGCCAACGGGAGGGGCACGCTCTACGCGATCCGCAGCGGGCGCGGGCGGCTCGTGTGGAGCTACCACACGAACCGCTGCACCGCGTCATCGCCCGCCGTCGCCGGCGAGACGGTCTACATGACGTTCATGAACAGGCCGCCCTGTAACACGACCCGTTCCGGAATCGACGGCCTCGTGGTGGCGCTCGACGCCTTCACCGGGAAGGTCCGGTGGAAGAAGACGATCGGCCCGAGCGAGTCGTCGCCTGCCGTGGCCGACGGGGTCGTGTACATCGGCGACTGGCGCGGCAGGGTCTACGCCTTCAACGCGGCGAGCGGCAGGCTGCGCTGGACGTTCACGGCCGACGGCAAGATCAAGGACGGGATCGCCTACACCGGCGGCCGGGTCTACTTCGGCTCCTACGACCACCATGTCTACGCGCTCAAGGCACGCACGGGGAAGCTCATCTGGCGCGCCTCTGCGCAGCAGCGCCTTGGCTCGCTCGCCACCTTCTACTCGACGCCTGCGGTCGCGTACGGCCGCGTCTACATCGGCGGGACCGACGGGAAGGTCTACTCGTTCGGCGCCACCAGCGGGAAGCTGCGCTGGTCGCATGGGACCGGCGGTTACGTCTACGGGTCTCCGGCGGTGTGGCAGAAGCGCGTCTACATTGGCTCCTTCGACCACAACCTCTACGCCTTCGACGCCGCGACCGGCGATCGCCTCTGGAGCTTCAAGGCCAACGACGAGATCTCCGGCTCGCCGGTCGTGATCGACGGGGTCGTCTACTTCTCGAGCCTGGGCGCGCGAACCTACGCGTTGAACGCGCGGAGCGGGAAGCTGCTCTGGAGCTTCCCCCAGGGCAAGTACGCAGGCATCGTCTCCGACGGGAAGCGCGTCTACCTCACCGGGTACGGACGCGTCCTCGGCCTCGTCGAGCGGAAGGCTCGGTAGAGTCGCCGGTCGCATGAGCACGAGGCTCGATCCGCCCCGAACCACCCCGCGGCTTCCGGCACCCGAAGAGGAGCGCGAGGTCGACCTGGGCCGCCACTGGCGCACGCTGACGACGCACTGGTGGCTCCCGGCCGCCGGCCTGGCCGCCGGGATCGTGATCGGCTACCTGGTCTCGCTCGGCGGCGCGCAGGTCTACAAGGCGAAGGCGACCGTGTACCTCGGCCAGCCGCTGTCTCAGGGAGGCGTGCAGGTGCAGAGCCAGGCAACCAACCCTTCGACCGTTCGAACGATCGTCACTGCGGAGGCGACCATCCAGGCCGTGGCGCGGAAGGTCGGCATAAAGCCCTCGCAGCTCCGGGGTCAAATCTCCACGCAGGCGGTCACCGGCAACATCTCACGCCTCGGACAGAACCCGCTCGTGACGATCAACGTCACCGGTCACGAGCGCCGGAAGGTGGCCCGGGCTGCGAACAACCTCGCGTTGACGGTGGTGAACTCACCGGCGCTGGCGGGCTACTCGAAGACGAAGATCGAAAACCTTCAGCTGCAGGTGAATCAGGAAAAGGCTGCGCTCAGCACACTCACTCGAAACCTCAAGGCGCAGCAAGAGGCACTCAGCAACGCCTCCGGCCTCTCGACGATCGAGCGGCTGATCGCGCTCGGACAGCTCAACGGCCTCGTCCAGCAGCAGCTCACGACGACCGACCAGCTGACGACCAACCAGCAGCAACTCGCGCTCGCGAAGGACGTGGAGGCGCCGCAGGTCACGACCTTTGCGGCCGCGACGAAGACGACGGCGCGCAGCCGCCGGAACACCGTGCTCGTCGCGGCGCTGATCGGCCTGCTGCTCGGGATCGTCGCCGCGCTCGTCTACGAGCCGGTGCTCAGAGCCGTCCGCTCCCGCTCGTAGCCTCCAAACGTGCTGGAAGGCAAGCGCGTGGCGGTCGTCGTCCCCGCGCACAACGAGGAGAAGCTGATCGGGGAGACGATCCGCGCCATCCCCGAGTTCGTCGACCGGATCTACGTCGTCGACGACCTCTCGACCGACGGGACAGTCGACGCGGTGCGAACGCTCGCCGACCCGCGGGTCGAGCTGATCGAGCACGAGCGCAACCTCGGTGTCGGCGGGGCGATCCTGACCGGCTACCACCGCGCGCTCGCCGAGCGGATGGACGTTACGGCCGTAATGGCGGCCGACGCGCAGATGGACCCCGACGACCTCGAGACCCTGGCCGGCCCGGTCGCGCGGGGCGAGGTCGACTACGCGAAGGCGAACCGGCTCTTCACCGGCCAGGCCTGGGAGGTGATCCCGCGCTACCGCTACCTCGGCAACGCGGTGCTCTCGCTGCTGACGAAAATCGCGTCCGGCTACTGGCACGTGGCCGACTCGCAGTCCGGCTACACGGCGATCTCGCTCCAGTACCTCGAGCTGCTCGACCTCGACCGCATCTACCCCCGCTACGGCTTCCCGAACGACCTGCTCGTGCACCTGAACGTCTGGAACGCGCGCGTGCGCGACTACCCGTCGCGGCCGATCTACGGCGTCGGCGAGCGGTCGGGAATCCGGCTGCGCAAGGTCGTGCCCTCGATCTCGTGGCTGCTCGTGAAGGGCTTCTTCTGGCGGATGCGCGAGAAGTACGTCATCCGCGACTTCCATCCGCTCGTCTTCTTCTACGCGCTCGGCCTGCTCGCGACCGCGATCGGGCTCGGGCTCGGGATCGCCGAGCTCGTACTGCGGATCCTCGGCAACGACATCACGCCGGCGACGATCGTGCTGGTCGCGCTGCTGCTGATCTCGGGCTCGCAGTTCACGCTCTTCGCGATGTGGTTCGACATGGAGTCGAACCGCGACCTCGGCGGCCGAGGCCGCCGCCGCACCGACCGCTGAGATCCGCCACGGTGTCTGACACGTGCGCCCGTGTGAATTGCCTGCAAGCCGTGATGTTGTGGAACGCGCGGCACGGTTTCGTTTGCGTGTCTGACACCGGGTCGATGACACCGGGGTCGACCGGGCTCAGGACCTTCGGCTGGTCCGTCTAGCCGAAGGTCCGGGTCGTGGGACTCACGGCTAGGCGGACAGGCCGAACGGCCTATTGGCAAACGGCAAATCGCGCGTCACCTTTGGATTCCGCACGACTGCGGCGGCAGGTCTTCCGGCGGACTCACAAGGGATAAGGGGGAGAGGCAATGCATTTCAGGAGGCTTCTGGCGGTGCTCGTCCTTGCGCTGTGCGCGGTCGGCGCCTATACGGGCGTTGCGCGCGCCGACGGGCCTGCGCCCACGCTCGCGAGCGACCGGGCGACCTATGCGCCGGGCGACGCGGTTCAGCTGTCGAGCTCGGGCTGGCTTCCGGGAGCCCCCGTGCACGTCCACATCGCCGACGCCGGCGGACACGGCTGGAGCTTCGACGACGACCTCGCCGCCTCCGCCGACGGCTCCCTGGGCACCTCCGTCGTTCTTCCCACGAACTTCGCCTCCGACTTCGTTGCCGTGGCGACCTCCGGGCTCGGCGGTAGCGCGACCGCCACGTTCTCTTCGAGCTCGGTGCCGGCCTCGACGCCGACGATCGTCAGCGACCAGAACGACTACGCGCCCGGGTCGACGGTCACCCTGACGGGTACCGACTGGCTCCCGAGCGAGTCCGTGCATCTCTTCGTGAACGACCAGGACGGCCAGACGTGGTCCTACAGCGCGGATCTCAGCGCCGACTCGAACGGCACCTTCACGCACCATTTCCAGCTCCCGAACTGGTTCGTGGCGAACTACAGCGTCGTCGCGACCGGCTTCTCCGGCTCGTCGGCGACGACGGCCTTCACCGACTCCAATCCTTCGTCGATCGCGGTAACGCCCGCGACCGTCAACGTCGCTCCGGGATTCGCCGCCGCGTACACGGTGAGCCTGACCGTCGGCGGGAACAACACCCCTTGCGACGTCACGCTCAGCGCCGCCGGGCTGCCGAGCGGCGCAGCGGCAACCTTCGGCACGAACCCGCTTCACACAACGGGCTCCGGCAACAGCCCGATGACCACGTCGCTCAACATCTCGACGACCGGGGCGACGCCGACGGGGAGCTTCCCGATCACCGTGAGCGGCGCGAACGGCTCCGGCTGTCAGGGTCCCGGGGCCACGTCCGGCTCGGCCACGTTGGTCGTGGCCAAGCGCGTCGGCACCGTTACCGTCGGCTCGCAGACCGGGACGCTCACCAACGGGACGGCCGGCAGCGCCACCTACACGGTCGCGGTGAATCGGAACGGCGCGACAGGCACGGCGTTCAGCGCGGATCTGAGCGTGACCACGTCGCTGCCGGCCGGCGCGACGGCCTCGTTCAGCCCGAGCACCGTCAGCTTCGCGGGCGGCGACACGTCGAGGACCTCGACGCTGACCATCAGCACCACTGCGGCGACGGTGGGCTCGACTCCGTTCACCGTTCGTGCCAACAACCCGGCCTCGACCGGAGACTTCTCCACCGGCACCGGCACGCTGCTCGTCAACTCGCCGTGCAACGCTCCCGCGGTCACGACGCAGCCGAGCGCACAGTCGGTCACCTACGGACAGAACGCGAGCTTCAGCGCAGCTGCGAGCGGAACCTCGCCGTCGGTGCAGTGGCAGGTCGACTCGGGCTCCGGCTTCGCGAACATGCCCGGCGAGACGAGCGCCACGCTCGCGCTGACGAAGCCGCCGGTCTCGGCGAGCGGTAACCAGTACCGGGCGGTCTTCACGAACGCCTGTGGCACAGCCACTTCCAGTGCCGCGACGCTGACCGTCGGGGCCAAGAACCTCACGATCACGGGCGCCGTCGCATACGACAAGACGTACGACTCGACGACGAACGCCCCGGTCGACTTCACCAGCGCGAGCCTCGCCGGCGTCGAGTCGGGTGACACGGTCACGATCAACAGTTCGGGCTACTCCGCCAGCTTCGTCAACAAGAACGTCGGCATCGACAAGCCCGTGACGGTCACCGGCGTCACCCTCAGCGGCAGCGATGCCGGCAACTACAGCGTCGGCCAGCCGAGCGGGCTGACCGCGAACATCGGCGCCCGCGACCTGACCGTCACCGCGACGGGCCAGAACAAGGTCTACGACGGCACCACCTCCGCGAGCGTCAGCCTGGCGACCGACAAGCTGGCCGGCGACACGGTCAGCGCCGCCTACAGCAGCGCCTCCTTCGCGAGCAAGCACGTCGGCGGCGCCAAGCCGGTCAGCGTCAGCGGGATCTCGATCTCGGGCGCCGATGCCGGCAA